>CAZFZX010000028.1:0-24838 GCA_964523765.1 uncultured Enterobacteriaceae bacterium
TTTCATCATGAATCGCGACCGCAGCTCTCAAATCGATGCCTTATTCAGACGTTCACTAAGAGACACGAGGTTTCTGGAGACGATTCCCGTTTTGTTATGAGCGGCCGTTTTTCAGGCGTCGTAGATCTCCATGGCGCCAACGACCTGATCGATTGCGGCATAACCGTGCCGCTTCAAATAGTCACGGATCCCCTGATTGATTTCCGGACAAATCAGCGGCTCATAGAACAGGGCCGTTCCGATTCCCACGGCCGACGCACCGGCGAGGACAAATTCAATCGCGTCATCGGCGCTGGCGATCCCGCCCTGGCCAATGATCGGAATGCCGTGTTTTCTCGTTACTTGATAGACTTGATGAACCTTCAACAGCGCGATCGGCTTGATCGCGGGTCCGGATAGTCCGCCCTGCTTGTTCCCTATGACGGGCTTGCGTTCCTCGATGTCGATCGCCATTCCCATCAAAGTGTTGATGACCGCAAACGCATCGGTGCCGGCATCGATACAGCGCCTGGCGTTTTCCGCGATATCGGTCTGATTCGGCGACAGTTTTGTTATCAGCGGCTTAGATGTGACCCGGCGGCAAGCTGAAACGACCCGGGCCGACATATCCGGGTCGTTGCCGAATGCGACGCCACCCTCTTTCACGTTCGGACATGAGATATTTATCTCGATGGCGTCGATCGCCGAATCGTCGAATATCCGGGTTACCGCCTCATACTCTTCGACCGTAGACCCCGAAACATTCGCAATGAATCGGGTCTCACCGAAGTCGAGTCGCGGCAAATAATTTTCGACGACGGCGTGCGCCCCCGGATTCTGCAGCCCGATCGCGTTCAGCATTCCCGCCGACGTTTCCACGACCCGATGCGGGGCATTTCCGATCCGCGGATCCAGAGTAGTACCCTTCAGGCAGACAGCACCGACGTCACGGTTGGAAAACCCCTCGACTCGCGTATATTCTTCGCCGAAACCGACACAACCAGACAACAAAACGAGTGGCGAGCTGAATTTCAAGCCGCAGAATTCAGTGGCTAACTCGGGACTTTGTGATCGCGGGGGTCGCTCCATGAATAGAAACCAGATCGATTGATGTTCGAAGTTGCGCTCTACGAACCGGAAATTCCTCCGAATACCGGGAACATTATACGCCTTTGCGCGAACACGGGCGCGCGGCTGCACCTCATTGGGCCACTTGGATTCGAATTGGAAGACCGTGCACTCAAACGTGCTGGGCTCGATTACCACGAGTACGCTTCGGTACTTACGCACGCAAGTTATTTGGCGTTCACGGCGACGCTGACCGATAAGCGGATATTCGCATTGTCCACCCACGCCGACAACACGCTGTTCGACGCGCGGTTCGAAGCCGGCGATGTCTTTCTATTTGGGCCCGAAACGCGTGGCCTTCCGCACGAAATGCGCCGTTCCTTCCCGCCAGAACAGCAGCTGCGATTACCCATGACCGGTTCGAGCCGCAGTTTGAATCTGTCTAACGCGGTGGCCGTTGTCGTCTACGAAGCATGGCGTCAATGCCACTTTTTCGGGGCAGCCCGTCCGGGAACCTGTGACTAATTCGGGGCACTCGCCTTGGGGCGGCTTTTTTAACCCGCGTCGAGGGCGTCGATAACTCCGGGCGCTTCGGCAACTGGGTCGCGCGCCAGTAGGTTCCTGACCGCTTGTTCCGGCGTCGTTTTCGCCGCGACGGTATCGGCCACTTCTCGTGATATCGGCATCTCGATCCCGAGTCGGCCGGCAAATTCGACTAACGCCGCCGCAGTCGTCGCCCCTTCAACCAAACCTATTTCCGCGATAGCGGTCTCAACGTTCTCACCTGCCGCCAAACGCAAACCAAAGCGACGGTTGCGGGATTTGTCATCGGTACACGTCAATACCAGATCTCCCAAGCCCGACAAACCCGAAAACGTCTCGAATTGCCCGCCTTGCGCCACCCCGAAACGTGTGATTTCCGCAAGTCCGCGCGTAATCAGCGCGGCCCGGCTATTAGCTCCCAAACCCAATCCGTCCGCGATCCCCGCCGCGATCGCTATTACGTTCTTGATCGCCCCACCGATTTCGACGCCGATGACGTCGGCCGTCAAATAGGGACGAAATGTTTGCGAGTAGAAGCGGTGCACCAGCTCGCGCCCCCAGAAGTCGTCCCGCGCGGCGACCGTAATTGCGGCAGGCAGCTGGTTCGCCACTTCCACGGCAAAATTCGGTCCCGACAACACCGCGGCCGTCGTCGTCGCCGGGTACACGTCGGCGACAATTTGGTCGGCACGCTGGAAAGTGTCCTTTTCGAGCCCCTTGCACGCGCAGGCGACGCATTGGGCCGGTCCAATCGCACCGGCAAAGAATTCGAGCACGGAGCGCAATGTCTGAAACGGAACGGCTGCCACGATCATATCGATATCGGGCGGGAGTTCCCGGTCGCTGGCGACGAGATTCAAGTCTGGCGACAGCTTAATCCCGGGTAAGTACCGCTCGTTGGTTCGCGTCCGTCGCATTGTTGCGATCGCGTCTTCATCGCGGCCCCAGAGAAAAACCTCGTTCCCTCCGTTCCGGCACAGAACGAGTGCCAACGCGGTCCCCCAAGCGCCGGCACCGAGGACGAGAATTCGAGGCTTGCTCGACGCCAGCGCTACCATCGTCTACACCTTAACGAACGGCCGGGTCGTGGACTGCGGTTCCAAGCAGACTGCCGATTTCGAGCCCGCCCACATCGATCAGTGAGTTGGAGCCTTAGCATCGTCCTGTTGGCGGCGGCGCAATTCTTGCGCATATAGCATCTCGAAGTTCACCGGCGCCAACAATATCTGCGGAAACCCTCCCTTGGTGGCGATGTCGGAAACAACCTCGCGAGCGTAAGGGAACAGTATGTTAGGGCACGCGGTCGCGAGAATTGCCGGTAAGTGTTCGACTGGGAAACCGCTGATCGTAAAGATACCGGCCTGCTGAACTTCGACGAGGTATACCGATCGGTCGTCTTGCTTAACGGTCACGGTAACCGAGAGCACTACTTCGTGTTGAGCGTCACCGAGATCTTTCGTTTCGTTCGAAAAATGTATGTCCACGGTGGGATTCAATTTTTCGGTAAATACCGTTGGCGTGTTCGGCGCCTCAAACGATAAATCCTTTACATAGATCTTCTGTATGCCCAATTGGCCGGGCGTCGGCTGCTGCTCGGTGTCGAGTACGTCGCTCTTATCGTCTGCCATAATTCACCCAATTCATTGGTTCCAGGCGCCGCGCGCCGGTAGAGTTACCGCTTTTGAGTTAGCGGTAGATTATCGCTTCGCCACGCCGCGATCCCGCCTTTCAGGCTATAGAGATGTTCGAATCCCGCCGCCGACAATTCCTTGATCGCCGCCGTCGACGTCGTTCCCGTCGCGCAATACACCAAAACCGGCTTCTCCTTCCGTTTCTTTAGCTCGTCTAGCCTCGTTTTGAGATCGGCCGCGGGTATGTTTTTCGCATTGACGATGTGTCCCGCCTCGAAATCGGTCGCACTTCGGATGTCGAGCGGCAGCGCGTCCTCGCGATTGAATAGTTGCACAGCTTGCACGGGAATTACGGACCTTGACCCGCCAGCCTGCACCAGGTTTACCATCAGCAACGCGAGGATGAAGAAAAAGGCACTCACCAAAACCAGGTGATTGCCGGCAAATTCAATCAATTGAGCCATAGTTTCGTTGCGATGATTCAAAGCCTGCGGTGGTTGAAGAACGTCGCGTCCGCGCCGGGAATCGAAGGCGGGTATGATACACTGTTAACCGTATGGTACGCAGTGGCGAATCAAAAAGCGGCAGATGCATTCAAGTCACGCTCGCCGGGCCTTACAGGCAAATCGACGCGCCGCGGGGACCCCCAACCATGCCAGCTACCTGAATCCCGCGCGCTGAGAAACGAATGAGTACAGTCGACTACCCGGTAATGCTAATCGTACTCGATGGCTGGGGCCATAGCGACGACACCCAATATAATGCCATCCACAGCGCGAACAAGCCGACGTGGGATCGGCTCCAGGGCAATTATCCCCATACGCTGATACGCTGTTCCGGACAAGACGTGGGACTTCCGGACGATCAAATGGGTAATTCCGAAGTCGGCCACATGCATCTGGGAGCGGGTCGCAAAATAAACCAAGACTACAGCCGGATATCGCTGGCGATAGAAGACGGGGACTTTTTCTGCAACCCCGTCCTCAGGCCGGCATTGGAACGAGCCGCGGCGAACGGCAAAGCGTTCCACTTGTTAGGACTCCTGTCTCAAGGGGGCGTACACAGTCACGAAGAACACATCGTAGCGTTGATCGAACTCGCCGCGCGCGCCGGGGTAAAACGGGTTTATGTTCACGCGTTTCTCGACGGGCGTGATACACCGCCAAAAAGTGCAGCGGAATCGATCCAATTCGTGCAAAGAAGATGCGACGAGTTGGGTGTAGGGCACATCGCTACACTGGTCGGCCGCTATTACGCAATGGATCGTAATAAGCACTGGGAACATACGCGCGCCGCCTACGAACTCATCGTTGACGGGCGCGCGCTGTACGAGTGCAGTGACCCGCTGTTAGCGCTCGACCATGCCTATCGGCGCGGCGAAACAGACGAATTCGTAAAGACCACCGCGATCATGTCCGACGAGTCGCAACGAGTTCGGGTAGCGGATGGCGACGCGATCGCCTTCGCGAATTTTCGGGCCGACCGGGCAAGACAATTGACCGCGGCGTTTACAAGCCCGGCGTTTACGGAATTCGATCGCACCCGTTTGGCCAAGATCGATACGTTCATAACCATGACTAGTTACGGGGCGCAGTTCGACCTGCCAACGGCATTTTCACCGACCGCGCTGCCGAACACGTACGGTGAGTGGATCGACGCACTCGGCTTGCGCCAATTGCGGATTGCGGAAACAGAGAAATATGCTCACGTTACTTTCTTCTTTAACGGCGGCATTGAGGCTGCTGCAGCCGGAGAAGAACGCATTCTAGTCCCGTCCCCGGAAGTCGCGACCTACGACCTCAAACCAGAGATGAGTGCCGTGCAGGTAACCGACGCGTTAGTAGAAGCTATTTCGAGCCGGACATTTGACACTGTGATCTGCAACTACGCAAACCCGGATATGGTTGGACATACGGGAGATTTCGAGGCAACCGTTAAGTGTATCGAAACGGTGGACAAATGTTTGGAGAGAGTCGTCGCAGCCGCCCGGAAAACCGGCATGGAGGTACTTATAACGGCGGACCACGGAAACGCCGAGAAGATGCGTTCCGTTGCGACAAAACAGAAACCTGGCCAAGCGCACACCGCGCACACGAACAATCTAGTCCCTTTGGTCTATATCGGACGAGAAGCCGAAGTGGCGCCGAACGGCTGCCTCAGCGACATAGCACCCACCATGCTGTCCCTGATGGCCCTCGAGATCCCGCCGGAGATGACGGGCCGCCCGCTGATCATCCTCAAAGACAAAGAACAGTGTGCGGCTTAGTCTGTCGGATTTAGGGTGATCGATTAGAACTGAGGAACTTCCGATCAATTCATGGAACGTCACCTTGCGCCGTCTGCCGTGCAGGGACGCACCAATGCCGCGATGGCACGACTACAGGGAAGTAGGAGGTACGACGCCATGGATAGGGGAGGTAGAGCGACGCAGGAAGCCAAAGCCGAGAGCAATGCGGGAGCAATTGCCGAAGATGCCACGGAGCGGCCATGGCTACCGCGACATTTGTGTATCCTACTCATCATCACGCCGTCACGGATCGTATGAATATGACTGAGCGGATCGAAGGGCGTCTTTGTAGCGGAAGAAGGTTGTCGTACGATTCGAAGGATAAGCGAGGGCGCGTCGCGCTGGTGAGAAATGCGGACTAGCAGTCTCTGGCCACTGTGGTTGCCATTGCTAACAACTACGCTCGTCGGCGCGGAATCAGACCCTGCTCAGAACCTCGGCGACGTCCGAAACCGCATCAATGAAATCGAAAAGTCCCTCGTCCACGACGAGAGCAAGTTCTCGAGCGCGCGCGAACGTGTCCTAGAAATCGAGCAACGCCTACACGCGGCGCGCCTGGAAAATGAAAAACTCCACCTGGCGCTCGAAGCAAAAATCACGCGTATTGCGTCACTGCGCCAGGAGCGTAACCGGTTGCACGAGTCCTACGAAGGAACGGCCGAAGCGGTAAAAAATACGCTGAGGGCTCGATACGTGCTGCAACGACAACCGAAGCTGAAAGTTCTTTTTGGCAGCACCGGGCTCAACGGGCTGCGACGAAATCTTAAGTATTACGACTATATCTCGGCCGCAAATAACGAACTGCTACGACAACAGAGCGTTCAGCTTGGGCAGCTAGACGCCGTCGAATCGGCGTTGAAGCTCGAGGCGTCGAAACTTCGGCAGATCCGAAATCAAGCAGAAAACCATATGAACGCGTTGAACGATGCGCTGGCAAAACGGAGCCGGATCGTCGAATCACTGCAAAAGCTGCTGCAGCACAATGAGCAGGCGCTCGAACAATTGCGCGAAGACGAAAACGAACTAACGAAACTCGTCGACGAAGTTACCGAAGGTCTGCAGGCGCTAGATTCCCCGCCTGCACCCTTCCGCGTTCTCAAAGGCGAACTCGCGTGGCCCACGGCCGGTCGGATCGCGAAGGCCCCTGGCGGGGCAATGCGCGAAGGGGGGGCGAAATGGAGCGGCGTGGTCATCGAATCGAATCCGGGCAGCACGGTTGCGGCGATTGCAGCCGGGAGAGTAACCTTTGCCGATTGGTTTCGAAACTTGGGTCTGTTGGTCATCATCGACCACGGAGACGACTATATGAGTCTTTATGGTCACAACCAAGAACTCTACAAACAAAACGGCGACTGGGTGGACGCTGGGGAAATCGTTGCCACGGTTGGCGACACCGGCGGCCAGACTACGGCCGGCCTGTATTTCGAAATCCGGCAAGGCGGCACGCCCCAGGATCCCCGCCGGTGGTGCAAGAGGTAGCAAATACCGATGGTTCCCTCAAAATCGGGAAAGACCTACCCATCGCGGTGTCGACCTGACGCTGCTCGCCCAGATTCCTCACCGCTCAGCGTGATGCACGCATAGTCACGGATCGTGTGAAGATTTTTGGACCTGGTGGACAAAAGGCTGCCTTTCCGAGGCAAGAGAATTGCTATGCGATCCAAGGGGCGACTCATAGCTTAGTTCTTAAGCCTTCAATACGCCGTGCAATCGAGATTAACCACGAAGGACGGCTAACCCGCATAATTCATGAAGGGAACGGAATTCAGGGGAAATTTGACCCAGAAGGTTGGACAAATGCCCGAACAAGCATAGCCGCAGCAACGGTTGGAGAGAATTTGTTCAAGAGTCACCGTTTCGAAACCGCCTTCGTGAAATATGCGGGCGAGGATTGATCCGGCCTATCCACCGGTCCTGAAGGCCATCGATAAGCTGAGACCACGGCCGGCGATGCGCCGGATATTGGATGCTGTCCTGGACCAGCGGTATGATCGCCGGTCCACAAAGAGAATTCAGGGAGATCCGTATTTCTATGTTCGTTAAATCCAGGAGCCTGCTCGGTTACGCGATATTGGGTCTTATCTGGCAGGCCGCGATCGCCGCGGAAAGTACCGCGCCGGCTGTCCAAACTACTCCGGCGAGTATCGAAGAGCCGCAGCACGATGAAATTCCGTTGGACGATATACGCGTACTCGTGGAGGTATTCCACAAAATTAAAAAGGACTACGTGGAAGTCGTCGGCGACAAATCGCTGTTAGAGAATGCGGTACGCGGAATGCTGGCGGGGCTCGACCCTCATTCTTCCTATCTCGATCCGGAAGACTACATGTCGCTACAGCAGGGAACGTCGGGAGAATTCGGCGGTCTCGGCATCGAGGTCGGGATGGATGACGGGTTTCTCAAAGTTATTGCACCTATCGACGATACGCCGGCGCAACGCGCCGGGATACAGGCCGGGGACGTTATCGTACGGTTGGACGATACACCGGTTAAAGGAATGAGCCTTAGTAACGCGGTCAAGAGGATGCGCGGGGAGGCCGGTACCAAGATCCAGATCTCCGTTGTCCGCGACGGCGAAGACAAGCCTTTGGAATTTACGATCGTTCGCGACGTCATACAGATTCAAAGCGTAAAAACCAGATTCTTAGAACCGGGCTTTGCCTATATCCGCGTTTCTCACTTCCAATCGCGGACTGGCGACGACCTACAAAAGCAGATAGGACAACTGAAGCGTGACGCGGTAGGCGGTTTGAAGGGTGTCATCCTCGATCTAAGAAACAATCCGGGGGGCGTTTTGGGTTCAGCCGTGTCGGTTTCCGACGCGTTTCTCAACGAAGGCCGGATTGTCTATACGGAAGGGCGAATACAGGATGCAGAGTTGGAATTCAACGCAAGACCTCCCGACTTGACCGGCGGTGCGCCACTAGTCGTCTTGGTCAACGAAGGATCGGCGTCCGCGTCCGAGATCGTTGCCGGGGCGTTACAAGACCGGCAGCGCGCCGTTATCATGGGACGGCGCTCATTCGGAAAAGGCTCTGTGCAGACAATCCTGCCGATGAACAATGATGCCGCCCTGAAACTGACGACCGCTCGCTACTACACCCCTTCGGGACGATCGATTCAAGCGGAAGGGATAGTGCCCGATATCATCATCGATAAGGTCAAGCTGTCGGCGATCGCGGTTTCGCGCTCGAGTATCGTAAAGGAAGCGAATCTCTCCGGGCACCTAGAAAACCAAAATGGAGAGGACGACGGCGTCGAGCGCGATATCGAGAACGATGACGCGACGAAGCACGATCGCGAGCAACTGGCGACGACTGACTTCGAATTATACGAAGCATTGAACTTACTCAAGGGCCTGGTCCTATTGCAAGCTCGGAGCACCGCTAAATGAGCGCGATCGCTGCGCTCGTGAGCGTGACGATTCTGGGCGTACGAGATGCTGTATGTTTGGCCTGGCCATCCTAGCTATCGCCACCTGCGTAGGTCCGACTTCCGGTACCGAAAAGCTACCCGAAATCGCACTGATCATCGATGACATTGGCTACCACTACGAAAACGGCCGATCCGTGATCGAACTGCAGCGGCCGTTCGCGTATTCCATCCTTCCATTCTCACCTCACGCCGAAAAACTCGCCCACCTTGCGAACGCACTCGAAAAAGACGTCATGGTGCATCTGCCGATGGAGGCGGACCACGCTAATCACTTGCTCGGACCCGGTGCGCTACGGTTCGGCATGTCGCGTACCGAGATCGAAAATAGCTTAATCGATTCGCTGGCGGCGGTGCCCCACGCTGTCGGCGTCAACAATCATATGGGGAGCAAATTGACGCGTGAACCAGAACCGATGCGTTGGTTGATGCACGCCATTCATGAACGTGGTGAACTCTTTTTCGTAGATAGCAAGACCACATCCCATAGCGTCGCGCTGAGTTCCGCGCTCCGGGCTGATATCGCGTCCACCGTTCGCGACGCATTCCTAGACAATGTTCAGACCCGGCCGCATATCGAAGAACAATTGAGAAAGCTGGTGGCCGAAGCCAAGAGGAAAGGACACGCGCTTGGCATAGCACACCCCCATCCCACAACGATCGGGGTGCTAAGAGACTGGGAGCCATCCGTTACCGGTGTCCGGCTTGTCGCGATTGGAGATTATATCGAAGCGCACCAACATTACGGCGACGAAGGGCCAGCGGCTACGGCGCTACGGTTAGCGGTCTCGGAATGCGGCAATGAGAGCAGCGACGCCAACCCCACCGAGAACCCAAACGCTCAGCGGTAGTGGCCCCAACATTCGCGAGGTCTGGGCGAAAACACCATCAAGAACTCCGGCGCCGATTATCAAGCCGACGCCTACGACGGCCAGCACCAATCGTCGGTGGACACGTTCGACTTCTTTGCGGATCTCTTTTAACTGTGGGTCGTGGCTAACGACCTGAACGCGACCGCCACGGATTTGGTCGAGGATTTCGAAAGTAAGCCCGGGCAACTCAGGCAACCGGTCCAACCACAAGGGCACATGCTGGCGCGTTGACCGCAGCACCGACCTCAATCCCACTCGGTCACGCATCCAATTTTCGAGCGGCGGCCGCGCAGCACGCCACAAATCGAGCTCTGGATCCAACTGACGCCCTATCCCTTCGACGTTGACAATCGTCTTTTGTAATAGGAGTAATTGCGGGAGAATTTTCATGTGGAACCGGCGCGCAGTTTGAAATAGCCGCAACAGCAACGCACCCACGGAGACGTCTTTAACCGGCCGGTCGAATATCGGTTCGCACACGGTCCGGATAGCGAATTCGAATTCGTCCACACGAGTGTCCGGCGGAACCCACCCGGATTCAACGTGTAACTCGGCGACCCTTCGATAATTCCTATCCAAGAACGCGGAAAAGTTCTCGGCCAGGTAGCGCTGATCGAATTCGCTGAGGGATCCCATGATCCCAAAATCGACGGGAACATAAGTTGCCGGACCGCCATCGTTACCCGGTTTGATGAAGATGTTTCCCGGGTGAATATCGGCGTGGAAAAAGTGATCGCGGAAGACTTGCGTGAAAAATATTTCGATACCGGTTTCCGCAAGTTGGTGAAGATCTACGCCTGCCGCCCTCAATTCATCGAGCTTGTCTATTTCAATGCCCGACACGCGCTCCATTACCATGACGTTTTGTCGCGTTAGTGACCAGACGATCTCTGGTACGTACATCTTGTCGGAACGCGCGAAGTTTCTCCGAAGCTGAGACGCATTCGCAGCCTCACGCATCATATCGAGTTCATCAAGAATTGTTTTTCTGAATTCTTCGACGACACCGATCAATTGCAATTCCTTGCCTTCGGACGAGTACCGTTCGGCGGTCTGAGCAAGGATCATCATGAGTCCGATGTCGCGTTCGATCGTAGTCTTGATGTTAGGCCGGACGACTTTTACGATCACTTCACGACCATCTTTGAGCGCGGCGCTATGGACCTGCGCAATGGACGCGGAGGCGAGCGGTTTCTCGTCGAAATCGTCGAACACATCGGCGATGGGATGTCCGTAATCCTTTTCGATGATCGCTCGCGCCTGCTGACCCGGAAACGGGGCGACATTATCCTGAAGTTGCGACAACTCCTCGGCTATATCATCGGGTAGAAAGTCGCGGCGAGTGGACAGAATCTGCCCGAACTTCACAAAAATGGGACCGAGTTCTTCGAGAACCATCCGGAGACGAACCGCCCGTGCCCCCTGGTCCGCACGAAACCAATTCCAAGGAAGCAAGTAGAGCAGAAATCGGAGCGAACGAAAGATCGGCGTCGTCAGCAATAATTCGTCGAGCCCGTGCCTTATCAACACTCGCTGGATCGCCAAAACTCGAAAAAATTGCCCAGGTGTGATCACTGGTTTTTCCGCTTACGCCGAATACGGGCAATTCGCTGTTGCAGTCGATCGACACCGGCGCTGACGGTCGCGCCGTCTCGCTCGAGGTGCTCGACTTCCGCCTCCGTCGGTAACAACCCGAGTTCATAAACCAGATAATCTCGGACGTCACGCTCCAACTCGGTTCCCGTGTCCCCAGCCCACTTTATGCTAGTGCGCAAAAAACGGCTGATTTGCCGGGCGGGGCGGCTGCCGGCTTGTCGGGCTAGGAGTTCTTCCCAATCAAAGGAGGCTTGTGCGATCAAGGTTTGAACCTGCTGGGCGCTCGCCAGATCGCCTTGAATCTCAACTTTTCCGGACGATAGTGGCGTTCCGTTACGCTGGGTTCTTACCATCGCTAGGAAATCGACAAAGCCGCCGTCTATGCGGACATCGACATTGTCTCCAGAACCACCGGTTAGTGACAATTCGCCGTCAAGGACATTCACGATCAGGGCGGAGTCAGCGCCCCGGAGCTTGAAAGCAATCGAACAGGTACCGAGCGCAGCGAGCCCCCGCCGAGTCTTATCATCGTATTGCAGCGCCCGGTTGAGCACGAGAGCGAGCCTCCCGAATATCGGGTCCATTACGCTATCGGCCACGTCGGATTTCCTCACACATCGTGGTCGCGACGCCGCCTAAAGCCGTACGCCGTCGTGTAACGCCACAATCCCACCGGCCATGTTCCTACAACGACATCTTTCGAATCCGGCGGCTAGCATCATTGATAACAATTCTTCTTGGTTCGGGTGAACCCTAATAGACTCCGCGAGGTACCGATAACTTTCGCCGTCTTTTGCCACCCATTCTCCCAATTTCGGAAGCACCCGAAACGAAAACGCATCATACGCTCCCCGCAATATGGGGATCTTGAGTTCCGAGAACTCAAGGACAAGTGCCCGCCCGCCGGGCCGCAGAATCCGATACATTTCTTCGAGCGCGGAGTTCTTGTTCGTGACGTTGCGCAATCCAAACGCGATACTCACAATATCAAACGTTTGCGAAGGGAAAGGAAGAGCTTCGGCGTTTGTTTGAACGATCGATACGTTGTCGCCGACGCCGCGGTCAAGCAGACGATCACGCCCGATATTCAACATCTCGCCGTTAATATCGGAAATAACGACCTGCCCGGTCTTGCCGACTCGCTGTGCGAACAGCCGTGCCAGATCGCCGGTTCCTCCGGCCAAATCGAGGATTCGAAAACCGGGGCGGACCATGGCCGCCATAACCGCCAATCGCTTCCAGACACGATGCAAACCGAATGACATTAAGTCATTCATCAAATCATAACGTCCGGCTACGGAATCGAAAACAGCTTTGACGCGACGCGTCTTTTCTCCTTCCTTGACCTTTTCAAATCCAAAATCGGCAAATCGTTCATCGGCGGGACGGCGCTCAGTCATGCTCCATCTGCCCTGTTTTGTCCAGGTATTCGCGCCACAGGCGATCCTGCGCGCTACCCAGCTCGTATAAGTAATCCCATGAATACAAGCCCGTATCATGACCGTCATCGAACTCGAGCTTGACCGCGTAGTTGCCGACCGGTTCCACTGCCTTTATGCCGACGTTTTCCTTCCCAGTCGGTAGCGTTTCCTCGCCGGGTCCGTGCCCACGAACCTCAGCGGATGGGGAATATACTCGTAAGAACTGGCAAGGCAGCGTGAAACAAGAATCGTCGTCGAACTCAATCTCCAGGACTCGCGATTGCTGATGCAAAACGATACTCGTGGGGGTGCGGGTGGCCATAGGTGGAAAGACTACAGAATATAGCGGGCGAGATCTTCGTCCTTTATGAATTCACCGAGATGTTGATCGACATATTCGGCATCGATAGTAATCGTCTTACCGTTCAAACTCGGGGAATTGAACGACAACGCCTCGAGCAGCCGTTCCATTACCGTGTGCAGTCGTCTCGCCCCGATGTTTTCGCTTTGCTCATTGACGCTGTGAGCGATCTCGGCGATGCGCGCGATGCCGGTGGGGATGAACTCGATATCGACACCTTCGGTTGCCAGCAACGCCTGATATTGCTCGGTAAGTGAAGCATCGGGCTCGGTCAGTATGCGGACGAAGTCGTCAACACCAAGCGGGTCGAGTTCGACGCGATTGGGCAACCGACCCTGCAATTCCGGGATGAGATCAGACGGCTTCGCAAGGTGAAACGCCCCCGAAGCGATAAACAATATGTGATCCGTCTTCAGCAACCCGTGCTTCGTGCTCACAGTGCAGCCTTCCACTAAGGGCAGCAAGTCACGTTGCACGCCTTCCCGAGAGATGTCCGGCCCACTTGTCTCCGAACGTTGCGCGACCTTGTCCAATTCGTCCAGGAACACGATGCCGTTTTGTTCCACATTCTCGACGGACGCAGCACGAATATCGTCTTCGTTAATTAGCTTTCCGGCCTCCTCCTCGACAAGCAATTTCATCGCGTGCCGGACGCCGACGCGGCGGCTGCGTTTGCGGCCGGTTCCAAGGTTCTGAAACATACCTTGGAGCTGATTCGTCATTTCCTCCATGCCGGGGGGAGCCATAATTTCGACACCGAAATTTGCCGCTTCGAGCTCGATTTCGATTTCCTTGTCGTCGAGACCACCCTCACGCAACATCTTCCGAAATCGCTGCCGCGTCGATGATTCTTCCGTATTACCGGTGTCGTCGAGCGTCCTAGGTCCGGGTAACAACGCGTCGAGAATACGCTCTTCGGCGGTGTCCTCCGCGCGTGTGCGCACGTCCTCCATCGCTTCCTCGCGGGTCATGTTTACGGCGACATCGACAAGGTCTCGGATGATCGACTCGACGTCGCGCCCGACGTACCCGACTTCGGTAAATTTCGTCGCTTCGACCTTAATAAACGGAGCGCCGGACAACTTCGCCAAGCGTCTGGCAATCTCCGTTTTTCCTACACCGGTCGGACCGATCATCAGAATATTCTTTGGGGTGATCTCATTGCGAAGCGTCGGTTCTACCTGGCCCCGTCGCCACCGATTTCGAAGCGCTATCGCGACCGCCCGTTTTGCCCCGCCTTGGCCGACGATGTGCTTATCGAGCTGGTCAACGATTTCCTGTGGCGTGAGAGCTGTCATGACTTCAGCGGGTTCAGGCGGCGGATTCGAGAACTTCGATTGCGATGTTGGTGTTCGTGTAAACGCATATGTCAGCCGCGATCTTCAACCCCTTGCGTACTATCTCCTCGGCGTTCAGATCCGTGTTCTCCACCATGGCCCTTGCCGCGGCCGCCGCATATGGGCCGCCTGAACCTATCGCCATAATGGCGTCCTCTGGCTCGATCACATCGCCGGTGCCAGAAATGATCAAGGAGTGATTCTGATCAGCGACGGCTAACAATGCCTCCAAGCGCCTCAGCATTCGATCGGTGCGCCAATCTTTCGCGAGTTCTACCGCGGAGCGCAGTAGGTTTCCCTGATGTTTTTCCAGCTTTGCTTCGAAACGCTCGAACAACGTAAAGGCATCGGCGGTACCCCCAGCGAAGCCAGCCAGTACCCGATCTTGGTACACGCGGCGAACTTTACAAGCGTTACCCTTCAACACCGTGTCTCCGAGCGATACTTGTCCGTCGCCTCCGATGACGACCTGATGCTGGCGTCTAACCGACAAAATTGTAGTGCTGCGAATACGTTCCACTTTATCGCGAATGGCAGGCGAAGAAACGGCGAATTGTACACGAAATCCGGCCGGGTGCTGGAATGCCGGGGCGGGGTCCCGAGCTTCGTGCAGCCACACGGCGAAGTTCACTCGGGGGAAGGAAAGAAGTCGTCAAAACCCACAAACGTCCACCGGTGCAATCCCGACTCAACGCAGTTTACGGCGTGCCCGCGGGTGGGTCGCATCATAGACCTTGGCCAAATGCTGAAAATCCAGATGCGTATACACCTGTGTCGTGCTGATGTTCGAATGACCCAATAGTTCCTGCACGGCCCTCAGATCGCCGGAGGATTCCAGCAGGTGTGTCGCGAACGAATGGCGCAGCATGTGCGGATGAACCGCAGTGTCGAGACCTTGTTCCAGGGCCCATCGATGCAGCCGCTTTTGTACCGACCGCGTACTCAGCCGGGTACCGCGCCGGCTGATGAAAAGGGCGACGACATCAGCCTTTAGAAATGGGCCCCGC
Organism: uncultured Enterobacteriaceae bacterium; assembly: GCA_964523765.1. Taxonomy (GTDB): domain Bacteria; phylum Pseudomonadota; class Gammaproteobacteria; genus UBA11873. The sequence goes on from CAZFZX010000028.1 coordinate 15,535, forward strand.
TGCTGCAGCCAACGAGCGACGGCCTCGAGCGCGATGCGACCTACCGGGACGATCCGTTCTTTCCGTCCTTTTCCGAGCACGCGAAGTTCGCCCGCGTCCATGTCGAGATCGCCCGCGTCCAGGTTCACTAATTCGGACACCCTCAGCCCACTCGAATACATCAACTCCCACATCGCGAGATCACGCAACCCGAGAAAACCCTGGGGCTTAGGGGCCAACAGCTTCCCGGTTTGGTCCACATCCAAGACGGTCGGTAGTTTTCGAGCCTGCTTGGGCGCTCGTACTTCTTGCGCAGGATCTATATCGATACAACGCCGCTCGATCAGATACGCAAACAACGCTCGGAGCGAAGACAACATGCGGGCGAGCGTCCGACTGCCTTTTCCGGCACGGTGCCGCGCCGCTACAAAACTGCGGATCGATTGGTTGTCGATTGATCGCCATTCGGTGATGTTCTGCTTACCGAGATAATCGAGGAATTGAACCAGGTCACGCCGGTAGGCCACCTTGGTATTCGGGGAATAGGCCGATAGCGTACCGAGGAACGCATCGATATCTTCGGCAAATTTCTGCTGCGTCGCCTGCGTCAACCCGGTACGCTCCGAGCGACCCATGGATCCACGATCAGCGAAACGATGTCCCCCAGATAAGCGAGGAATTCGGTTCCCATATTCTCATCGAACCGCGCTTCGTCATCACTGGCGACTACCAGGAGCCCGTCCCAGCTTTTACCTGAAAGCGGCAACAACGCCGCCGATCCTCGCTGCGCACCGCCGTCGAACAACGACCGATTCTGGCCATCAGTGAGCTGTCCGCATCGCGGCGACCCGTTATCTACTAATTCGGCAAATTCCTCCCGCGCCGCGCAATCGGCGCCGACGAATTCGGGCACATCAGACGATTCGACGAACGATGGGTTCGCGAATATCAGGGTGCGTACGCTATCGGCGCTGAACTCTCTCGCGAGCGTGTCGGCCAAAGTGGCGAATATTGCCTCGGGCCCCACCGCTTCCATCAGCGCAAGCGCAAGACGGTGGATGCGCTTTATCAGATCTTCGTTGGATTTCGCCAGGGCTACTAGTTCTTCGAATCGATCTTTCAGGCGATCTTTGTCTTCGCGTAGTGCCGCCACCTGGCGTTCCAGAAGCGACACGGCGCTGCCGCTGGAATGGGTTATCTCGATATCGCGAAGAACGTCAGGATGCGTGATAAAGAAATCTGTATGAGTCCTCAAATACTCGGCTACTGCCTCAGCCGTAGGCGGTAGGGCCGCAGCTGTCGAGCTTTCGTTAGATCGCATTTTCATATTTCTATTATACCTTCGAACACGCGCTCCGCGGGACCTGTCATCAATATCGAGTCCTCTCTCGCCCCCGACCATTCGATGCGCAGAAGACCGCCGGGCAGCTCGACGTCGACCGCGGTGTCGAGCCGTTGCCACGAACGCCCGACCGCCATTGCTGCGCAGGCACCCGTCCCGCACGCCCGCGTTTCCCCTGCACCTCGTTCGTACACGCGCAATTTCACCCGGCCTCTTTCGATCACCTGCATGAATCCGACGTTGACCTGCGAGGGAAAGAATCGGTGCGTCTGACATGCCATCCCGACCTGCGATACATCGGCAGTTTCGACGTCGTCGACCAAGGTTACGGCGTGCGGGTTGCCCATGGAAACGCAACCAAATTCATAGGCATTGCCGGCCACGGTGAGTTCATACCGCTCTAACCGTTCGTCGGCCGCGATCGGGATTTCGTGCGGGGCAAATGATGGCGGTCCCATGTCCACCCGAACCATATCGTCGGCCTCGAACACGAGTTCGCATGCGACACCGTTGACTTCCAGTGAGAGGCAATTACCGTCGATGTCACCGGCATCGAGCAAATAGCGCGCCACGCAGCGGATCCCATTTCCGCAATGCTCGGCGGCGCTGCCGTCGGCATTGAACACGCGATAGCGGGCCTCGGCCCCAGGCATCGACGCTGGTTCCAATATCAGTATCTGGTCACAGCCGATCCCGTGACGCCGATCGGCGATCCGGATCAGTTGTGCCGGAGTCAGTTGGAAAGACGAATCTCGTTCGTCGAGCAAAACGAAATCGTTGCCGAGTCCGTGCATCTTTGTAAATGGGACCAACATATCAGTTACTCGATCTTTGCTCGGGCGGTCGTATCTGGCTCGACGTTGTAGCGAATAACAAGTGCTCAGTCGATGGGCTGGACGTCGTAACCGCGTTTAACTAGTAAGTCCAATACGCCGTCGACCCCCGGCAGATGCAATGCACCGACCGCGATAAACGCGCCACCTTTTTGCAAATGAGGCAACATTCTCTCCGCCATACGGCGATTCCGTTGCCACAACACGACATCCAGAAAGCGATCGTTTAGCGGTGATCGATAACGCATCGACATGCGCATCATAGCGCTCAGATCACGAGACACATAGTGCCCGATCATCTTCTCGATCTCCGACTGGAATTCGCCGTAGTGGCACACAGCTTGCTCCAGCAGTTCTGTCTGATCAGAAATCGCCAGGCCGTCGAACACCGCTACCTGCTCACCGATACTTTCTAGTCCAAAAACCTCCTTTCCGCCCTGTCGCGCGACCCGCAGCAAGAGCAAATCGAGAGGCATAGCGGTCTTTCCGGGCGGTAGGGACAGCGTCGTGTATGCGGCCCACGGCTTCAAGTTTCGTGCGGCTTCCAGGCTGACCCCATATTCCCCAAGCAATTCCACGGTTCTTTCGAAAAGCCCCGGCTCCAGATTTTGATCCAGGCTCTGTCCGGCCCCGTAATACATCGCTTTGGACATCTGTAACATCGCTTCGACATCGAGCAAGACCTCCATACCGAAACTGTCGCTGCTCATCAAAACCTCGGTGACGATCGGCGACAAATCGGTAACGCGCGGGTCGGAGATATGAATAGTTCCAAACAGGTGGTTTACCCGACCCTCAACCGATTCGATGCGCCAAAGGAGGCCTCGCGAATAACCAGCGTCTTCGACATGCGTTTCAGAGGGTGCTAGTTTTACGCAGTCAAGCGCCGAGGCATGTTCGGCCGCCAGGACGATCACGAGAAGCAGCAAGTTTATCGTTAGCCGGCGCATTTCTTTATCCCTCCCGGATCCGGGTTTAGATCGGGACCGAAATGCGCTTTTGGAGCTTCTGAATGCGCGCTTCCGGGCTCGCGAACGGCGAGAACGCGATGAGGTGTGAACCCGCCCATTAAGTCAGCATGTCGTCGCCCAAATCGAGTACCCGCATTTGCTCGATCCGCGAAAGATTCGCGTTGGCGGCGACCCAGCGATCGTCGTTAGGCAAATCCGTAAGAGGCCCCGGATCGCCTTTGCCATGCAAGCGCATCAGCCGGACTTGAGTCAAAGGTTCCACGTCGGCCCGAAAATCGGATATAAGCCGCTCGGCGCCTGCACGATCGTTACATTGCAAGACAACATCACAACCGGCTTCCAACGCCGCGGTCGCGCGGTCGCCTATATCTCCGCTACGCGCCGCCGCTGACATAGTGAGGTCGTCGCTGAATATGACCCCCTGGAATTCGAGTTCCCCTCGCAGGATATTCTTGACCCATACAGGGGAAAATCCCGCTGGTTCATTGTCAACCTTGGGATACATGATATGCGCCGGCATCATTCCTTCGATGTCCGGTGCGAGCAGTCGGAACGGGACTAAATCGCTGTTCGCAATATCGTAATAGCTGCGCTCGTCGATCGGCAACTCCAGATGCGAGTCGGCCACGACGGTTCCGTGCCCGGGGAAATGCTTGCCCACTGCTGCCATACCAGCTTGGTGCATTCCGTTGACGTAAGCATGTGCGATCCGGGCCACGCAGCGGGGATCGCGGTGAAACGCACGGTCGTCAATAACGCGGCTGTGCGGATTTCGGACATCGAGGACCGGAGCCAAACTGAAGTCGACGCCGACGCTGCGCAATTCTATCGCCATGAGCCAGCCGCATTGCTCCGCGATCGCTAGTGCAGCCGCCGGATCATCGTCGTACAGATCGCCAATTGCGGCGGCCGATGGCAATTGTGTGAAACCACTACGAAACCGCTGCACGCGCCCGCCTTCATGGTCGACCGCGATCAGAAGTTTGGGCGATCTGAGCGCGTGCAATTCGGTGGTAATCTCTCGGATCTGTTCCGGACTCTCGTAGTTGCGCGAAAACAAGATTACCCCGCCTACCAGCGGATGGCTGAGGATTTCGCGGTCGACCTTGTCCAGCTCAAGGCCGTCGAAATCCGTCATCAAGGGTCCAAGGCTCATGGTCTGACTGTCATCCTATGCGCTCACCGATAACGAGCGGTATCTTAAAGGCCGCCCTACTATTTGGTTACTGCCTCCGAGCGGCCGGAAGCGTGTAGAAGCGGTTCATAGGTCGGATCTTAACGCTTCATTCGAACCGGATACATTGCTGTGTTGTACAAAACAGAACCACGAAGGACACAAAGAACGAGGAGGGAAGTTTTTGTACACTAATTTCATATCCCTATCTCCGTGTTCTTTGTGTTCTCCGTGGTTAATCTCGATTGCACGGGGTATTGAAGGCTTAGGAACTAACCGATGAGAAGCGGTTAGTAGAGATCCTCTCAATTTTGAAACGCACTTCGCTTTATTTGCAAGCCGTCCCGCAATCGATCGCCGAGAACGTTGATCGAAATCACGATCGAAAACAGTGCGAGGCCCGGTGTAATAACCATGTGGGGCGCTATCAACAGGTAGCGGGTACCTTCTTTGATCATAGCGCCCCAAGACGGTGTCGGGGGTTGCACGCCTAGACCGAGAAATGAAAGGCCCGCTTCAGCGATAATGACGGCGGCTATAGCAAATGTCGCCTCGACGATAATGGGCGCCAGGATCAACGGGACGATGTGCCGTCTGCAAATTGTAACAACGGGTGTACCGAGCGCTCGGGCGACGAGAACGTGATCGCGATGTTTCACGCTCAGCGTTTGCGCCCGTGCGAGGCGCGCGAAACCAACCCAACTTACGAGGGAAAGGGCGATCAAAACGTTTTCGACGCCGGGCCCGAGCACGGCGGCCAGCGCGATCGCTAAGAGGATCCCGGGAAAGGCGAGGAAGACATCCATTACTCGAACCCCTACGAGGTCGATCATGCCACCGTTCCAGGCGATAAAGACGCCGAATATCGTCCCAACCGTAACCGAAACGGCGACCACGACAAACGAAACCGTACAAGACACTGTTGCACCGAGGAGCACCCGAAGTCCAATAGGACGTCCAAGATCGTCATAGCCAAAAAACGCCATTCCAGACGGCCCGGAAAACATCTGCTCGAGATCGATCGTGTTAGCGTCCAGGACAAAAAATGGAGCCGTCAGCGCCAGCACGAACCAGCCGGCGACGACTACGGAGCTCGCAGACATAGTGCCTCGCATTAGTGTTCCACCCGGGGATCAACGCGTGCGTAAACAAGGTCGGTCAACGTGTTGACCGTAACGTAGGCGAGACTGATCACGAGCACGCACGCCTGAACCAAGGGATAATCCCGGCGTTGGATCGCTTCGATCGTGAGCTGCCCGACACCAGGCCAAGCGAAAATCATTTCGGTTATTACGGCCCCGCCCAACAACGTTCCGAGTTGCAGCCCGAGAACCGTCAGCACCGGGAGGGCGGCGTTTGGCAGGGCGTGGTAACCGACGACGGCCACGGCGCCAAGCCCGCGCGCACGGGCCGAAACGATATATTCTTCAGACAACACTTCGAGGAGCGACGCGCGGATCATGCGTGAGAGTATTGCGGCAAGCGAAGCTCCGAGCGTTAATGCAGGCAACACAATCGAGCTTATCCCATCAGCGCCGGTGACGGGGAACCAGCCGAGTCCTATCGAAAATAGGATGATAAGCAGGGGGCCAAGCAAGAAATTCGGAATGGAAACTCCCAACAGCGAAATTACGGCGGCGCTCGAATCCCAAGCGGTGTTTGGACGCAGCGCGGCGAGCACGCCCAACGGGACCGCGATCAAAACGGCGATCCCCAAGCTCGCGATCGCCAGAACGAAGGTCCACGGGATCCGTTCCGCCATTAGCTCGGCAATAGGCTTTTTGGAATACAACGACTCACCGAGGTCAAGAACAATCAGTTCTTTGTGAAAATCCACCCACTGTTGGATCAGAGGTGCGTCGAGGCCGAGTTCGGTGCGCAATCGCGCTCGATCAGTGATGCTGGCCGATTCGCCCAACATCACTTCGACCGGATCACCCGGAACTAAATGCAGTAGGAAAAACGTGATCGACGAAACGCCGAGCAGTACGACCGCCGCGGTTATCAATCGGTTGGCGGCTAATGAACCCATCGATAATCAGGTATCAAAGGAACCTCTGATTAATCCCTGGAGCGTCGCCTTGCGCGCAAATTCATTCGCGTCCGTCTCCGAAGGTTTACCGATGGTCCTGGCTCATCAGCCGCGTGCCGTCCGTTGGCCTGAATAATTATTCGCTCCAACACGAATGTCCTGGAATTAGTCGAAGGTCCCTGAAGCTTCTGCGTTCTGTAGAGAAGCTTATCTCGAATAGCGGTCGGCAGCAAAATTCAATACGCGCACGATCGATAATGCGTCGTTTCGCTGCCTAGCCAAGTTCAGCTGTGATAGAGTCGCACTACGCGCTGACGCAATTTCTCAGAGAATAATCAGTGGCCCGATATCAATTCGACGACGTCGACCAAGAAAATAACTGGTTGGACAACGTCACGCAACTCACGCAGACAATCGTGCGCGCCGTCGGCTTCATCCTGATGCTCGTCGGCTTGTGGATTGGGCTCAAGGTAATCAACGAAGCATGGTCGCTCTACCAGCAGCCGCAGAACATCGAGCGTTTGGCGCGCGCGATCGAAAAGGGCTCAAACCTCGATAAAGCGCTTTCGTCGAACCAGCGTCCCGCAGCGACGAACGACCTAGGGACCTTGGAAGACGAAACATCCGAGCGTCGCTCATCCAGTAGCCAGGCTCGAGAAGTCAACGAAGCACTCGGTTTTCGATTATCGTATTTCGTCGCATGGGTTATCGCGATCTTGTTGCTCATGCTCGTGGGGAGGCTGGCGATCGCGGCGATAAAGACCGGGGGCGAGCTTGCATTATACGATCTGCAGATTAAACGCCTAGCGAAATATCTTGCGCGACAGGTTTCCGGTAACGCAGGCCAATAGACAGACGGCCGCGGCGCGCCGGTCCTCGCTACGCTTCGCATCAAAAGCGCGCTCTAGCGCGAACGCGTCACGTCACCGCGGGATTGCCGTTTTCGCGCCGCCCGTTGCCTGGCGCGCGATTGTGTAGCGACATCGCCGACGCGCTCGCGGGTCTCTTCGCGTGATTGTGTTGTTCGCGAACGCCGATCGAGTCTTTGGTCGCGTTGCCGCGGGTTCGATGCAGCATCGTCGCGCTGCCGAGCTCTCCGGTCGATTTGCCGCCGTAATTCGCGGCGCTGTGCGGGTGTGCTCTCCCGCCATTTCTGCCGAAGTTCTTGGCGGCGTTCGGCCGGAAGACGCTTGTAGCGTTGAAATGTCTGTCGCAGGCGCGCTTGTTCCGCCGCTGGCAACGATCGGAATCGCTGCAAGCGATCGAGTACGCGTTGGCGCCTCGCCGGATCCATGTCCTTAAGCCCCCGCAAATTGCGCTGCATACGCTGACGCTCTGCGCGTGGTAGCGCGAGCCATTTCCTGGCGCCGCCGAGCAATTTCTGCTGACGTTCCGCCGAGTACCGATCCCATTCGTGTTCCGCTTGTTCCAGAACCTTCTGCTCACCGGGGTCGAGTTCCTCCCACGGGATTGGTGGCACGCCGTCGGCGAAACTCAATGCGGCGTATAGAAGGAGCAGCAGCAGCGTGAGCGGTTTACCAGAACGCATCGGGGCCCCCGACATCTTTCTGCGACCGAGCTTGCGGATCGTCATCAAACATCCGCGGATCGAGCATTGTTCCGTCCTCGTCCTGCCACTCGAAAAGGAATTCGAGCAATTCGAGTTCGGGAGACTGGTTCAATTCGCGTTCGGCGGACTCGTCCAATTCGAGTTCGGGCGGCGCTTCCAATTCGAGTTCGAGTACCTCGTCGCCGGATGCGCGCGAGGCGATCAACACAACCACGGAGACGAGCACCCAACGCAAACTACCCCGCGTATCCACCGGCATCCAGCCACCGATAAAAGTCCAGATCCTCGACCAGCTCCAATTCACCTTCGGCAAACGCGTATTCGATTAGCTCGAGGTCCGATTCGAACCGCGGGCTCGATCCGTCGGGGACGTATAAAAACAGTGCCACCATTATTGTCGAGGCCGCAAACGCGAGCGCGGGCGCAAATCGGGGGACGGTATCGGCACGACCTTCGCGGCGCAAAATCGCATCGCTGCGGATCCTTGCCAGCCTTGCGGTTGTCGCGACCTCGGTTGTTTCGAGATCGTCATCCAAAGCCCCCCGCACCAGCTCGAGAAAATCGCGGTCACTTTGGTTCATCGAGTACTCCTGTAGCGCCTTCCAATCGAGCGCGCAACGCCCGCAATGCGCGCCAATAATGCGTCTTAACGCTACCCTCCGAGCAACCCATCGCGCGCGCGGTTTGCTTCACGTCGAGTCCTTCCCACAACCGCAGTAAAAACACCTGCTGCTGTCGTAAAGGTAGGGCGTGCAACGCCGGTTCGAGCCGCGCCATCAACTGGCCGGTATGCGTCTGCATCTCCGGCTGACGGCCTTCGGCGTCGGGGTAGCGTTCCACGGTTGCGGCCGGGTCGTCCCCGTCGCGAGCAGACTGCAAGAACCCCATGACCCGGCGCCGCACCGTGTTGCGACGACGCCAGTCGCGGATCCGACTCTGGAGTATACGATAGAACAGCGGCCCCCAATCGTCGGGGCCGCGGTTCGAGTACTTGTCGACGAGCTTGAACATCGCATCCTGTACCAAATCGAGGGCATCTTCCCGATTTCCGGTTGCAATCTCGGACATCCGAAAAGCGCGGCGCTCGACACCTGCCAGGAACTTGTTAAGCGCCTCCGAATTGTCCAGACCGTTCCTCTTATTGCATGCCGGAGATCAATCACCGGACGGGGCTGTGCAGAATGCAGCGAAGTCGCTGCCGATATTCCGCATTCCGATTACCGCCGACTCGCTACCCGATCGGCCCGCCGATCAAGACGCTGGTTGGCTCGCGCGCCGCGGCGGTCAAAACGGGCGTTGGCCCGGTTTCCGCCGCGCTCCAAGCGTCCGGCGCGGCGCAGGTTTCCGTTCCCGCGGGCTCTATCGGCGCGCCGCTCAAACCTCCGATCGAACCGATCGCCGCG
>CAZFZX010000028.1:24938-29253 GCA_964523765.1 uncultured Enterobacteriaceae bacterium
CGATCGCCGCGCGCGTCGATCCGGTTTGCGGCATGGTCGCGGCGCTTGTCCCGGTCGCTGCTTCGGTGCCGATTGTCCCATCGATCCTCGATTCTGTCGCCTTTGCGATCAAGACGCCTGTCTATTCGGTCGCCGCGACGGTCCAGTCGATTGTCGATCTGGTCGCCTTTATGATCCAAGCGGTTATCGATGCGGTTGCCTTTGGCTTCGAGTCGATCCGCGAGGCCGTCTTTGCCGGCGTCCCGTGCGCGATTGGCGCGGGCGTCATAACGGTCCTCAATGCGATCGCCGCGGTCGTCGAGGCGCTGATCGATACGGTCGCCGCGCCGATCGAGATGCTCGTCGATACGGTCACCGCGCCGATCGAGGCGCTCGTCGATCACGTCGCCGAGATCGGCGTAAGCGAACTGAGATTGATAACACGCCACGATGACGAAACTGGAAAAAAGAATAGAAGCTGTCTTCACGATGTTCTCCTTTGGTCGTGGGAATAATATTCTCTACATCCCTTACAACGCACGAAAGAACAATCGGTTGACACGAATCTCGGCCGATTCACCACATCGTAATCCGCGATCGTTAACGATCTGAAATAACCGTCCGAAAATCCGTAAGTTACCGGAGCGAATAGTGGTGGCCCAGGTTTGTGCACCTGGTGCGAAGGCGGGCGGAACGAACTCCTGATGGGCTGAATAACACGGAGATCCGCCGACCCGGGGTAGCCTAGCCGTCGACGATATTTACAGGCGTGCCTTCCTCGACAGACTCGAACAGACGAATAACGTCGGCATTACGCATGCGGATGCAACCCCGCGATCCCGGTGCCCCGATATTGGTGTCGTCGGGCGTTCCGTGGATATAGATGTAGCGCGCCTTGCTATCGACATTGCCACTATCATTCCGCCCGGGCTCTACACCGCGTAACCACATGATCCGCGTTACGATCCAATCTCTGTCCGGGTATCGGCGCCCCAAGATCTGATCGAAGGTCTCACCGGTTGGCCGCCTGCCGACGAACACGGTATTTTCGGCACACTCCCCTCCGATTTTCTGGTCGATGACATGTCGTCCGCGCGGAGTGCACTCGCTATCCATCTCCTCCCCGGCACCGTTCGCGGCCGTCGACACGGGAAACATCGCAACACGCACCCCGCGATCCAGGAGGGTCAGCGTCTGGTTTGCGAGGTTGATTTCGATTTCGAGATCAGTAGCCACGGGCTTCTGTCCGCCGCACGTCGATCAGCCGATCGTAGTAGCCATCGAGCCCCGTGTCGTACCCGGCTATCGAATCGCGATGGATCAACGTGTTGTCCTCATACCACAACGGGATATAGGGAAGGTCGACCAGCAGCTGCTGCTGGATAGTGCGGTAGATCCCGGCGCGCTCGCCGATATCGCCCGCCGCCTCCGCCTCTTCGATCATGGCGTCGACGACGGCGGATCGATAGCGACCGCGGTTCGCCCCTTCCGGAGGAACCGACGTGCTATGAAAAGCGTAACGGAAGATATCGGGCTGTTTAAGTCCTACCCACGACAAACTATACATTTGGAACCTGCCGGCTTTTACGTCAGCGTAAAATGTACCCCAGTCGTAACTCGATATTTCAAGTTCGATTCCAACGCGCGCCAATTGCGCCTGAATCGCTGTGGCGATCCGGAGGCGAAAATGATCGCTCGAGGTCTTGTAACTCAGTCGCAACGGCCGCTCGTCCCCGTAACCCATCTCCGCCAGTATCTCTCGCGCCCGCGACGGATTGTATTCGACGGGTTCGAGCGTACGATGACCGGCCCAATGATCGGGAGTAAAGATCGCCTGCGCCAGACGCGCGTGGCCGCCGAACATATGGGCCGTCAACGACGCCCTGTCGACGGCGTGCGCGATGGCACGACGCACCCCAATTTGCCCTACTTCTGAATCGTTCAGATTGAATCCGATATAGGTGAACGTCGTCCCTGGTCTCCGCGCGGCGTTTATACCGTCACGGCGATCGAGCCACTCGACGAGCTCCGGCGTCATCGATCCCTGCATCAGATCGATCTCGCCATGTAGGATTTTCAATGCGCGAACCGTAGCGTCCCGTACGGTGATGAATTCGACCACCTGCCGATCGACGACGCGACGCAGGCGCAATCTAGAGTCGTTCGGTGCGCCGCCAAAAGCAAACGGGCCGCTCCCCACGGGTCTTTCGAGACCACCGTCGATATTTGCGATCAAGGCCGCCGGCAGGATCCCGATCACGAGTAGACCGGGGAATAAGGGATCCGGATCCGTAAGACTGAAATCGACGACCCACCGCGACGGCGCGCTCATGGATTCGATATTCGCGAGCGACCCGCGATGCGGCGACGCCGTCGCGGGATCGAGAACCGAGCGATAAGTAGCAATGACGTCGCCGCTGTCGAGTTCGTGGCCATCGTGGAAATGCTGTGATGGTTTTAGATGAAACCGATAGTGAACCGGAGATAACTGCTCCCAATCCGCGAGTGCGGGGACGGGGCGATGCGCTTCGTCGAAATCCACCAACGCTTGGTAGATCAAACGCCCAATCCTGTACGACGTCGCGTCGGTAGCGAAGCGGGGATCGAGCGTGACCGGCGCCGTGGCTAGACCAAACCGGATCGCATTGGAATCTTCCTCTCCGCAGCCATGGACGAGGCCTAGAACAAGGAGGAAAAGTAAGCTAACGTTTTTCGAATACTGCAATGGATTCAACATGAGCCGTATGCGGGAACATATCCATCACCCCGGCGCGTACCAATTCGAAACCATACCGTTCGACTACGGTCTTTGCGTCGCGCGCCAAGGTAAGCGGATTGCAAGACACGTAGACAACCCGATGCAGAGCGCCGAGGTCGAGCCCTTTCAGAAGTATGTCTGCGCCCGTTCGAGGTGGGTCGAGCAGCAGCTTGTTGAACCCGTTTATGTCGATCGTCGCTACGTCATTCTCGTCCGCCAAATCCGCACATGAGAACGTGCAGTTCTCGATAGCGTTTAGCCTGGCATTTTCGCGCGCCCGTCTGATCATATCCATACTACCGTCAACGCCTAAGACTATACCGGCATGTCGTGCCAGCGGCAGAGAAAAATTTCCGAGTCCGCAAAACAGATCGGCTAGGTGGTCGTGCGGGGCGACGGCGAGCTGGTTCGTTACTAAATCTACCATCGAGCGATTGATGGCGCCGTTCACCTGGGTGAAATCGGCCGCGGCGAATTCTATACGCAGACCGTTTATGCGATAGCTGAGAAAGCTTGTTTCGCGATCCAGCGGGTGGATCGTGTGCTCCGCCCCAGGTTGCAGATAGATACCGATCTCGGTGCGCCGCTGAAAATCGGCCATCAGGGCCAGGTCGGCATCATCGAGCGGCGCGAGGTGACGAAAAACCAAAGCCACCGTCTCGTCGCCCGCGGCGACTTCGATTTGCGGTATCCGGTCGGGTATCGACAAACCGTTGACCAGGCACCGCAAATCCATCAGGCGGCCGCCAACGGCCGGATGCAGTACCTCGCACACCTCCATGTCCGCAATATACGGTGCGGCTTTCTCTCTGAATCCGACGAGAGCTCCACCCTTTTTTGGCACGTACTTAACGCCGAGTCGCGCCTTGCGACGATATCCCCACTCGGGCCCGCGCAACGCCGGTAACCTGTCGCGCGGAGATATTCCGGCGTGATGGTCCAGCAATTCGAACAAAACGGATTCTTTGTGCTCGATTTGTCTGTCGGCGACAAGATGCTGGAGGCTGCACCCGCCGCAGACATCGGTATGCGGACATTTCGGCTCGACTCGGTTGGGGCTCGCTTCGAGTACCTCCACCACCACGGCTTCATCGAAGCTCGGGCGCCTCCGGACCGTCCTTGCCCGTACTTTCTCCGTTGGCAAGGCACCGCTGACGAAGACCGTCTTGCCGTTGACACGGCCTACTCCTCTTCCTTCGTGCGACAGATTTTCGATATCTATCGGGTAAGGCTCGCGGCGCTTATGGCGTCCCATTACAAGTCCAAAACATTCGGGTGCTTCCGTGTGGCGATGTCCGCGCAATTGCGGGCGTGGTGAGGGCCTCTAATCCGGGCCCGTAAGTAGGCGCTTAGCTCCTCAATCGAACCGTAGATACCGCCGCGCCGCTCAAAATCGAACCACGGAGAACACGGAGAACACGTAGGGGACGTTTTTGTATAGCAACTTCATATTCCTAATCTCCGTGTTCTTCGTGTCCTCCGTGGCTAATCTCGATTAGCGTGGGGTACCGTGCGCTCGAGAGCTAACGTATGAATCCGGGCTAAGGAGGCTGGGTGATAGCAAATCCAGTGGTTTTG
>CAZFZX010000029.1:0-29164 GCA_964523765.1 uncultured Enterobacteriaceae bacterium
CGTATCGACGTCGGCGATGAAGCCATCGTCTTCATCGTCAAACCAAAGGGATTTCTCACTCCCGTCAACGAACTACAGATCCCGCAGTTCTACTACATTCACCAACCGGCTGGGTCGCCGCCGAGTCTGCGCTACCCGGGTGTGGCGCCGACCGGCAGCTTACCAGACCATATCAATTTCCCCCTAGTGCGCCACCGGGAACCGACGCGATTCAAAGCTATCTTGTTCGCCGATCCGCAGCCGCAGAGCGGAGCGGAAATCGACTATATTCGCGACGACGTACTTGCCGAACTCGTTGGTACCGACGCGAAATTCGGCATGACGGTCGGCGACATCATGTTCGACGACCTGTCATTGTTTCCTCGTAGTAATGCTCTCATTGCTCAGCTAGGGATCCCCTGGTACAACGTTCCAGGTAATCACGATCTGAACTTCGCGGCCAGCGACGACCGCTATTCGTTGGAAACCTTCAAGCGCTACTTCGGTCCGCCTTACTACAGTTTCGAGTACGGCGAAGCGTTATTCGTGGTGCTCGACAATATCGAATACCGCGGCGCAGGATTGAGCAAGCCCGGCAACGTACGCAACAATGGAGGTCACGTCTCCAAATTTGGACGCCGACAGCTCTCCTGGCTCGAAGCGGAACTTGCGCGGGTACCGCGGGACCATCTCATCGTGTTAGCGATGCATGCTCCGCTAGAGACCTACGTGGCTCCGGGAGCCGCCGTGGTCGATCGGGCGAAACTGCTCGACATTGTTTCGGGGCGCCCCAACCTGTATGCGATTGCCGGGCATACACACACGACCGAGCATCACTATTTCGCGAAGGAAGACGGATTCCGCGGGCCGGGAACGTTTCATCAGCACGTCTTGAGCACCGTATCCGGGGCGTGGTGGAGCGGGCCGTTCGACAGTCGCGGGATCCCGACTACCGACCAGCGGGACGGAACGCCCAACGGTTATCACATTTTGACGGTTGACGGGGAAAGGGTTCAGGCGCGCTATAAGGCGGCGGGGTTTCCCGCTGATTACCAGATGCGGATCCTCTTTGACGTCGCCCACCACGGCACCGGAGCCCGCGGCCGACGCGACTACCGGACGGGCGAACTCTTCGACGGACGTTTTCCGTCGAGTCACCTTTCTGCCGCCCAAATCCTAGTCAATTTTTTCGACGGGGGACCCCGGTCGAAAGTAGGGTTTCGTATCGACGATGGCCAATACCGGCCGATGACTCGGGTAAGACGCACCGATCCCTATATGCTGGAGTCGTCCACGCGCGACAACGGCGGCCGGAAGACCTGGACCCGCGCAGCTCCGTCCTCTCACTTATATACCGCGAGACTGCCGAACGAACTCCAGCCCGGCACCTACCGGGTCTCGGTCGAGGCCATCGATGAGTTCGGAAACTCGCATCATGGTCATACGCTCCTCGAACTGACGGGCCCCTAGCCTGTCGGACTTAGAGTTTCGTTGCGAGGCGACGATGTATTGTCCCCTGCTGCTCGCCGGATGCCCCACTCGCCCTATCGCGTTACACTGCGCGGATGGAAAGCGAAGCTCAATTCGTCATATTTCTGATCGCACCGTGGGCGATAGCGCTCGTCGCGCTGTATCTCTACCGCCGTCGACAAGCCCGCAACGCGCAAGATACCGACGCGGCCGGTGATGACAATGGCCGTAAGGATTAGACGGCGTGGCGACCGTGAGGTGCGGTTTTTGACAAAAAAGCCGATGCATGCAAAGTATTCAATACGGGTGCCGCAGTTTTCTCGCGACAGCGATTAGCATTGTCGCAACGAACGCGAGCAGCGATCCGAACGCAAGCAACCAACGCAGATCGGTAGTAACAATTTTGGGAATACCCAATGCGCTGCTTTGCATCTGTTTCGAGAATTCTTTTGTGCTGCCCAGGCGATGGTAAGTCAACCCCGTTTTGTCCGCCAACCCCTCCAGATACGTTTCTCGTAAGGAGGATAAATGCTCGGTCCCGGTATTTTCTAACTCGGTACCTTCACGCGCACTGCGGCTTTGTGTAAAGGCGTCGACGTGGTCCACTTCGTCGACTTTCCAATACCCCTGCTGCTCACCTGTTTTGTCAAACTTTGGTATTGGTACGAGTTTCTCGCCGCCGACACCTATTATCAAGCCTTCGATTTCTCCTCTGCCTCCGGGAAATCGCGGCGGTAGTTCGGGGTTTATCGGCGGTGCTTCGTGACCGTCAGTGAAGAAGACCAACCTGGTCTGCCCTGTCAACTGTTTCAACAACGCGATGCTCTTAAACAACCCCTTGGCGATTTCGCTGCGCGCCTCCCATGTCATTCGCCAATCGATATTGTTTAACATACTCGCCAATTCACGGTAGTTGGCGCAGATCTCGACGGGCGTGATCAACAGAAAGGCGCGGTGCCCCGTGAATAACGCCAGCCCTACCTCGGTCCCGCACGGGAGGATCGACAAGGATTCGATCGCCGACGCTTTAGCGTAATTCAATCGGGTAATGGGCAAATCGGTATTGGGAATATCCTTGACATTCATACTCTGAGAAATGTCAAACACGAATACATAGCGGTAGGTTGGTCGTTCCAATTCGATCGTGGGACCGGCATAAGTAGCCGCAAGCAAGAATAGGGAGAGGACCAGCAATAGGACTTGCGGTCTGCGCCACGCGCTCACGGCAAATCTTCTTCCGGATCCGGTGTAACGACCGTACGCACGGTGCGTCTTCGCCCCCCCACATTCATGAGGCGCTGCTTTCCGGTATCGGGCAGCAATTGCAATGCCCGCTCGAGATTGTATTTCGCATCCCAGTGTCCGCTGTCGATCCTCAACACCGCGCGATAACTTATCTTCGCAAGTTCTATGAGCGGCAAGGCGAGATCGGCGTCGGCTTCCAGATCGATTGACGATGCCTGTTGCAGATAGGTATTCCCCATATTGAACAGCACGGCCGCACGCAACGTTTCGTCGTCGGTATTTTCCAGCCCGCTATAGATAATTCGTGCGTCTTGATGCTGGCCCAGCTGGTGCGCCGCATAGGCTTTCGCAAATAGCCCGTTGTCACCCTGATAGGACCCTGCTTCGTCGAAATCCGCCCGCTCGATCGCCGCGTTGTAATTCCTGGTTTGATGCCACTGCCAAACTTCACGCAGGAGCGAGGCACCGCAGAAGATCGCTGCCAACGAACAGAGAAGGAACAACTGCCGCTTTAACGCCATAACTGAATCTCGCTGATTCTCGCGGCGAATACAAAAAACATTAAAGACAACGCGGCACCGTAACACCACCCCGACAGATCACGTTTGGGGAGTATATCCGTGTAACGGATAGGCAAATTCTGCAGCCTGTCCACTTCTGTTATCGCCTCTTTCAGGGCTTTCGGATTTTCTGCCGAATAGGCTCGATACGGCAGTCCCAATTCGGAAAAGAACTTATGCACCAGCTGCTCCGGGGCGATTTCCTCGGCCGTTGAGGTATCCATTTCCGTATGCAAGCCAGGGCTGTATTTCGCGCGCAGATAAATCCAATATAGCGTAACGCGATGTTTTTCCATCAACAGTTTGATCCGGTCTTGTATGGGTATGGTAAGTGTCGCGGCGCCGTCGGATACCAACATTACGATACGCGATCCCGTGAACGGCTTTCCCTCGAAAAACTCAAGAGCTTGAATGAGCCCGCCGCCGAGGTTTGTTGTTGCCAGACCGCGCTCGATGCTGCCGGCGGCAATCGCGGCTTGTACTACCTCTTGCTTTTCCGTTAACGGCAGTACGGCGATCGGATTGCCGCTGAAAACAAACATTGCAAACATGTCCTGTTTACGTTGCGAAGCATATTCCGCTAACAGACGACGTGCAATCTGCCCCTTGGAGATATAGGTCCCCCAAACTGCGGCCCTCGCACTTTTCTCATTCTCACTGGCGAAAAGCCTGTCCATGCTACCGCTGCTGTCTATCAACATTACCATTTGGGCGCCTTGGCCGATGCGCTCTACCGTTTCTTCCGATCGGTACAGGCCGGACACGCCCAAAACGATAGCGATGATGCACGAAGCGGCGATCAGTCGAAGCGCCAAGCTAACGATGTCAGACAACGGGTCGGCTGGCAGCAAGCTCAATGACGAATAAGCAATACTGGTTTGCCCATGAGACAAGAACGGCAACAACACCAATGGCAACAGCAGCAATCCCAAGGGATAAGCGATCCCTAGCATCACGATAAGCCGCGCTCAACCTTGCGGCACGATCGAACCAAAGCCAGCAATTCCGCGAGCGAATAGCGGGTGCTTTGATCATCCTCAGCACCCTCGAAAAAGTACTTTCTCGAGCGTGCAAAATAGTCTTCAATCGACAGCTCTAACGGAGCGTACTGGCGATGATCATTGAAGAATCCTCCAAGTCCTTCCGCAAATACCGTTTTCCCGGTCGTCTCGTTGAAAGCCCGGTGGACGTTTTGTAACGCTTCACGATAACTATCGTCGTCCCAGGTTCGACGGCGCAGCTTTCTCAAGCTCCGGTAGGCTTCGGCAAAAGGATGATCCTTACTGACGAAAGGCAACCCCCAGTAGAGAGCTACCAAACCGATCAATGCGCACAACAATAGCGTTCCAAATACAGCCATTGTGAAATAACGTTGCTGCAATAAGAGAGGGGCCCGATCGGGTTGCAAGTCTTTCTTTGTCGGATCGCGTAAAACGGATACGTTCACCCTCGTTGCGGGAACCAACACCGCGGAAGTCTCACTGCCGGCGATGTACAGTAAGTCCTGGTGTGGAATCGCTATATCTCGAACCTCGGGGTTGATGTTGACGATTTGATAGGTCAGTTGAATATGGTATTCCGTCGCGCCGGCCATATTTTTCTGGTCGATCCGGGGGGACTCTATTGCCAACCACTCAGTGAGTCTTCCGCTTTCGGGTAGTGAGTCGGTCTTGAGTTGATAGGGTTTACGCAGTCGCAGAACGATGGAGCGCTCGAATTTATCTCCTATTCGATAGCCAAACAATCTCGGCTGGTCGATGTCGAGCCGCTCTACGGCAATTTCCGCGACCAACGTGTACGGCGCTAAGACTAGGCCCACGAAAAAGGCCCTGATCAGCGTCTTCGAACGAACGGCAAAGCGCTTATTTCTAATTAGGTATTCCAAAATATCGATCAGTTTCGGATTAAGGCCCGACGGACGTGCGTCGTTACCGTCATAGTGGCCACGGATCAAGCCCCGGGTGACGACGGTTGGTGTAAATACAAAAGTGAAACATTTTTTTTGAACGTCTATTTAGCCGAAAAAATAGCGTGTCACCTCGTCAGGATCGAATCCGTCCTCCAGCAATAAGGGTATCCGCCCGTATTGACCAAACAGATCGAACAAATGTTCGCGTCGATCGGAAAACTCCTGCTGGATACGTCTTCTCAACTGAGGCCGCATCAACAACATGCGGCTTCGCGCCGTCTCTGGATCGGTAATGCGCGCAATGCCAAAGCCCGGCAAATCTTCATATTCCCGGCGGTCCCACAATATGACCGGCACGACGTCGTGATAGGCCAAAGAGGCAAGCACCTGCTCTAGCAATGCGGGAGAAAAATGAAAATCAGACACCAAAAAAACCAGGGCGCGGCGCGACCCCAGTAGTTCCGCTGCACCGAGCAGCCCTTGTGAGTCTCTTCCTAACGGCCGCCGGCCGCGCAATCGTTCCGCAAATTCCGCCCCGGCGGCGCGGTTTAGCGTCGGCGGCAACAGCAAAGGTTCCGAAAATTTCTCGGCACAGCCGATGAACCCAAAGGTATCTCCGGTCCGATAGGCTGAAAAACTCAAACAAGCGACGAATTCGGCGAGCGCACCGATCTTGGAATTCGCACCCTCGAAACCCATCGATGCAGACAAATCCGCGATAAAGTAGACCGGTATCGAACTGGTCTGCTGATAAACCCTGACCTGGATCTGTTCAAAAGGATCCCTGAGGCTTGCGCGAACATCGAAGCGGCGCGGATCGGGCGCATCGATCAGCGGCGAATGACTGCGAAACTGCAAACCCCCGCCTTGTTGCTGGCTCGAGTGATGGCCGGGATAGCTGCCGCTCGCCCGCCAGGGGACTTTGTAATGGATCTCCGCGGTATTCATTTCAAGGAGAAACGACCTTGTTGACGATCTGATTCATCAAGGCTCCGATCATTTCAGAGCGGTGCAATTCGTATACGGGACTGAGAAATATCCGGTGGGCAATGGTCTCATGCAAAACCGCGTGGATATCTTCGGGCACGAGCGATTCGCGGCCCTGGAGCCAGGCGGCGGTTTTGGCAGCCCTCATCAACATCCCCATGCCACGGGGACTCACTCCGGACAAAACGAGTTTCCCCATATCGACACCTTCGATGCTGATGCCGAATCCTGCCGGATCTCGAGTTGCGGCGCACAAATCCAGGGCGTACCGTTCGATCGTAGGACTGGTTTGAATGCTCTGCTGTACCATCGCCGATACGCCATTCAACTCGTCATAAGGCAAAATCCCGCTTTGTAGACCGCCTATCAGTTGATCGACGTCGAAGAAGCGGGTATCGAGCATCAATTGCCGCTGGAGTTCTTGATCCTGCGGCATGATGATATTCACTTCCATCAGGAAGCGGTCACGCGCGGCTGCCGGTAATTCAAAAGTTTCTTCCTTTTCTACCCGGTTGCGGTCGGCGAAAACCTGCAGATGTGGGAAATAATATTCGCGACTGAAAGCGGTAACGCTCCTTTCCGCCATTACCCGCAACAATAGCGAATGCACCTGCGGCCGCGCGCGATTTACTTCGTTGAAAAAGAAGGTCGCCAAGTCTTCTTCGTATCTCAACAAGGGGCCGGGATCCACCGCTGGTCGGCCCTGTTCGTTGATGTAAGTGTGGTAGATCAGGTCATTTGGCATCAAATCGATCGTGCCTTCGATACGCTCGTATTCACCACCGAGCACCTTCGCCAATGCTCGCAGGAGGGTCGTTTTCCCGACGCCGACGTCGCCTTCCAACAAGGAATGGCCGCGAGCGAGAACGGCGATGAGCAACAGCCGGATCGGATGATCCTGGCCGATGATCGCTTTTTTTATTTCTGCCTCGAATTCGAGCGCACGAGCTCGCCACTCTCCAAGACTAGAATCTGTCGTTGTTACCATTTTTATTTTCCCGGAGGGAACCAAAGAATTGGGACCATAGTGCAAAGGGACGGTCGGCTAAGTGTCTCTTCGACGCAGCCTACACGTCTGACAACCTTTCTATAGTACACCGTATCGGGTCCTCGACGCCCATGTGATTGCGGCCGAGGTGCCGGGTAGACACGTTTTCGCTTTGGAGCGCAGTTGACTCGCGCGCCGATCGGTAATTCAATAACCTCTGGTTCGAGAGCGCGAGACGAATGAAAAAGACGCTACCCAAACAGGTCAGCCCACAGGTCGTCGACAAGGCGTTTCGGGAATTCGCTACGATCGTCGGCGCCCAATGGGCCTCCGCTGACCAGGCCGACCGCGAGACCTATCACGATCCGTACAACCCCGGCGATCCGTTCGAGTTCGTCTCCGGCGGCTTCGTCGCCCCCGCCTCAGTCGCGGAGGTACAGGCGGTGGTCAAGGCCGCGAACAGACATGGCGTGCCGCTATGGCCGGTGTCGACTGGAAAGAACCTGGCCTACGGCGGTGCCGCACCGCTGGTTCCCGGGACGGTCGTACTGGATCTGAAACGCATGAACCGCATCATCGAAGCCAACGCGGAGCTGGCCTACGTGGTCGTCGAACCGGGCGTCAGCTTCTTCGACCTGTTCCGCTACCTGCGCGAAAACGGGATCAAGCTGTGGATGTCGGTGCCGGGGCCGGGCTGGGGCAGCATCGTGGGGAATGGCCTCGATCGCGGCGTCGGCTATGGCTATTTCAGCGACCACTTCGCCAGCTCGGCCGGACTCGAGGTCGTCCTGCCGAACGGCGAGTTGCTGCGCACCGGCATGGGGGCCATGGGGAATGGGAATTCCGCGAATCTGCTGAATTACGGCTTCGGACCCAGCGTCGACGGGATATTTTCGCAGTCGAACTACGGCGTCGTAACCAAGATGTCACGGTTTCTGTTGCCGGAGCCCGAGACCTACATGAGTTGCGAGGTGAACTGCCGGAACGATGCGGGCCTCGAACCGATGATCGAAGCATTGCGGCCCTTCAAACTGGACGAGACGATCCACAATCCGGTGGTCATCACCAACGTGGAGTTGGTCGCCGCTTTTCTGTCCGTGCGCAGCCAGTGGTATGACGGGGAGGGTCCGATCCCGAACGACGTCCTCCCGACGATCCAGGAAAAACTCAATCTCGGCCGCTGGAACAGCTCCTTCGCTCTATACGGCAGCGAGACCAAAGTCAACGACGCCTGGGCGCGGATCAAAAAGGCAGTCTCGCCAATCGCGGGCATCGAGTTGCACGAACGGGTCTATCATCCGGGCGACCCGATCGAACATCCCCGCGACCAAAGCCAGGCGGGGATCCCCAACCTGACGGAATTCAGCCTCGTTAACTGGCGCGGATCCGGCGGGCACATCGACTTCTCGCCGGTCGGGCCGCTGACCGGTAAACACATGCGCGAAATGAACGACATGGCGCGTGCCCGCGTTCACGAATACGGCTTCGACCATCTTTGCGGGTTCTATTGCGATTCACGGGCGCAACGCTTCGTCAATACGCTCGTGTTCCGTAAAGGTGACGTCGAGGAAATGCGCAAGGTGCGTGAACTGTTCGGATTGCTGATCCGTGAGCTGGGGGAGAAGGGCTACGGCGAATACCGCACCCACCTCGCCTACATGGACGCGGTCGCCGATATCTACGATTACAACAATCACGCCATGCGTCGGTTTCAGGAACAATTGAAGGACGCGATCGATCCGAACGGCGTCATCGCGCCAGGCAAGTCCGGTGTCTGGCCACGGCAATACCGGGAGCCGACCGCATGAAACGCCAGCGACGCGCCAGCCGCCCGCTGCTCGGTATACTCGGCGCCGTGTTGCTCGGCAACGGGGCGCTGGCCGCGGGTGAGGGCAAGCAGGTGTTTTCCGAGTGGTGCGCGGGCTGCCATGCGGACAGTCCGTTCGCGCCGGCGACGATCCTGTTGAAGCAGACCCGTGGTCCTGAGCGAGCCGTGATCGAGCGGCGCGACGATTTGGATGAAGCCTACATCCGGCACCTCGTTCGCCGGGGTAAAGGCGGCATGCCGTCTTTTCGACGAACAGAAGTCAGCGAGGCGGCACTCGACGCGGTCGTCGACTATCTGACGCAATGAACCGGAGAAATTTCAATTCCACTATCACCGCCGGCGGCCTCGCGCTGGCTGCGCCGGTAAGCTGCGGAGACACGCGCCGGCCGCACGCTAGTACCGACTTGCCCCTGCACTTTATCTACGAAACCCGCCTTCTCGACCCGGCCGGCGCACTACCGTCTTGGTGTGCGCAAGCGAGCCGGTCCTACGCGATCACTGGTGATGTCACGCCGGTGTGGTATCACGAACTGCATCGACATTGGGAGCGCCGTTCCATCTCCACGGGAGGCTTGACCTATGAAGCCGAATTCTTTGTCCTGAAGACCCTGGCGCGCGACTACGACTACGAGGTCACCGTCGAACGGTACGACGGTGATCGCGTACGCTGGCTACTGGAGCCGCGTTCGGTTTAGCTTGCGCCGGAGGCAGGCTCGGGCAGCGGGCAAAACACCGTATCACCCACGGATCCTAAGGTCGCCTCGTCGACATCGGTAAGAAACGTCGCGTGGACCCGGTTCACCATCCCCGCCATGCCGATCGTGAAGGTCAGTTTCAGCAGTTCAGGCTGCGAGAATCGGGCCGACAACTCCCCGAACAGATCATCATCGACGCGATTTTCGCGGCTGAGTTGATCGGTGAAGCGCAATACCAGTTTGTCGGTCTGATCGAAAAGCCGACTCGACTCCCAGTGGCCCAGCTCGGCCATCTCTTCGTTGCTTAATCCAATGCTCCGACCGAGCATCGCGTGGGTGGGTAGTCAGTAATGGCAGTGGTTGACCTGTGAGGTGCGTAACCAGGCCAATTCCCGGTATCGCGCATCGAGCGTCGAATCGGCGTACAGGCCGTTGACCATCGATTCAAACCCTGAGAAAAACGCGTCGTCGTGGGCCCAGAGTTTCATCACGTTCAAGACACCCAGACCACTCGCTTCGAAACGGTCGTATATCGCTTTGACCTCGCCACTTGCTTCCTCGGGTTCGATCAGGGGTATGCGCGTCATCGGTATTCCCTCCCTCTTTCCCCGTATCATCGCCGATCCTAGAGTATTCTCAAAACGCTCGCCGTGCGGACCCCAACCGCATCATTCGTCGGCGTAGCCGCCCATTGCGGACAAAGCGGTGAGGGGGCCCGTAAAATGTTAATCTCGATATGACACACCATCGCCTATGGGGGGCATACTGATGGATTCGGATTTTGCTTTTTTGGGATTGGTCGAGCTCGGCAAACTCATCGCTCAGCGAAAGCTGTCGTCGCTCGAAGTCACTAACGCTTTGATGGAGCGCATCGAACGAATCGATCCCGGACTCCGGAGCCACGTAGCCGTGTTACGCACCTCGGCGCTCAAGGAAGCGCGACGCGCGGATAGGGAAATCAAGCAACGCAAGAAGCGCGGACCTTTGCACGGCGTCCCGGTAGCGTTGAAAGATCTGTGTGACGTAAAAGGCGTTGCGACAACGGCGGGACTACCCATGTTTCGGAAAGCAATCGCCGATCGCGACGCGACGGTGACAGTTAAACTCCGCGCCGCGGGCGCCGTGGTTCTCGGCAAGCTGCACCTTACAGAGGGCGCCCTGGCGCAGCACCATCCCGACGTCCCGCCGCCGGTCAACCCATGGGCGAAGAACCGCTGGAGCGGTGCGTCGTCGAGCGGTACCGGCGTCGCGGTGGCGGCCGGCCTCACTTACGGTGCGCTCGGCAGCGACACCGGCGGCTCGATACGTTTCCCGTCGTCCTGCAACGGCGTCGTCGGCCTCAAGCCGACCTGGGGCCGGGTGAGCCGTTACGGTGTGTACCCGCTGTCCGAAACGCTGGATCACGTAGGGCCGCTGACGCGTTCGGTAGAGGACGCCGCAGCGATGCTCGCCGCGATCGCCGGACGTGACGGCAACGACCCGACGAGTGCGTCGGTCACCGTGCCGGACTACCTCGGCGGCAGCGGCCGTGGCGTCAAAGGACTGCGCGTCGGCATTGACCGCAAGTACGCATTCGACGGCGTCGACCCGGCGATCAAACGATCGATCGAACGGGCGTTACGCACGTTGAAGGCGGCCGGTGCGACCGTCGTGCCGTTCAAAATGCCGCCGCTGGCCGGGCCGCTAGCCGCGTGGACGCCATTGTGCGCTACCGAAGCAGCGCTCGCCCACGCCGCCACCTATCCGCGACGAAAGCGCGGCTACAGTGAAACCTACGCGGGTTTTCTAGAGGCCGGACGCGCGGTCAGCGGGCTCGAATACGCGCAGGCCGAGATCGCCCGGCGCGAACTGACGGGGCAAATGGATTCGATTTTCGAGTCCATCGATCTCATGATCAAACCGGTCTATGCCAAGCTGAATCCGACGTTGAAGGCGTTCGACGCGCAGTGCGCGAAAGAAGGCGGCCTCGACGAACTCATTTACTATACTGCCCCGGACGACATGACCGGCCAGCCGACGATCACGCTCCCGGCAGGACTCGACAAGAACGGTTCGCCGTTGTCTTTTCAGATCGTCGCAAGACGTTTCGAAGAGGCGCTCCTGTTCCGCGCCGGGCGCGTTTGGCAGCAGGCGGCGGATTGGCGCGGGTTGCGGCCACCGCTGGCCGAATAGAGGCACTCTAGTCGTTGCGCCACAACGGCGCGAAGGACCTCCGCAACGTCGTGCCACCGTTCGTCTCGCCGGTGAAGGTTACCGCCGCGCAAGGCGCGAATGTATCCGCGTTGCCTGGAGCAACCCATGCCGGGGTTCACTGCAATATGATCCGCCTTCGGCGGACGTCTGTTTTACTGGATTCCCGCATTCGCGGGAATGACAAACAATACTCGTCATGCCGGATTCAATCCGGCATCCAGTCAATTGATGGCGCGCTGCAAGCGCGTCTTATTTCATAAGATTCCTGCTTCCGCAGGCACGAGATCAATGCAGGAGTAACGGAGGACCAGCGTCGCGGCAAGCGGCCGAATCCGGATCAGTCGAACACGATCAACTGCCGCACGGTCTCGCCGGCGGCCAGCTTGTCGAAACCCTCGTTGACCTCATCGAGGGTGATCTTCGCGCTCATTAGTTTGTCCACCGGCAGGGTGCCAGCTTCGAACAGTTCGATGTAGTGAGGAATGTCGCGCTTCGGCACACAGCTTCCCAGATAGCTGCCTTTGATCGTGCGTTCCTCGGCGACAAGATTCACGTGCTGAATCGAAAAATTGCTCTTGGGATCGGACAAGCCGCTAGACACGGTGGTGCCACCGCGGCGGGTCAGGCGGTATGCGAGTTCCATCGCCTTCTCCGAACCCACGCACTCGAAAGCGTAATCTCCACCGCCGCCGGTGAGCTCCTTGACCCGCGCGACGATGTCCGGGTCGTCGGCGCGTAGAACCGCATCGGCGCCGAGTTCCGTTGCCATATCGAGTTTAGGATCCAGGAGATCGACGCCTATTGTTTTACGCGCGCCGCCCGCAATCGCGCCGAGCAAGGCCGCGAGCCCGGTCCCGCCGAGGCCGACGATAACCGCGGTAGAACCCATTTTCATCTGCGCCGTATTCGCCACCGCCCCGACACCGGTAACGACCGCGCAACCAAACAGCGCGGCCTGGTCGAGCGGCAGTCCCTTATGCACTTTGACCAACGAGCACTGCGAGACGACGGCATACTCGGCGAAGCAAGAGACACCGACGTGATGGGTCACAGTCTCGCCGTTGAGTCGAATACGCTGCCCACCGCCAAGCAGTGTGCCGGCGGCGTTCGCCGCTGCCGCGGGTTCACACAGCGCCGGGCGGCCTTCGCCGCACGGCACGCAGGTGCCGCAGCTCGGGACAAAGACAAAGACAACGTGGTCACCTACCGCCAGTCCCGTGACCCCGTGACCGACCTGCTCGACGACACCGGAAGCCTCGTGACCAATGACCATGGGCAGGGGTCGGGGGCGTGATCCGTTGACCACGGAAAGATCCGAGTGACACAGGCCGGCGGCGGCGATCTTTACCAACACCTCTCCCGCACCCGGCGGGTCCAGCTCGATTTCCTCGATTCGGATCGGTTTTGATTTTTCATACGGCAGCAAACTGCCCATTTCGTGGAGTACCGCTGCTCGACATTTCACGCAATCTTCTCCCGGAATTGGCTGGCCTTATGAGCGTAAGCGGCGAATTGTAGCGCAGGTGGCCACGGCGCGGGGGTCGAATAGCGCTGTTGCAGCCCGCGGTCGACCGGTCGTCGTCGAGGACGCGTTAGGCGGCGCTACGCTGGGCTCGCCGTTTCCACAAGAGGAAAATTGCGGGGACGACGACCAAGGTCAGCAACGTCGCGCTGACCACGCCGCCGACCATAGGGGCGGCGATGCGCCGCATGATCTCGGATCCCGTCCCATCACTCAGCATGATCGGAAACAGTCCGGCGATAATCGTCGCGACGGTCATCACGATCGGCCGTAGCCGCCGTAGCGCCCCTTCGTGAATCACCGCTACGAGGTCCACGTTACCCGCCGTATGGCCCACCCCGCCAGAGCGCGGCACCGCTCCCGCTAACGCGTTATTCAGAAAAACCAGCATCACCACGGAAGTTTCGACCGTGAGCCCGGCCAGCGCGATAAAGCCGACGCCCACCGCAACCGAGAGGTTGTACCCCAGCAGAAACAAAAGCCAGAGCCCGCCGGCCAATGCCAGCGGCAGCGTCGCCAGAATCACGAGTACTTCGGTGATCCGACGAAACACGAGGAACAGGATCGCGACGATCAGCGCGACGGTGACCGGCAAAATGACCTGCAGGCGTTCCTGTGCACGCTGCATGTACTGGAACTGACCGGACCACCCCAACGAGTAACCGAGCGGGAGCGTCAACTGTTCGCGCACCACCCGCTGCGCCTCGGAGACATAAGAACCGAGATCACGGTCGACGATATCGACATAGATCCAACCGTTGAGCCGGGCATTTTCGCTGCGGATCATCCCCGGCCCGTCAACGATTCGGATCTCCGCCAGGTCGCCCAGTGGCACGTGAGCGCCGGATCGGCTGACCACTGGCAGCGCATTGAGCTGTTCGATCGAGTCACGAAAATCCCGTGGGAAGCGCAGGTTGATTGGATAGCGCTCCAGCCCTTCCACCGACTCTGACACGTTGCTGCCGCCGATCGCCGAACGGACGATGTCCTGTACGTGGGATACGTTCATATCATAGCGCGCCGCTTCTTCGCGGCGGATGTCGACTTCGATATATCTCCCACCGACGACTCTTTCGGAATAAACCGATGCGGTGCCGTCAACCGGTTTCAATACCGCCTCGATTTGCTCGCCGATTTCCGAAATAACTTCCAGATCCGGGCCGGCGACCTTGATGCCCAAGGGGGTCTTTATGCCGGTGGCAAGCATGTCGATGCGGTTTCTGATCGGCATGATCCAAACGTTCGATAGACCCGGGACCTGGACCACGCGATCCAGCGTATCCCGGATCCCTTCCATCGTCATACCCGGTCGCCATTCACCGGCCGGTTTCAATTGGATCATCGTCTCTATCATCGTCAGCGGCGCCGGATCGGTCGCGGACTCGGCACGTCCGGCCTTCCCATGGACCGTCGCGACCTCCGGGACGGTGATGATCAGCTTGTTGGTTTGCTGCAGTAGTTCGCGCGCCTTACCGATGGACACTCCCGGGAACGTACTCGGCATATATAGTAGATCGCCCTCATTCAGATCCGGCATGAATTCGTTGCCGATCCGTGCGAGCGGATACAACGCTGTCGCACAAATCAGCAGCGCACCCACCAGCGTCATCTTCGGCCACGTGAGCGCAACGTTGAGCACTGGTCGGTAGATGGCGATCAATGCATTCGTCAATGGATTGACTTCGACCGGCCGGATGCGACCCCGAATACAATACCCCATGAGAACCGGGACCAGCGTCACGGCAAGTATCGCCGCCGCGGCCATCGCATAGGTCTTGGTATAGGCCAAGGGTTTGAACAATCGTCCCTCCTGGGCCTCGAGCGCGAACACCGGCAGAAAGCTCACGGTGATGATCAGCAGCGAAAAGAAGATCGCAGGGCCCACCTCGAGCGCGCTCTCGATAACGACCTGCCAACGGCGATCCGGCGTTATGGATTGCCGCTCCATACGCCGGTGCAGCGACTCGATCATGACGATCGCACCATCGACCATCGTACCGATAGCGATCGCGATCCCGCCGAGAGACATGATGTTTGCGTTCACGCCCTGATGATTCATCACCAGAAAAGCTATCAATATGCCAAGCGGCAACGTCACGACGATGACCACCGAAGAGCGCAGATGAAGCAAGAACAGCACGCAGACCAAGGCCACGATCAGCAATTCTTCGGTCAGTTTTTCTTTCAGATTATCGATTGCGCGGGTGATCAACCGTGAGCGGTCATAGGTAGCCACGACCTCTACACCGTCTGGCAGGCTGGCCCGGAGCTCGTCGAGTTTTCGTTTGACTGCGTCGATAGTCGCGAGCGCATTCTCACCGGAACGCATGATGATCACGCCGCCGACGGTCTCTCCTTCCCCGTTGAATTCCCCGATGCCGCGGCGCATTTGCGGACCGATGTCGATATCGGCGATGTCGCGCAACAGCAGCGGCGTACCGTTGGATTGCCGCCCGACCGGGATCTGCCTGAGATTCTCTATCGAAGAAACGTAGCCGCGCGCCCGGATCATGTATTCGGCTTCGCCGAGTTCGATGACCGACCCGCCAACCTCTTGATTGCCCTGGCGTATGGCGCTGCGTACTTGTCCCAGGGTCAGGTTGAAAATTCTGAGCTTGTCCGGATCGACCGTCACTTGATACTGCCTCACCATACCGCCGATTGTGGCGACCTCGGCGACCCCGGCGACACTCTGCAATTCGTATTTGAGAAACCAATTCTGAATGCTGGTCAAATCGGCGATGTCGTTGTTGCCGCTTCGATCGACCAGCGCGTATTGGAACACCCACCCGACGCCCGTCGCGTCCGGCCCGAGTTCAGGACGCGCTCCAGCGGGAAGCTCCCCGGAAATCTGACTCAAGTATTCGAGCACCCGCGACCGCGCCCAGTACAGATCCGTACCGTCCTCGAAAATCACATAAACGTAGGAGTCTCCGAAAAACGAGTAGCCGCGGACGGTTACCGCCTTGGGAACCGACAGCATCGCGGTGGTCAACGGGTAGGTGATCTGGTCTTCGACCACCTGGGGCGCCTGACCCGGGTAATTCGTCTTCACGATCACTTGGACATCGGACAGATCGGGGATCGCGTCCAACGGCGTTTGCTGCAAGGAAACGATTCCGGCGGCGAACAGGAACGCCGCCGCCATCATCACGAGGACCCGGTTCTCGATCGACCAGCGGATCACCCGCTCGATCACGGTGCGGATCCCGATTCCGGACCGAGCCGCAAGCTTGCGCCGGTGAAGCTGCTTTCGGAATCGATCAGGAATTGGCCGGAGACGACGACAATTTCGCCCGCGGCCAGACCGGACAGGATCTCGACTTTACCCGCCGCTTCCTTACCACTCGAAACTTTTGCCGGTCGGAAGCGCCCTTCCCCCAGCGCCAGGATGATCCGCTCTTCGCGGCCGGTCCGGATCAAAGCTTCGCGCGGGACGACTACCGACGGCGGACGGTCCGGCCCCTCGATGGCGACCGTCATGAACATTCCGGGTTTCAACAATCCGTGCGTGTTTTCCAGAACGGTCCTGACCGGAACGGTCCGCGTCACGGCGTCCAGATCCGGGTAAATGTAGTCCACTTTCCCTTCGATGACGGCCCCCGGATCGAATTTCGATTGCGCCGTAACCGCCGCACCGATGCGCAGTTGGTCGGTCTGCGTTTCAAACACATCACTGATGAGCCAGACGGCCGACAAATCTGCCAGCGCCATGACGTCGGTATCCGGCGTGACATGTTTCCCATCAGCGACGTTCAACGCCGTAACGACCCCGGTGATGGGTGAGAAAAAACGGACGTATTGCTTTACCGCCCGGTCCTGCTCCAGGGCTCGGATCTGACCGCCGGAAATACCGAGCGCGCGGAGTCGATCGCGGCTTGCCGAGATCAGCGATTGCCGGTCGCTTTTCAGCGCCTGAACATATTCGGATTGTGCCTTGACGAGTTCCGGCGAATACACTTCAAACAACAAATCGCCCTTCGATACGGGTTCACCCTCCGCCCGTACGGACAGTCGTTGTATCCATCCGTTACTTCGCAGATGAATGTGGGCGACCTTTTCCTCATCGAAAGTAACCCGGCCCACGGTCCGTACGGGCACGTTCAGTTGCTCTATCTTCGCTTCGGCCGTACGCACGCCGACGTTATTGACCACCTCGGGTCCGATCACCACAACGTCGCCCCCGGGAACCGCCCCCGGCTCGTCATAGACGGGCACCAAATCCATATCCATCGGCGATTTACCGGGTCGATCGCGGCGAAAATTGGGATCCATCGGCGCCACCCAATAGAGGATTTTTCGTTGCGCATTCGGTCCGGTCGGGGCAGGGTCCGGGCCGCCGCGCTCCTGCAGGTACACCGCGATCGCAAAACCT
Organism: uncultured Enterobacteriaceae bacterium; assembly: GCA_964523765.1. GTDB lineage: Bacteria > Pseudomonadota > Gammaproteobacteria > UBA11873. Next base: position 17,752 of record CAZFZX010000029.1, read on the forward strand.
GCGCCCAGTCCGATCAAGAGGACGAACAACAGCGCCGACGGCTTCGAGGTCACGGGCTTTCTCCGGCAATAAACAGCAGCCGTGAATGGGCGAGCGCTCGATCCGTCTCCAGCCGCCGAAGTTTCAGTTCCATATCGAGGTAGTCGAGCCGGGCGCGGATGAGCTCCGCGAAATCCGATACCCGACTTTGATAGCCGGCGAGCGCTGCTTCGGCACTGGATGCCGCGCGCTGCAGTACGACCTCTTCGTACAAACCGGCCCGCTCGCCGAGCCCCGACCAATCGGCTTGTGCGCGATCCAGGGCCTGCTTCAGTTCCAGCAAGCGCGCCGCACGCGCCATTTCGGCGCTCGCCCGATCGTGCTCGGCCGCCGCCAGGCCGGGTGCCTGCCGTTGCGACGCGAACAGAGGGATGTCGACTAAGAGCATGACCGATGCCAAGTCGGCCCGGTCCGCACCCCGGGCGCCATACCCGAGGTCGACCGAGAACCCCGGCTTGAACTGGGCCTTGGCGACATCGACATTCCGTGCTCCAACCCTGACCCGTGCGTCCTCCATCAGTAACGCCGGATGTTCGAGCAATGCTTCGCGCAGCCGTTCGGGGGATGGTAGGCCTGGCAGTTCCGGCAGCGCCGACGACAATGAGCGGGCGGCATCGGCGGCACCGATAAACCGCGCCAAATCGGCCTCGCGCACCTCAATCTGCCGCTCAACGTCGACGGCGCGGTCGTCGAGCAGACTCAGCTCCAATTCCGCCCGCAGCAGATCCTGATTGCTTTGCAAGCCGGTCGCAAAAGAACTTTCGACTACCCCGACGAGTTCCCGGAGCGCGGCTCTGCTCTGCATCACCGATCCCCTGGCGCGATGCCAGTAAAACAGTTCGAGCCACGCCGAACGTACCTCCAGCTTTATCTGGCGCTGCTGCAGCGCGGCCGCCGCCCGCTCGACGTCGGATTCGGCGAGGAGTCGCATACGGGTCGCGGCGCGGGTATTGCCGCGCGGGAATTCCTGTTTTACCCCGACTTGCAGCTGGGTCATCGGTTCTTGGTCGTAATCTAGGGAATCGGTCGGCCAATTGACGAGCCCGAAACGCAGCTGCGGATCGGGCAATTGCGATTCCGACCTGGCGCGCTCGCCGAGCGCGTTCGTGGCCGCAAGATGTCGGGCGACCGTCGGGTCCTGGCGGGAAAAGGCGAGGTCGAGCGTTTCGCTGAGCGTCAGGTCGTTACTCGCCGCAACAACGGACTGCGTCAGCAAAGCACTAACTAAAAAGACGATCGACCGGACGGTGCGGAGTTCGGCCGGATACCCGTTAGGGTCGAACCATGGTTTTCGATAAGTCATCGATCAGTTCCCTGCTTGGATTGCAATTGCAGCCGTATCGCAGCGACACGGCACGGTAATGCCCTGACGATTCAGGGCGGGCAATCACGGGAAACTCAATCGAGCAGAAGTACCGACAGTTCGACGAGGGTAGTGAGGATGGCGGGCGGCGGGCCGCGGTCTAGATTGGCGGTTTCGGGCGCGGTCGAGGCCGACCATGAAGCGATACCGACCGACTCGACCGCCGCGTCCGGTTCGATATTCCACCGTACTCCGGACGTCCGATCGCTATTTGTAGACTGCTCGGCCTTGGTGATGTCATCGCAATCATCGCACTCGGGAGTATTTTGCGTCGACTGGGGATCACCGGCATCGGCAAGTCCGGGGGCAAACTGGTTGCGTTCGCAATCGTGCTTATCGCCAGAAACAATGAGTTGCGGCGCGGCCGAAGCATCCTGCCAGCCCGCGCAGCAACTGATGATCGGTGCGATGAACAGCGCTAACGCCGTTACCAGTGACGTCACCTTATTGAACAAACCTGGAGCCGCGAATTTCATATCTGTTGTTACGTTTAGTCCATGCGGCCTTGAATTGTCAATAGCGGCCGCGTGGGTCCTGCGCTTGAGAAAAGGCGGTACGCACCGCAGAATCTCGTACGCTACCTAAGACGGCGCGCCCTGCATCGCGCTAAAAGGAGCGATCGGATATGCTCAGTGAAGCAGCCGAAATGCGAATTGGAGAGCGATCCATGCGATCGATAGCCTTACAGGTCCTCGCGACCGCAGTGTTATTGCTGCATCTCGGTACGGGTGCCGCGGATACAGGATCAATGGCGCACGGGCACCGTGGCGACAACGCCACGAGCCGGCACCGTTTCGACGCCGTTGCCAAGTGGCAGGCGCACTTTGAAGACCCCGCCCGCGCTGCCTGGCAGCTTCCCGACCAGGTCGTGAAGGCGCTCGTCGACCGCCGCGATCTGGTGATCGCGGATGTCGGCTCGGCGACCGGCTATTTCCCGGTTCGCTTCGCCCGCGCAGTCCCCGAGGGCGCGGTTATCGGCGCCGATATCGAACCCGGGATGGTGATCAGTCTCAACGACAGAGCGCGGCGCGAAGGCCTGGACAACCTGGTCAGTGTACTCGCCGGTCCGGAGGATCCGCACCTGCCACGTGCCGCCGACGTCATTTTCTTCTGCGATACGGTCCACCACATCGACGGACGCATCGCTTACTTCACACGGCTGAAACACTCGCTGCGTCCCGGCGGGCGGATCGCGATCGTCGACTTCCGGCTCGACTCAGATCGCGGCCCGCCGCATAAACTCGACCCGGAGCAGGTCAAGAAGGAAATGCGACGCGCCGGCTACACGCTGATCGCGAGCCACGACTTCCTACCGGACCAGTACTTCCTGGTTTTCGAAAGCCGGACCCAGGACGTAGCGCCTCACGCCAGATAACTGATCAGGTAACCGGCAGGGGGCGCGAGAAAAGCCGACCATCACAAACGGCATGGTTACGACTTGCCTTTGATCTCGATGAACTTCGTCTTGTGCGTGCTGCGTTCGAGCGCGAACGGCTCGACCCATTCGATAACCGGAGAGAATTTCAGGCGCTCCTTCATGGCGGCGATGATTTCCTTACCTAGGCTCTCGCAATCGGACGCTTGCGTCTGCTCCCCGCGCTCGATGCGCAACTTCAGCGGCGGTACGACCCGCGGCGGCGGTTCGTCCAGCAGGATCCGGAACTCTCCGGTAACTTTTGGAATGAAGCTGGCGACGACGCTGTCGATTGCCGCCGGATAAACGATCACACCCTTGACCTTGAGCATGTCGTCGGTGCGGCCGACGATGCGGTAGCGAAATCCTGTCTGGCCGCATGGACAGGGGGAGACTTCGACTCGATGTACGTCGCCCAGCGAGATCCGCGTCCACCCGAAACCACCGCCGACGAGCGAGGTAAACACGGCTTCGCCTTCGGCGCCGTCGGTCATGGGGATCGGTTCGTGGGTCGCCGGGTCGACGAGTTCGTACAGACACAGATCGTCTCCGATCCAGTGCATCCCCTGGTACTCGGGATGCGCGCAGGAAACGCCGAGGCCCGCGCCGCAGTCGTACAAACGCCCGCCGTAGGCCGACTCGATGCGTTGCCTGACCTCCGGGATCCCGGCGCCGGGTTCACCGCCGCACAACAGGATCCGGATCCCGAGCGAAGCGATGTCGTCACCCAATATTTCCGGTGCGCGCTCGATCAGATGCTCCGTCAACGACGGCGTCGACATCATTACGTTGCCCCGGAAAAACTTTGCCGTTTTGAGAATGCGCGCCGCGCCGGGTTCGGCACCGACCGGGATCTGCATGGTGCCGTCATCGCGGCTGCATTGCAGCACCGGCACCCCCGCGAGAAACATCGACAAGGCGAAAGCGTGGACGATGCGGTCGCCGGGCCGAACTCCGGAGCGCCAGCGGACACGGAGCATGAATTCGCCCCACAGATGATCGATGTCCGCCCGTGTCAGCGGATAGGGCTGCGGATCACCGGTGGTACCCGACGTCGCCGCCATGCACACGAGATCATCGAGGGGCACCGGTAGCGTTTCATCCAAAAAACGGTAGATGTCACCGTCACAGGCTTCGACGACGTCGCGGTAAACCGATTTCGTGAACGGCGGCATCGCTTTCGACCAATCGTCCAGCGATTTGACATCCTGGGGGTGGGAGACACCCCGCTCGCGCATCAAGCCGCCGAAGTAAGGCGCGTGTTCGAACAACGCCGCGATACGGGCGTGCAGGCGCTCCAGCTGGATCGCCTGCATCTGCTCGCTACCGAGCAGCGACTCCATCTCCATGTTCCAGTAGGCCCGATCGTTCACGCTGACTCCTCGCTCGTTGGGGTAGTGTTAACCGGCCGCCCGGTCGACAATTGTGACGACCGATCCGTTACTGAAAGCGACGCGGCGTACGCGCCGCTCAGACCCGATTGCCGCGCATCGGGATAACGTTAGCCGTCGCCCTCTTCCTGCGCTTCCTGCTCCGCAGCCTTGATGATTTCGGGGATCTCGTCACCGAAAACCTCGCTCAGCCCGTACATATCCTGCAGTGTCCGCAGCTCGTCCCGGCGCCACGACAGCGGCGCGGTCTCGCAGATCATTTTGGCCTGCTTCAGTTCCTCGACCACCGCCTCGCTCCGCGGGAAAGGCTCACCAACGCGGTTCAGTGAGAATTTCTCGTCGAACGGCAGCTTCGGCCGCTGGCCACCGGCGAGCGGATCTTCCATCGGGTAACCGACGGTCTGCAGCAAAAGGATCTCGCCGTTCTCCGGTATTTCCAACAACCTCTTCAGCTTCTTGCCCACAAAGCCCGCAAGTACGCAGGTGCCGAGACCCTCTTCGTAGGCAACCAGCGTCGCCTGCGCGATGCCCTGACCGCAATCGGCCTCGGTGATGCCGGTATCGCGGATCCCTTCGATCGCGCCTTCAAAAAACGGGATCAATACGTCATCCAGATACTTGTGACTCTTTTCGGGATTGATACCTAGCGCGCCGGCATCGACGAGTTCGTGCAGGCGGTCGTCCTGGTTCGGGATCCGATCCCAATTTACGAACCAAATGATGCACACGGGCGCGGTACGAAACTGAAATCCACCGATAGCGGTACCCGTCGGCAGCGCGTCGATAATTTCCTGAGACGCCGTTGCGCGTTCGATCACCACAGCGTCGAGCGCTTGCACGTTGCCCCAGAAAGAAGCCAGCCGAGCTGCTTCCAACATTTTCTGGATCTTCTCACGCTCGACGGGCTTATATGGGCGTAGAAATCGCATCGAGCGACGGCGTCCGATCACTTCTTTGAGTTCCATTGTCGTTCCTCCTCTGTGGATCCGCGAACGGGGTAGGCGCCCCGCGCGGGCGAACTGGTACTGCCTTACCCGGTCTACGGGAAGCAGTATCGGTTTGTTCTAGTGGTTTTGACTGGCGCCGCGTGAGTTACGGAGCAGCCCTCCTTTTTCGGTGGCCTCAGAATAATGGGCAACCCCATTATTCTAATTGATTCAGCTCAAGTATGTCTGGTGCGCCCGTTGTTAGGGTCTGTCCGCATGATACGTAGCGCGACGACGATCGCGAAGCCCGTGTGAAAGGAGTTTCCCCGATGAGTTATTTCGACCTGAATCTCGACCTGAGCCCGGAAGACGAAGCGATCAAGGACGCGGCCCGCCGTTTTGCGCTGGAAGTCCTGCGTCCCGCCAGCATCGTGATCGATAAGCTGCCCGCCGCCGATGTGGTCGCGCCCGAGTCACCATTGTGGACGTGCCTCGCGCAGGCCTACGAACTCGGTTATCACAAAGCAGCCATGCCCGAAGAGGTCGGCGGCCTCGGCTTTACGCCGCTGCAGAGCCATATTCTGATGGAAGAAATCTTCTACGGCAGCGCCGGGCTCGGCGCCGCGCTGCTGCTGGCCGCGTGGCCCTACGTCAAACTGCTGCACACCGGCAACCCCGATCTGATCAAGGAATTCGTCATCCCCTTCTGCAATTGCACCGACGCGAGCATTACCGGCGCCTGGGCGATCACCGAGCCCGATCATGGCTCCGATACGCTGAACGTCGGCGCCGATTTCTGGACCGATCCCAAGGTCAAGCTGCAACTGACGGCTACGGCCGACGGCGACGAGTGGGTGCTCAGCGGCCAGAAATCCGCCTGGGTCTCATGCGGGCCGACCGCCACACAGGCGATGGTTAACGTACAAATCGACACGAGCAAAGGCCCGTCTGGCGGCGGGGTCTGCATGCTCCCGCTCGATCTCGCCGGCATCAAGCGCGGCAGCCCGCTGGAAAAACACGGGGTTCGCGACCTGCCGCAGGGTGAGATCTTCTTCGACGAGGTACGGATACCGCGGGACTGGATGTTCGTCGAGCCCGCTGGCTACGGCGACTGGGTGCTGGGGAATCTCGGCTTCGGCAACACCGCGGTCGCCGTGCTTGCGGTCGCCATCGCGCGGGCCGCGCTCGACGAAACCCTCGCCTATACCAAGGCGCGCATCCAGGGCGGCAAGCCCCTGATCGAACACCACCCCGTGCAGGTCCGTGTACACCGAATGTTCGCCCAGGTCGAGGCGATCCGCGCGATGAGCCGCGCGGTGTGGGAAGTCAATGCGCGCGTCTATCCGCCCTTGTCGGAATATGCCTATGCGGCCAAGACGTTCTGCACCGAGGCCGCCAAGGACGTGGTCGACGAAGGCGTGCAACTACACGGCGCCAACGGCGTGACCAAAGAATACTACATCGAAAAGCTGTGGCGCGACGCCCGCACTATGACCATCGCCGACGGCGAGAACTCGATCCTCAACCGCATGGGCGGGCAGATCCTGAACGAGACTTATCCGCGAAGTGCGGTTAACCAGATCGCGTGACAATGGTAGGCTAAGCTGAACGGTCATTTATCTTGCCGTCGTCCTACCGGAACGAGTCCAGCAAAGCGCAAATAAATCACCCCGTGGATACTAAAACCGTCTCCCGAAACATCGGACAGTTTCGGATCGGAACTCGCTGGCCCGACATAAACGCCGTCATACCGGGCTCGCGGCGATCATGACGGATCGTCTCCGCCCGGCTTGGCTTTTCGCTATCTGTCTGATGACGAGTACGGCTGGCGGTCACGGTCTACAGGAAACCAATCAAGCGCAAGCGTCGGCCGAAAGACCGAAGCGCTTTATCGATTACTTCATTCGTGAGCTGAACGCCAAGGCCAACATCCGAGTCGATCAACAAAACGGTTACCGCTATATCGAAAGCGACGGTTTAGCCGATCACGCCACGGGCCGTTTCCCGAACTCCGGTAACCCGCACACGATTTCCGCACAGAATTACAAATTCCGCGTATCGCTGAAACCCAGAAAAGGAAATTCGCCAACCAACATCGGCCATAACAGTTTCGGCGTCGCCATTAATGGGGTGCCGTTCGATCCGGCAACGGCGGAGTATTGGAACAACGATCGTTCGTCCGACTGGAATATCGAAGCAATGACGGGCGGCATCAATCTCGGTGTCGATCAAAGTAACGCTCACGTGCAACCGAACGGGGCTTATCACTATCACAGCCAGCCGACAGGCATCATGAAGAAATACGATTATCGCCGCAAACCACTGTTGTTAGGTTATGCGGCGGACGGTTTTCCAGTGTACGCGCTCTTCGGCTACAGCAAGGCCGCCGATGCCAACAGTACGGTCGTCGAACTGCAGCCGAGTTACAGAATCAAGCGAGGCACGCGTCCCAATGGTCCCGGCGGTCGCTACGATGGGACCTACACCAGGGATTTCGAATACGTGCGGGACCTCGGTGATCTGGATCAATGCAATGGTCGAACAGGCGTTACGCCGGAATACCCCGACGGCACCTACTACTATGTGATCACCGCGCAGTTTCCGAGTATCCCGCGTTGTTGGATCGGAAGCGGCGACCGTTCTTTTAGCAAACGCCCCGGTAGCGGCCGCCGGGGCGTCCAGGGTAGACGCGATCCTGGTGGCGGCAGAGGACCGGGACGTGGCGGGCCACCGCCGCAAGCGCTCTCGGCATGCAGTGGCCGCGATGACGGCGCTTCCTGTTCCTTCAATGCGCCGCACGGTACGGTCAGCGGTACCTGCCGTACTATTCAATCGGATACGGCTTGTGTGCCAAGTCGTCGATAGATCTAGCCAGAATATTGAACAAAAAAGGAAGACAAGATTCCTCGATTGTTGAACGGTTTGATCCGAACCTCACGCGGCTGTCTGGCATTCGGCCGCGACCGTCCGAAGAGCAGCGCGTAGCCCGTCGCCTCTATTCGGGTGGCGGCGGGGGCGGAGCTGCGGGAGGAGGCGGAGCAAAGAGGTTAGCCAATGCCGGCACCTGTGAAGCGGCGGTCCAGCCCGCCATACCCGCGCTCCAAACCATCGTCGTGGCAGTCAGTCGGCCGGCCGTCGCGGCTTGGGTGAGACCGGCCAGATCAAACGGACCCACGGTTTGACCGTTCTCCGCGATATGCCATGCAGCCGGCGGCGGCGGCGGGGCCGCCGCTATGGCGCCGCCAGGTTGCATTCCCGGCACCATCTGATTCGCCATCGCCATACCCATGCCCAACCCGACGCCCGCGCCAGCCAAACCGCCGGCCGGATTCTCTGCGGCGATCGGCATGGCGTTACCCATTTGGTAGGCCTGGTATTGCTGCATGTTGCCAATAACGTTCATGCTGCTGCGCTTATCCAGGGCCTCCTCGACCTCGGGCGGCAAGGAGACATTCACGATCTGTAGTTGCGGAATATCGAGACCATACTCGTCGTCCACCCGCTCGATTACCGTTTTACGAACCTCTTCGGCAAGTTCAGCGTAGCTACTCGCCAAATCCAGCACCGCTATATTCGAACTGGCACACGCATCCGAAAAACTCTGCACGACGATCGCACGCAGCAACTCACTGATCTCATCGGCCTCGAACGAAGAATCGGTTCCCACCAGCTCGGTCAGTAGCGCTTTGGCATCAACCGCGCGCAAGGTGTAATTGCCAAAAGCACGGATCCGAACCGGGCCGAAATCCGGATCGCGCATAATTACCGGATTTGGCGTTCCCCATTTAAGATCCGTTACCTGCCGGGTCGCCACGTAATAGACCTCGCAACGAAAGGGACTGTCGAAACCATACTTCCACCCTTGCAGGCTACTTAGTATCGGTAGATTCTTCGTTTCGAGCGAGTATTGTCCTGGTTCGAAAACGTCTGCAATTTCGCCTTGATTCACGAACACCGCGACCTGGCCGGGACGTACGATCAGTTGTGCGCCGTTCTTGATCTCGTTTTGATGGCGTGGGAAACGCCATACCAACGTATGTCGACTGTCGTCGATCCATTCGACGATATCGACAAGTTCGTTTCGGATAGTATCGAACAGGCCCATCTTGTTGATCTCCCGGTTAAAGTTTGCTGGTCGCGGCGCTATAGGCAAGCCATAAAGAATTGGGTATGCAACCGAAGTCGATGCAGAACGGTACCCACCAATATCCAAAACTACCGGTTACCGGACAGATCCATAAGGCCAACACACCGGCTAATCCACCAATCCAGGGGACCGGCGACATGGTGATGTCCCCCTTTCGGATCTTCTGGAAAAAGAATCGCCAATTGAATATCGTAAATCCGGCGAAAAACCCACCGACGATGACCGTGCCAATCCAACGCATTGTTTCCATCAGTAAGGTGCCTCACAGTTAAGCAATAATAATCGCATATTCCGAATGGGGTTTCGACTCTACGAGGCCTATTCGTACCACCTGTTCCATCCTGCATCGTAGTATCTGGGTAACACATGTGTATGAATGGTGTTGACCTCGGTTTCGATCTCGGCGACGTCGCGAGCGAAATGGGTCATCGAGCGCAACGCGCCGCGGTCCAGATACCGGGTCGATACAATCACATCTATCGCATCCCAGGTCGGCAACCGCGCTCCCGCCATTACAAACCCCCACTCGCCAAACGATGGGACATAGGTGTGATAGGGACGTACTTGTAATCGCTCGTCGCGATGGAGAGGCGATGGCACTGCCCTCAAGGTCGCGACGATGCTCCAATACGCCCGCGTCGCGAACACCGGTGAGGTCGCTTGAGTGACGAATAGCGAATCGGCGTTCAGACGTTGCGTTAACAAAGTATAAAAACTCTTGGAATACAATTTACTCAGGCTCAGGTTGTGGGGATCAGGGAGATCGATAATCACCACGTCAAAGCGATCGGTGGTCTCTTCCAGAAACCGCCAGGCATCTTCATTGACGATTCGAGTGCGAGAGTCAGTTAAGGAACCCGCGTTGATACCACGCATCAACGCGTTGTCCCGGAACAGGTTGGTGATCGCGGGATCCAAATCGACCAGGGTCGCCTGTCTTACATCGTCATACTTCAGTACCTCACGCAAGGCGAGGCCATCTCCACCACCCAATATCAAAACATGATCGTGGCGGCGCGATAACGACATCACGGGATGAACGAGGGATTCGTGGTAGCGGTGTTCGTCGATCGAACTGAATTGCAAGGCACCGTTGATGAACAGATTTATCGTTTGTCCGTTTCGGGCAACGACGATCCGTTGATAGGGGCTCGTCGATGCATGGATGATTTCCCCGGCGAATAGCCGCGATTCGAAAAACCCCAGAATGCCATCCGCCCGAAAGAAGATACCGCCCAATATTCCGGCGCACACAACCACCGCCACGACGTAGGTCTTGCGACGCGCCAATTCCGCACGAAAAGTCCAAATGGCAATTGCGGCTACGAAGGTATTGAGAAGACCGAATAGAACACTCGTTCGGATCAATCCGAGTTGCGGCACCAACACCAAAGGAAATAATAGCGATGCAAACAAGGCGCCGAGATAGTCAACCGTTAGCACGTTAGAGACATTGAGTTTCAGCACCCGATAGTCCTGCAGAATGCGGATGACCAAAGGGATCTCGAGACCGACGGCGCTGCCGATTACGATCAGCTCGAGCAGCAAAAAGGCCGAATAGTTGTCAAGCACGCTGAAGGCATTAAACAGCACCAAGGCGCTTGTCCCGCCAATTAGCGCTATAAATAGCTGAACCGCGATAAACGTTTCGATCAGACGCCTGCCGACATATCGCGACAGAAATGACCCAAGTCCCATCGAAGCGATAAACAGGCCGATAACCAGCGAAAACTGGTAAACCGAATCGCCGAGCAGGTAACTCGATATGGTACCGGCAAGTAATTCATAGATAAGGCCGCATACCGCAATGACGAAAGTCGATGCCAGCAACAGGGCGTGCATCTGCTTTGGCGATGTCGTATGCGCCATTCTCGGTGACCCAATTAGAACTCGTCGGTCATCGAAGATGACCGGACGTTTCGGCCAATCAGCTACGAATAGCGGCAGCGACGATAATAGCGAAAGCGATCAGGCCGGACCCGATAATGATGCCAAGAGCAACATTTTGGTCTTGCTCGATTTCTTTGCGAACTGAAAAGGGCGTGAGTTTGTCGAACACGACAAACCCGACGTAGAAAATGACGAAGCCGAGCAGGCTGTAGACAATAGTCCCGACCATCGGCGCGAGGTGTA
>CAZFZX010000030.1:0-28193 GCA_964523765.1 uncultured Enterobacteriaceae bacterium
TCCTACCGCATTAGCGCATGGTGGTGTTGGTTTGGAGCCAAACGGCCGCCGGGACGCCGCCGCAAACGCCTACCGGTCTACACGACGGCCGGGTCGATCTTATCTTTGTCAATGCCGTGCCGCTGCATGACGTCCTGCACGTCCTCGATGGAGGCCGCGCCAACCCGGCGCAGCGCATCGAGCGCCGCCACCGCGATATGCGCGGGCGCGATCTCGAAATAATCACGCAAAGCCTCGCGTGATTCGCTGCGACCGAAGCCGTCCGTGCCGAGCGCGACGAAAGGCCCCGGCACCCATTGCGAAATCGACTCCGCGTAGGCTTTCACGTAGTCCGATACGCCGACGAAAACGCCCCGTTCCTCGGCCAGTAAGCGCTCTAGATGCGATCGGCGCGGGGTGGCGGCCGGGTGCAGCCGGTTCCAACGTTCGCACGCGATCGCATCGCGGTAGAGTTCGTTGAAACTGGTCACGCTCCAGATATCGACCGCACAGCCATAGTCCTCCAGTACGGCGGCGGCGGCAAGCGCTTGCTGCATCGCACTGCCGCTGGCGAGCAAGTGGACTCGGCGGCGACCGTCGGCGGTCACCGCGCCCCGGAAACGATACATCCCCCGCACAATCGCATCGCTTACGTCGTCCGCCGGGGCCGCGGGCATGATGTAGTTTTCGTTGTATAAGGTAATGTAATAGAAGATCTTTTCATCACGAGCATACATACGGTCGATGCCGTCGCGAATAATGACGGCGAGTTCGAAAGCGAACGCCGGGTCGTAGCTTTTGAGGCTCGGTACGGTGTTGGCGACGAGCTGGGAGTGACCATCCTGATGCTGCAGGCCCTCGCCGTTCAAGGTAGTACGCCCCGCAGTGCCGCCGAGCAGGAAACCTCGGCACATCATATCGGCGCAGGTCCAGATCATGTCGCCAACCCGCTGCAATCCGAACATCGAATAGAACAGATAGAAAGGAATCGTCGGGATACCGTGCACCGCGTAGGCGGTTCCGGCGGCGAGAAATGACGCCATGGCACCGGTTTCGCAGATCCCCTCCTGCAAAATCTGCCCGTCGATCGCTTCTTTGTACTTGAGCAGCGAATCGGCGTCGACCGGCGTATATTTCTGACCTTCCGGGGAATAAATCCCGGCGACGTTGAACAGCGCATCCATGCCGAAGGTGCGTGCCTCATCGGGCACGATCGGGACGACGTAGCGTCCAATATCGGCGTCTTTCAACAAGCGCCGCACGAGGCGCACAGCCGCCATCGTGGTCGACATCGACCGGGCGCCGCTGCCCGCGAGCAATTCCTCGAATTGGGCGAGTGGCGGGGCATTGAGAGTAGGGCAGTGCACTTCGCGCGCCGGGAGGAACCCGCCGAGCACCTCACGGTGCGCCTTAAGATATTGAATTTCATCGCTATCTTCGGCCGGTCGGTAGAAAGCTGCGGCGGCCATTTCTTCCTCCGTGAGCGGGATCCCGAAGGCGCGCGCACAGGTGATCCGCTCCGCGGCAGTCAGGTTTTTCTTCTGATGCACCGTATTGGTGCCTTGGACCGTGGTCATACCGTCGCCTTTGACCGTTTTCACCAGCACGACCGTCGGTTTGTCGCGGGTCGCCGCGGCTTGCGCGAACGCCGCGTAGACCTTCTTCGGGTCCTGGCCACCGCGTTTGATGTCGCGGATTTCCGCATCGGTCAGCGAATTCATCATCTCGGCGAGTTGCGGGTTGTTCTCCACCCACAGTTCGCGTTGAACGTTGCCCGGGGACACCGAATAGTATTGATAATCGCCGTCGACGGCGTCTTCCATGCGCCGGCGCAGCACCCCGTCGTGGTCGCGGGCGAGCAACCCGTCCCAGCCACTGCCCCAGATCACCTTGATCACGTTCCAATCGGCGCCCCGAAAGCTCCGTTCGAGTTCCTGGATGATCTTGCCGTTGCCGCGCACCGGACCGTCGAGGCGCTGCAGGTTGCAGTTGACCACGAGGATCAGGTTGTCGAGATGCTCCCGCGCCGCAATGTTAATGGTACCGAGCACTTCGGGTTCATCGGCCTCGCCATCGCCTATGAAACACCAGAACTTGCCACCGTTTCTCCGTTTTAGCCCCCGATTTTCCAAGTATTTGGCGAATCTGGCCTGGTAGATCGCGGTCGGAGTCGATAAGCCCATGGAAGCGCAGGGGATCTCCCAGAAATCAGGCATAAGGCGCGGATGAGGATAGGAACTCAACCCGCCGGCGCCCTGCAGTTCGCGGCGGAAATTCTTCAGGCAAGCCTCGCTGAACCGCCCCTCGAGATAGGCCCGCGCATAGATGCCTGGCGCAGCATGGGGTTGCGGGATCACGCGATCACCCCCGTAGTTCTCGCCGGCCCGCCTAAAAAAGTGATTGAAACCAACCTCTAAGGTCGTCGCCGCCGAGCCGTAAGTGGCGATATGACCACCAACGTCGCTGCCGCTGTCGACGGCCTGCAGCACCATCGCCATCGCGTTCCAGCGGATGATATTTTCGAGGCGACGCTCGAGCTCGATGTCGCCGGGGTAGGGGGCCTGTTTTTCGACCGGGATCGTATTGATGTACGGGGTATTCAGCGTCGCTTCGTTCAACGGGACACCGAGTGACAGGGCGCGCGCCTGGAGCGTTCTCAGCAGTTCTTTCAGGCCCCCGTCACCGTGCGCCTGGTGGATGTCCTCGAGCGCTTCCAGCCATTCCCGTTGTTCGATTGCAAAAGAATCGGCGTTTTGTGTGGCATCCGTCATGGTATGTGTCTCTCGGAACGACCCTGAGCCGTCGATTATAGGCGAGTTTCGCGCTCGAACCGGTAGTCTGCAAAGACGGCGCCGAAAGAAGGCGGGCGGCTAGCCAGGCCCGATGGGCAGCGCAGCCTTTCCGTGACCATCGCCGACTTCAAGTAGAAACTGATATTACAATTAATTATACTTAAAATATAATTAATTATGCGTGATTACTAGAATTTACTTTGCATCCTGCCGTGATCGTCGCCCGGCGTTCGGCCACGGCTCTCTCGCGGCAGTCGCCTGCCATGTTGACACCGGTCAATGTATGGGCGCCGAGACGTTAGATAATTATGGCCTCAAAGGCCGATGCAGAGGGATAGATCGATGTTTGAAGCCGCCGAACTGGGACGTACGGTCTCGAAAGCCGTCTACAACAAAAAAGACCCGGAATTGCGCACCGCGTTGCTGGATGCGCAATTCAAGCTTCGCGAGTTGCCGTTTCCGGTGATCATCATCGTCTCCGGCGTCGAAGGCGCCGGCAAGGGCGAGGTCGTCAACGAACTGAATCGCTGGTTCGACACGCGCGGCGTGCAGACCCACGCTTTCTGGGGAGAAAGCGACGAAGAGCACGAACGGCCCCGTTTCTGGCGTTTCTGGCGGAAATTACCGCCGAAATCGACGATCGGCGTGCTCTTTGGCTCGTGGTACACAACGCCGATCATCGACCGGGTATTCGGCAAGCGCACGAAGGCTGAATTCGAGAGCGAGTTGGATCGGATCTCCGAATTCGAGCGTCTACTCAGCAACGATGGCGCCCTGATCATTAAATTCTGGTTCCATTTGACCAAAAAAGCGCCTCAAACAAGACCAGAAAGAGGGCAAGGGCTCGCCGCTACTGAAGGAATACGCCAAGAGCTACAATCGTTTCAAAGCGGTCTCGGAGACCGCGATCCGAGCCACCGACAGCGGATTCAGCCCGTGGCATATCGTCGAGGCCGAAGATCGGCGTTACCGTAACCTCGCCGTCGGCGAAACCCTGCTGAACGCGATTCAACGGCGGCTGGACAGCGCCGCCGCGCCCGTCGAGGATCCACGGACCCGGCGCGCAAACTCGTTCATCGCCGAAATCCCCGAAGCCTCGATCACTGTGCTCGATCACGTTGATTTGCATCGCAAATTAACCCGCAAAGAATACGATCAGCGGCTCACCGCGGCACAGAGTCGGCTGCGGGGACTAGCCTGGCGGGCACACAAAGCGCGGATTAACACCGTCGCGGTGTTCGAGGGCTGGGACGCCGCCGGTAAGGGCGGCGCCATCCGCCGCGTCACCGGCGCGGTGGACGCCCGTTTATACCGGGTGATTTCCGTCGCCGCACCGACCGACGAAGAGCACGCCCAGCACTATCTCTGGCGCTTCTGGCGACAGTTGCCGCGGGCCGGCTACTTCACCGTCTACGATCGTTCCTGGTACGGCCGCGTACTCGTGGAACGGGTCGAAAATTTCTGCACGCATCTGGAATGGTCCCGCGCCTACCATGAAATCAACGATTTCGAGCAGCAACTCGCGGAAAACGGTACCGTCGTACTGAAATTCTGGATTCACATCAGCCAGGAGGAACAATTGCGGCGCTTCAAAGAGCGCGAAAAGGTGGCTTGGAAACAATACAAGCTCACAGAGGAAGATTGGCGCAACCGCGACCGCTGGGACGCCTATAAACAGGCGGTCAACGACATGGTGGCACGCACCAGCACGACGTACGCGCCGTGGACGCTGGTACCGGGAAATGACAAGTGGTTCGCCCGAGTCCATGTCGTGGAGACTTTCTGCGATCGATTGGAGTCCGCTTTGAAGAAAAGATCCTGACGACTCGTTCAGGCCCGTCGCTCATATTCTAATATACTTTAAATACAGCCTATAACTTATTAACTAATAACTAATATAAATTAACTATTGATGTATGTTCTAGGAGCGCGTAAGACCGACTCACAGCACCAGCCAGCACTATCGGAAATGCTCCAGGGTTGGCTATTCTAAGAAAAAGACTGGTCCTGGGCCGTACATTAATAAGTTCGCATAATGTATATTATGTTAAATATAAGATTGATCGACAACACCTCGCGACGAAACCGAGGCCTTCGCCGTTTTCATTCTTCGAGGGTCGGACCCTCCCCGCAGACGCGCGTCTGCCGCATGAGTCGCCGGTATTTATCGGCGTCGTAGCCAGTGCCGCGGTGCAAGAGGCAGCGGTTGTCCCAGATCACGAGTTCGCCGGGCCGCCAAGCGTGGGGGTAAACGTGCTCGGCGGACGTCGCACGATCGAGTAACTCGTCCAACAGCGCACGGCTATCGGCCTCATTCCAACCGACGATTTCCTTGGCATGAGAACCGACAAAATAGTTCTTTTCACCCGTCTGCGGATTCTTCCGCACCAAGCGTTGCGGCACCGGAGGCAACGAAGCCGCGTGCGATGGGGTCACCGCGTCCGGACTGACCTTGGAACGCGAAAAGACGTAATCATGTATCGCAACAAGCGGTTCGATGCGCTCCTTAAGCGCCGTCGGCAGCCGCCTGTAGGCGGCCCGGGCGCTGACAAATTCGGTGTGCCCGCCCACCTTCGGCACGTCGTGCACGCTCATGATGGAGAACGTACTCGGCACGGCACGGAACGAGGAATCGGAGTGCCACAGGTTGTTTCCGGTCAGGAAGATCGTGTGTCTGTGGTCGTTGCCGATCTGCGTTCCGTCCCCCAGAACGTTCCCGATCGTACCAAAATAGTCGATCCGGCCCTCCTGCCCCAGGACCACGTGATTCGCCTCCGGCTCGCCGAAATAACGAGTGAAGACAAGTTGGCGATCGTCGTCCAGGTATTGATCGGGGAAGCAGACGAACGAATAGCGCTCGAGTGCACCGCGGATTGCTTCGAGGAGTCCGGGGTCCGGCGCGCCGCCCAGTGAGATACCGGTGATGCGCGCCCCGAAGTCGGGGTGCAATTCTTCGAGCGCCAAGGTCTCCATGTCATTTTCTCCGGTAAGGCGGCGAGGCCGGCTAGCTTGCCCCCGCATCTTCCCAATAGGTCTCGAAGCGTTTCAGGCCTTCGCGGATGTGGGTTTCGGCGACCGCGACCGCCGCCTCGATGTCCCCCGCTTCCAGCGCATCGATGATGCGTTCGTGCTCGTCCACATTGTCTTTCAGGTCCGGTATTCCCCGCCCAACGGTATGGCGTGCGAACTGGGGCCCATAGCTCAACACCTGGTAAGCCTCTGTAATTAATCGGTTATTGCAAATATTGATCACCGCGAGGTGGAATTGGTCGTTGAGGATTAGAAAGTCGACGAATTGTTTGAAGCCCGCGCCGGTCGCGAGCTTCGAGATTTTGGCGTTGATCGCGCGCAGTTCTCGGATCTGCGCTCGCGTAACCCCTTGTCCGCAATAGCGAATTGCGCTCGGATCGAGGATGAGTCGCGCGTCAAATAGCGTTCGATAGTCGGTCTTGGGTGCAACGCTGTAACCCTTGTTCCGTTCGTAGGCCAGCAAATGTTCGGCGTGCAGCCTGGCGAGCGCTTCGCGAACCGGGATCCGACTGATACCGAGTTGCTCCGCACTTTCGTCTATTTTAATCCGATCACCGTCCTGATATTCGCCGACCGTGATCATCTCGAGCACTTGCTCATGGGCGAGGTCCACCAGGCTGGCCCGGCGCAATGTTGTGAGACGCGGTTTCTTCATGGCGTGAAGGTAACGGCGATATCTGAAATGGCAGTATAAAACGGGATCCGGGACGACCCGGGGCCGCCGTCCGTCCGCGCGCCCTGCTCCCGCCCGCGGCTCGCAAATGCCATCACGCAACGATCTCCGCCGGCCGCACGGCGCGCCGTTCGCTGATCGACCGATACCCTGCTTCCGAGCCGTGGGCGCGCGGCATGCCGCGGCCGTCGATCGAACGCTCGATCTTAGGGATCGGAAATTCGCCGCCGCTTCTCTGCGCTAGCAGCCTGAGATTCGGCGGCGCGACCCGTAATTCGGCCGCGGCCGGACCGTCTCCTCGCCCGGACAAACCATGACAGGGGGCGCAATACCGCACATACACCTCCTCACCATTCAGTGCGGCTTCGGTACTCGCCACCGTTTTCGACCCGACTTCGGTGCCATTGTCGCCGCTGCATCCGCCCGTCACGGCCAGTGCCGCGACGGCACATGGGCCTATGATGCAGCGGGCAACAATCAAAAGCCGATCAAATAACATAAGCTTTCCACCATTGCGTGCGTAGCGCGCTACTGTAACATCTGCCGCTGGCGCGCAAACTCCGATCCGCTCGCCAGCGGCGCTTTGCGTAAATGCGAAACGGCGGAGTTCCGTCCGTCCTACTCGGCGCAGAGGTAACTATGTACCAAGACATTAGCTACGACGTAACGGATCCCGTCGCCACCATCACGATGGAGCGGCCCGATCAACTCAATGCGATGACCACGCGGATGCTGGCGGAGATCCGCCATGCCCTGGCCGCGGCGGAAGCGGACGAGCGCGTCGTCGGGATCGTCCTGACGGGCGCCGGACGCGGCTTTTGCGCCGGCATGGACATGGGCGCGCTGGATGAAATCGCCGAGGGGGCCGAATTTACCGTCGACACCACGGAGCTCGCGGCAGACCCGGGAGATGAATCCATGGGCGACGATTTCAAGGGCCGTTTTACCTACATCCTGTCGCTCAGAAAACCCTTGATCGCGGCGGTGAACGGCCCCTGCGCGGGGCTGGGCTTGTGTTTCGCGCTGCTTTCGGACATGCGTTTCGTCGCCCGCGATGCCAAGTTTTCCACGGCCTTCTCGCAGCGCGGCCTGATAGCCGAGCACGGAATCAGCTGGTTGCTGCCACGCCTGATTGGGGCTTCACGGGCGCTCGACCTGCTCTGGAGTGCGCGCAAATTCGACGGCGAGGAAGCGGAAAGGCTCGGTCTCGCCGATCGCTTGTGCGAGCCGGGAACGACCCTCGAACTCGCGCAAGCGTACCTGCGCGAGCTGGCCGCGACGACCTCCCCGACTTCCCTGATGGTGATGAAACGACAGGTTTACCGTCACCTGATGCAACCGTTGGGGCCGGCCATGGCCGAGACCGAACTACTGATGGACGAAAGCCTCGAGCGTGAGGATTTCCGCGAAGGCGTCAGCTCGTTCCTGGAACGTCGCCCACCGGCATTCGCCCGACTCAAGTTGAAAGAAAGCGGCTGACTGCAGCGCCACGCAACTCAGACGATACGGCTCGCGCCGTCACCCCAATAACGATCGCGCAGGTGCCGCTTATATAGCTTGCCCGTCGGCAGGCGCGGCAGTTCGTCCTCGAAGTCGATCGACCGCGGGCACTTCTGGTGCGATAGCTGTTCGCGGCAAAATGCGATCAGTTCCTCTTCGAGATCGCTTCCCGGCGCCGCGCCGGGCATCGGCTGAACAACTGCCTTGACCTCCTCGCCGAGGTCCTCGTTCGGCACCCCGAAGACCGCGGCATCGGCCACCTTGGGGTGGGTGATGAGCAGGTTTTCGCATTCCTGCGGGTAGATATTTACGCCGCCCGAAATGATCATGTAGGTCTTGCGATCGGTGAGATAGAGATAATTGTCGTCGTCGACGTAGCCGACGTCGCCGACCGTGCTCATGGTTCCGTCCGCCGAACGCGATTCCTGCGTCCGCTCGGGATCCTTGTAATACTCGAACGGCGTCGCGGTCTCGAACCAGATAGTCCCCGGCGTGCCCTGCGAACAAGGCTTCATGTCGTCGTCGAGGATGTGTAATTCGCCGAGCAGGATCTTGCCGACGGAGCCCGGATGCGCCAACCATTCCTCCGAATTGCACGCCGCGAAACCAAGACCCTCGGTCGCGCCGTAGTACTCGTGAATGATCGGGCCCCACCATTCGATCATCCGGTGTTTGACTTGCGGCGGACACGGCGCGGCGGCATGGATCGCAATCTCGAGCGAAGACAGATCGTAGCGCGACCGCACCGACTCGGGCAGCTTCAACATCCGGCTGAACATCGTCGGTACGAGTTGGCTGTGGGTAATCACATATTTCTCGACCAGCGCCAGATACTGCTCGGGGTCGAACCGCTCCATGATGACGCAGGTACCGCCGGCGCGGATCGTTAAGTTGATCGCGGCTTGCGGTGCGGAGTGGTACAGCGGCGCCGGCGACAGGTACACCATACCGTCGCGGTACCGCCAGAGCTGATTGAGGAAACCGAAGATCGGGAGATTCTCCTCCGGCGGATTGTCCGCGAGCGGTCGGAGGATCCCTTTCGGCCGTCCGGTGGTGCCGGACGAATACAGCATCGCCGTACCGAGGCGTTCGTGGGCAACAGGGGACTGCGGATAGTTCGCGACTGCTTCAGCGTAATCGATAAACGGGCCGTCGTCGCCGGTTCCGCCGACGATCAGATGCAGACTCACGTTCGGACATTGCTTCATTGCCTCCATCGCGACCTCGCGCCGGGCCGCGGAGGTGATCACGACTTGTGATTCGCTGTCGTTGACGATGAACGCCATCTCGTCGGCTGTCAGATAGGAGTTGATGCAGGTGTAATACAGCCCGATGCGCTCACCGGCCGCGCAGGTCTCGGCATAATAGGCATTGTTCTCCATGAATATCGAATAATGGTCGAGGCGCTCGAGACCGTGATCGAGCAGCAGGTGGGCGAGCCGATTCGCCCTCCCTTCGAACTCGCCATAAGTGATCACCTCGCCGGAAGCGGCCATGATCAGGCACGGTTGCGCCGGGCGCGTCTGTGCGTGTTGAGCAGCGTACATCGATCTTGCTCCCTAATGGACCTTTCAATCAGTGTATGTCGGACGTGGCTTCTCAGGCAAAACCTCAGTCGCGGCCGGCCGCGGCGCACGCCCCCCAGGCCTTGAGGACCGCGAACAAGTCGGCGGCGCCTACCCGGCAGTTGCCGTCGAGATCCGCTATGCGGCGGGGATGACAGGGTTCGTAGCTGCCCCAGCCCGCTACCACCTTTTTCAGATCCGTCAGCGCGACTGCGCCGTCGCAGTCGAGGTCGCCGGCGCAGTGCCCGGCGGGCACAAAACGCACGTCGTCGTAGCAACCCTCTAAGTTCGGGCCCTGGTTATCGTTTTCGATGAACACGCCAACCCCGATGTTCCCTTTGGTATACAATTCGTCGGTGGCGCGAAGCTGCGGCGACGGTGGTTCGGCATCTCCCAACGCCCAATATTTCAACGATAGATCGGCCCCGGCTGCACAGAATTCGACCCGGTATCCCCTGCCCTCCTCGAACCGATGATCCACTTCGTCGGCTAGCAAGCCCAGGCGCCGGTAAATCGAGATCCGGCCCAACGAAGGCCCCAACATCGCCTTGTAGCCGCCCGCGCGGCAATCGGCCCGCAGGGACACGACGAAATGCGTGCTCCAGGTACCGGCGGCGACTGTACCCGTGCGGAAACCGACCCGCAGGCAACCGTTGGCATAGCGCTCATCCCGTCCCGCCGGCTTCCACTCGGCAGCGATGCTCAGTGGTGGCGGCGGCGCTCGGACGGGATCGCGCAAACCCAGACAATATTGACCCGAGCCCGCTCTCCAGACCGGCTCCTGGCCTTCACTCCATTCGCCGCAGTGGATCCAACCCTCGTCGTCACCGTCGTCGAAATTATCGATCGGGCATTCGGCCGCCGCGATTCCGCAAATACCGAGGGCGAGTCCGGCTCCCGTTACGAGGCGCCGGGCCATCGTCACCAAGGCGAATGCGTTCCTGCTCATCGCCGACCCCGTCGTTCAGGACAACAGTGCGACGCTCTTCGCTTGAGCGTAGACCACTTTGCCCGGAGTCAAATCGAGCAGGGCGGCTGATTTTCGCGTGACACGCGCCAACATGGGTATGCCGCCAACCAGCACCCGTACCGTGATCTGGGCACGACCGTCGCCAGTGAGTTCGTCGACGGTCGCGGGGAAAATGTTCAAGATACTGGTGTTGGATTGATGTTCCAGCGTGAGGCTGACGTCGCGCGCCGCGATCCGTAAACGCACTTTACCCCCCAGGGGCAGCGGCTGGCGCGTCACCGTGAAACGACCGCCGGCGAAATCCAGGTAGGTCAGCGCATATTCGTCGTCGTGCCCCGCTACGGCTGCCTCTATGATCGCCTCGGCGTCGCTACCGCGCGCGAGCGGCAGATCAAGCCGGGTCAACATGTTACCGATGGCTCCGGTCGCCGTTACCCTGCCGTTTTCGATGAGCACGAGGTGGTCCGCCAGGCGCGCAACTTCGCGGGCCGCGTGACTGACATAGATCACCGGGACGTCGAGTTCCCGACACAGCGATTCGATATACGGCATGATTTCTCGCTTGCGCGCCCGGTCCAGAGACGCCAGCGGTTCATCCATCAACAACAATCTGGGGCTGACCGCCAGCGCCCGCGCGATCGCCACCCGTTGCCGCTCGCCGCCCGAGAGCCGGTCCGGTCTGCGTTCCAGCAAGTGACCGATACCGAGGAGTTCGATCGCCTGCTCCAGGGAGACCTTGCGTTCAGCGACCGGTACCCGTTTGACGCCGTATTCGAGATTGCGCCGCACCGTGAGATGGGCAAACAGACTGGCCTCCTGGAACACGTAGCCCAGCGGGCGGCGGTGCGGCGGAACGAAAACCTCACCGCCCTGCCAGACCACTTCGTCCATCTTCATCGTCCCGCCCGGATGGCGCTCGAGTCCGGCGATGGCGCGTAACAAAGTCGTCTTGCCGCAGCCCGAGGGGCCGAACAAGGCGGTCACACCCTGGGCCGGCACCGAAAGGCCGACATCTAACGTGAACTCCTCACGCTCTACGCGGAAACTCGCCTCAATGGTCATTCACCTCCCTCCCACGGTGCCGCGATCCTCGCGCGCCCGGTTCTCACGCCTGTAGCACCCGGAAGCGGCGGTTCAACGCGTAGACTGCGATCAACAGCAGAAATGACAGCAACAGCAAGCCGCCCGAAAGCCAGTGGGCATGCGCGTACTCGAGCCCCTCGACGTGGTCATAGATGGCGATGGAAACCACCTGCGTCTCCCCCGGAATATTGCCGCCGATCATCAACACGACACCGAATTCGCCGAGCGTGTGGGCGAAACCCAGCACTGCGGCGGTGAAAAACCCCGGTCTCGCAAGCGGGATCGCGACCGTCAGGAAACGATCCAGCGGCGATGCTCTAAGCGTCGCGGCCACCTCCAGGGGTCGCCGGCCGACTGCGGTAAAAGCGTCCTGCAGCGGTTGAACCACGAAAGGCATCGAGTAAAAGACCGAGCCGATGACGAGCCCGGTAAATGTGAAGGCCAACGGCGCGCCGCCGAGCCGAGCCAGCAAACCGCCGACGGGTCCGTGCGGGCCCAAAGCAAGCAGCAGATAGAAGCCCAGCACGGTGGGCGGCAACACCAGCGGCAGAGCAACTACCGCCTCGAGCAGGAACTTGAACCGCCAACGGGTGCGCGCCAGCCACCAGGCCAGCGGCGTCCCCACCGCCAACAGGATCCCTGTGGTCAGCGACGCTAGTTTCAACGTGATGGCGAGCGCGGTGAGATCCGATTCACTGAAGATCATGGCGTTGCATAGCCGTAGTCACGGATGATCCGCAAACCTTCGTCGCTGCGCACAAATGACAGGAAATCGCCGGCCGTATCGTTCTCCCGGAGCAACACGGCCTGCTGCTCGATCGGGGTATAAAGCGCCTGCGGCGGTTCCCAGAACGAGCCTTCGATCGCCTGGTTCGGCCGTTTCAATTGCGCATACGCCACAAACCCCAACTCCGCGTTACCACTCTTGACGAACTGAAACGCCTGCCCGATGTTTTCGCCACGCACCAGGCGGCCCCGCAGTCGATCCCACGCACCGAGCGCGCGCAATACCGCCCGCGCCGCTTCGCCATAAGGCGCGAGCTTCGGATTCGCGATCGCCATATGACGAAATTCGCCGCTCTCCAGTACCTCGGCTCCGGCACCCACGTACCCCTTCTCCGGACTCCATAGGATCAATTTTCCTACCGCGTAGGTAAATCGGGTACCGGGCACCGCGCTACCCTCTCGTTCCAAGCGTTCGGGACGGCGCGTATCGGCGGCAAAGAAAACATCGAAAGGCGCACCGTTTTTGATCTGCGCGTAGTGTTTGCCGGTCGCGCCGAAGCTCGCCGACACCCGGTGTCCCGCTACCGCCTCGAAGCGCGCGATGATAGCCACCATAGCGTTTTTGAAATTGCTGGCCACCGCCACTCGAATCTGTGCGGCCGCCGATGGTGCCGGGAGAACCATCAGCACGCCGCCGGACAACAGGACAAGAAGCAGGCTGTGAGCGATCCCCCCGCGACACCTCAACGATAGTTTCCTTTTCAATCGATGCCCTTGTTAAGCCAGCGAATCGTTCTGACCCAAAGGATGCACGTCTCGATCGTCATTTGCAAAACTCCCGTCGCCTCGGCCCGCTTGGGCGCAGCCACACCGCGAATTTCGAACGCCGCCCCGATCGTGTTTGCAGCGATCCGCGATACGGGGATCCCGTTACAGCGGTCGACGACGTGACGCGGTTGCGACAGAATAGCCTCACCGCTACGCTGACCGGCCGTTTCGCGCGCCGGCGCGTCAAACCTTCCACAGAGCCAACCGACTGCTAAAGAGGCCTTGCACCATGACCGAGCTCCAGCATCTGACGCCAGCCGACGCCTACCAACTGCTGCAAGACGACCCGCGCGCGGTACTCGTCGATATCCGCTCCACGATGGAACATCTTTTCGTCGGCCACCCCAAGGGCGCGGTTCATATCCCCTGGGTCGATGAACCGGAATGGACGGTCAATCCGCATTTTGTGACTCGGGTTCGGGAGTTGATGCTCGGTGGGGTAATAGATGGGGGGAACGGAGCGGCCCCGGTGATTTTGATCTGCCGGAGCGGGAAACGCACAATGGATGCCGGTCAACTGCTGGTAGAAAACGGTTTCTCGAATGTCTTTAACGTGCTCGAAGGTTTCGAAGGCGACCTCGACCACGACCACCACCGTAGTTCGCTCGGCGGCTGGCGGTTTCACGGATTACCCTGGGAACAATGTTGAACCGAGGCGACCAGCGCCGCGCGTTTGGCAGCCGTAACCGACGAAACGCGTCTCAACCCGGATGTTTCATGGGGCACTTACGGTTCCCATGAGACATCCGGGTTAATGACTCCCCTTCCCGATTTTCCTATACTCGCCGTAGTTGGTTCCGAAGAGACGAAAACCATGAGTGACAGCGACACATCAGAAGCATGGGTAAAGATCCCGACCCCGACCGAACGCGAGGCGATGAAGGATAAGGACGACCCGTACGATTTCGGGTTCATTCCCGCGATGGGCGGATTGATCCTGACGCATCCCGAGATCGGGCCCAAGTTCTTCGAACTCTACGGCCAGATCATGTTCGCGCCGGGCGGTGCGCTGGATCGCGCCGAGCGGGAAATGACCGCCTCGGTCGCGGCGGCCGCGCAGGATTGCTTCTACTGAACGCAGTCACACACCGAGTTCCTCCGTGTTGAGGACGACAATATCGAGCTTGCCCAAGCGATCAAAAATAAGACGTGGCGAGAGGTTGGGGGATTGACGGCGCGCCAAAGAGCAATCTTGACGGTAGCCGAGAAATTGTCAGCCACACCGACGCGCATGGTCGAGGATGACTGGCAGCCATTGCGCGATCTCGGATTCGATGACCGCGCGTGCCTGGAAGTCGCGCACATCGTCGGAATATTCAACTACTTGACCCGACTCGCCGACGGCCTTGGTCTGCAACTCGATCCCGGAACCCTGGAGGCGGCAGAAACCGGCGTCGCCCTGAAACGCGCTGCGGGCTGACGAATAACGGGCGTGTGCTCCGGATCGGCGTCATCGAGCATGCATTTCAGTGGCACCGGCGTCTGATCTGCGCAGCATGCGCACGGAGATCGTAAAGGTTTCGGTTGCCATCCGTTACTGTTGAGCGCAATGATCCGACGTCAACCGTAGGCTAGCTGAGGGCACTCGACCATCGCACATACTGACGGATTCGACGTACTGCAATGGCCGTCAGCGGGCGGCCGGAATGACCGTTTGAGCCCGTGGGACGACCTTCCCTTGCACAACCAGGCGACTGTTTTGGCCGCGGCCGAGACGCCGCCGGACAACTGGGCAGAGCGTTATTACTTCAATGTTCTGCGCCCAAATGGAGAGATCGCGGCGATCCTCGGCGCCGGGATCTATCCCCGAAACGGGATTGCGGAATGCTATTTCTGTCGTATCGAAGACGGCACACAGCACAACGCCCGCGCATGCCAGCCGTTGGCCGGAGCCGATCGTAGAAGCACTCCGGCACCGTTTTCCCTGCGCTGCGTTTCCGCAATGCACACCTGGGACGCGCTCGTGAATACCGAAGGTGCGCGCTTTGCGGGCCGTTACTCGGCGCTCACCCAGCCGTATCACTATTCGACGGTAGCGATCCCCGCGTCCGTTGCGGGGGGGCCGTTCGATGACTGGCAGCACCTTGTCGCGGCCGGCCGCTGGGACATCGAGACATTTTCCGGCAATGATGGCGGCAACGATTTCCTCTGCATCCGCGATCGCACTTGGGGTTTGCGGACGCGGCGGACCCGCTTGCACCACTGGATGGTTTTCGAAATCGACGGCGTCTGTATCAACATACTCCATCAGGAGCGCGCCGACGGATCGATACTCTACAGCGAAGGCGGCATCGCGTGGCCAGACGGCCGCAACGAGCGCCTGCGCATCGAGGCCTACGGTTTCGATTTCGATTCGAACACGCGCGAGGCACGGTCGGGGTTCTTCGACCTATCCGGCGACGGCGGTGATGTCAGGCTCGAATACGTGACAATAGGAGTCGGGATCAGACTTAACGGCGCGGGCTATGACGACAGCCAAGGTGAACGCGCCGCGGGTGTGCAAACCGATAGCTATGAATTAGGCAACCCGGCTGTCGCGCGCGATAGCGGCCGCGGAGTTATCGACATCGGGGGTCGCGCCGAAGTTACCGGAGCATGGCGCGGTCGGGGGATCGGCGTCGTCGAGTCAGCCGTCGCACGCGATCACGTTCGCTTCGGTGATCAAATCGCGTGAGCCGGCGGGGCTTTCTAGTTCCAACCCGCCAAATCGTACCCCCTGTCCCTGAGACAACGCTCGACGAAATTCCGATATGCCGGGTTCGGCGAGGACTTACCCAATAAGGCATGAATGAGCCCGGCGGTCGCACCGGACGCCGCGCCGATCGCCGCACCACGACCGGCGTTCCCGGCAATCGCACCACCGACCGCCCCGGTTGCTGCGCCGACCCCGCCGCCGCGTACGGTCTTGCCGGCCGCATCGTCCACAGCGCCGCTCGGACTCGCCCCCGCGGTTTCGGCGAGACGCTTACACTCGGCGACATCCGCCTCGGCTCGGGCCGCCCCGACTGCCTGCGAATGGGCGTTGGGGTACAGCACCGGTTTGTGGCTGGCGCACGCACAGAGCAATAGCGCCGCGGTTAAAGCCGTCAGTCGAAGCGTTTTCATACCGATATTTTCCGTATTTCTAACGTGCTGTAGCGCAACAAATTGAGTGTCCGGACCGATGCCCGTCCGATCCCCGTTAATGAATCGACGGCGCGAAAGATCATTCTGCCATGATTGACTGAACGCGGCATGAACGCGGGCGCGATTGCCGAGTAGAATCGGCCTACGTCCGACAGGCTCCTAAGTGCTTGGTCAAAAATTGATCCAGCTGATTCGCAAAAGCCTGTCGGTCGACCTTACTCAGCGCGGACGGACCGCCGGTCTGTATCCCGCTGCCGCGCAAGGTATCCATGAAATCCCGCATCGTCAGACGATCCTTTATGTTGTCGCGCGAATAGCGTTCGCCGCGCGGGCTGAGCGCCAATCCACCCTTTTCGACCACTTCCGCCGCCAACGGTATGTCACCGGTGATCACGAGATCACCGGGGTCAAGCCTTTTGACGATCTCATTATCCGCGACATCGAAACCGGACTTCACCTGCAGTAGATCGATGAATGGAGACGGCGGCGTCCGCAGGTAGTGGTTCGCGACCAGCGTCAGCGCCACCGCACGGCGTTCGGCCGCCCGAAACAAGATCTCTTTGATCGCGACCGGGCATGCGTCCGCGTCCACCCAGATTTTCATCGCGACCTCGATGCCTGCCGGCGCCAACCGTGAGTCGTCGTCCTTTTCAATTGCATCAGCGAGACACGCGGTGGCGCCGCAGAAACGCGGCGACAACCGCATCGGCCCGAGCCTCTATCTCGGCTGCATCGGGGCAGCTCGCGGCACCGACGATCTGGGCCAGCACCCCGTCCCAAAGCAACACACCCTGGAATTCCTTCGCTGCCCAATGCGGGTCGGGGACGTTCAAGACGCCGTCTCGCGACCGCGCCTCGAAGTACTGTGACAAAGCGGACTGCGCGGTCAATGCGCCCACTTCGTAATAGGCGGGCCCCAAGCGGGGATACTTCCAAACCGCTGCGATCGTCGCGCGGACGATGGCAATGTGCCGGTCGTCGAGGACTAAGCTCAGCGCCAGCCGCGCATAACGCTTGAGCGCCTCTTCGACGTCGATTTGCTGGAGGTGGAGGGCATGGAGCGCTTGTGACAAATCCAGCGCAATGTTCTCCGTAAGGGCCGCCAGCAATCCTTCCTTATTACCGAAATATCCGTAGATCGACGACTTGGAGCACGCCGCGCGCTCGCAGATAGCTTCGAGGCTGGTACCGTCGTAGCCTTGCTCGATAATCAGATCGGTCGCGGCGATCAGGATAGCCGCTCGCTTGCCGCCGCTTCCCCCGACCTCAGTAGCACTCGCAAATGTACCCATAAGTATCTCTTTTCCCCAGTGCCGATCTGCAACAGGTTTGACTAACATCGATCATGTAGCATTTATTTTCCGTTAATAACTATTAGGTTATATATTATAATTAATGTTCGTTCGAGTTATTGCAAAAGCTATTCCGGGCCCCGCATCGCTGCCCGACAATTCTTAAATTCCCAGGCTGTACCCCAGAGTACTACGATACTGGACGGTACCGCCAGGGCGGCCTCAGTGCGCACTCAAGGCTCACGCACACCCGGATAGCGGATGCGCGCGGTATCGGCCAACCGTTGTCGATCAGATTAAGGCCCTTCGCCCGCCTTAGCGTCCATCAGCAATTCGATCACGGCGACCCGTCCGGCGGCCCGGGCTCGTTCGAGCGCCGCCGGGAAATCCCCGGAGCGCTCAACCCGGATCCCGAACGCCCCGAACGATTCGGCGAAAGCCGCAAAGTCCGGATTGGTCAGTTCGTTACCGATCGGCCGGCCCGGGTACTTGCGGCGCTGATGGGTGTCGATGGTGCCGTATTTGTTGTTATTGAACACGCAGATGATCGGCGTTGCGCCATATTTGACCGCGGTGGCGAGTTCCATGCCGGTCATGAGCATGCCGCCGTCCCCGACGCAACCGACGACGGTCCGATCCGGATGAGCGAGCGATGCGGCGATGGCCGCCGGCACGCCATAACCCATTGCACCGTTAATGGGAGCGATCTGACGGCCGGGTCGTGTATAACGTCGGTAACGTTGCGGCCACACCGTGAAATCACCGGCGTCTATCGTGACGATCGCATCGGCCGGGATCGCTGCGTTGAGTTCGTCCATGATCGCGCCCGGATCGAGCGCGCCGGTGGCGCCGGGCCGCACTTCGCTGCACAGATAATCCGCCCGCGCGGCCTCGCGCCAGGGCTTCCATTGCGCCGACGCGGGTAACGGCAGCTTGCTGAGCGCCCCCATGGCGCTTTTGACGGTCGCCAAAATCTCGAGATCCGCGACGAAGTTGCGTCCGAGTTGCGCCGGGTCCGGATAG
Organism: uncultured Enterobacteriaceae bacterium; assembly: GCA_964523765.1. Classification (GTDB taxonomy): domain Bacteria; phylum Pseudomonadota; class Gammaproteobacteria; genus UBA11873. The sequence goes on from CAZFZX010000030.1 coordinate 18,588, forward strand.
AGGTGGATCAGGCTCTGATCGCGACGCCGTTCCTCCAGTATTCGATAGTTCCGCGTGGTCGGTTCGTCCAGGCGAGCACCGATCACGAGCAGGCAATCGGCGTTTTCGACGCGTTCCCACAATGCCTGGTGTGTGTTGAACCCGAGAAACCCGACGTAACGCGGATCCTGGTTGTCGAAGATGTCGGCGTGGCGAAACGCCGCGGCCACAGGGATATCGCGCTCACCGGCGAACGCGTGGAGCTGCCTACGGGCGTTGTCGTCCCAGTCGCCGCCCCCGACGACAATGAGGGGCCGCTCGGCCCGGGCGAGGTAGCGCTCCACATCGACGATGAGCGTCGGATCGATCGCTGCTACTTCAGGCCGACGTGAAGGCGCCGGCTCCGCACTCGTTCGGGCGCTCAAGACGTCTTGTGGGAAAGCGAGCACCACCGGCCCGTGACGTCCCTGCCGAGCTATCGCAAAGGCCTCGGCGACGGCCTCGGGGATGAGGTCGGGCGCTTCGACCTGTCGCACCTGCTTGGCGATCGGGCGGAAATAGGCCTCCAGGTCGACCTCCTGAAAGGACTCGCGCCCGAGATTCCCCATCGTCACCTGGCCGACGCCGAGCACGAGTGGGATCGATGCCTGGCGTGCGACATGGACGGCGATAGACGCGTTCGTTGCCCCGGGGCCGCGAGTAACGAAGGCGACACCGGGACGGTCCGTTAAATGCCCGGTTGCCGCGGCCATCATGGCCGCGCCGCTTTCGTGGCGACAGGAAACCAAACCGATGTCGGCAACGGCATCGTAAAGTGCGTCCAGTACGGCAAGATAACTCTCGCCGGGCACGCAGAACACACGATCCACTCCCTCCGCGAGGAACTGCTCAACCACGAGCTGACCGCCGGTACGCACCCTCGTGTATCCCCTCCTGTGCCGAGAACGATTTATCGATCGGGCACTAATACCGGCGTAGTCAGCTGCTCTCGATCTTCGAGGTGTCGGTGTGCGGCCGCTGCCTCGCGCAATGGAAACGACTGCGTCGATCTCGGATCGACAGTGCCGCTCGCGACCGCGGCGAAGAATCGCGCGGCGCTTCCCTCCGTCTCCTCGACCGTCGCCGCGTAATGGTCCAGACGCGGTCGGGTCACGAAGATCGATCCCTGACTCGCCAGGTCCAGCACGTCGAGCGGCTCGGGTTTGCCCGAGGCGTTGCCGAAAGTGACCAGCATGCCGCGCCGCGCAACGCATTTGCGCGAGGTCGCGAAGGTGTCCCGGCCGACGGAATCGTAGACCACCTCACACAGACGACCATCGGTAAAATCACCTACCTTTTCGACGAAATCCGGATCCTGATATTCGAGTACGAGCTCGCATCCGGCTGCCCGAGCTCGCTCGAAGCGCGATCCGGAGCCGACCGTACCGATAACCCGGGCGCCCAGCACACGCGCCCACTGACACAGGATGACCCCGGTAGCGCCGGTCGCCGCATGGACGATCACGGTATCGCCGGGTTGCACCGCATAGAGACGGAACAGCAGATATTCGGCGGTCATTCCGCGCAGCAAAGTCGCTGCCGCCAGTTCATCGGAAATCCCTTTTGGCAACGGAACGAGCACGTCGGTACCAATCACGCGTTCCTCGATATACGCTCCGCCCGGCGCCATGCCGTAGGTTACGCGGTCCCCGACCGCGAAGCGGCCGACACCCGCACCGAGCGCGGTCACGACACCAACGCCCTGCTGCCCTATCACCCCGGGTAAGTCGATCGGGTAAAGACCTGAGCGCATGTAGGTGTCGATGTAATTCACGCCGACAGCGGTATGGCGGATCGCAACCTGGTTGGGTTCTGGCGACAACACCTCGGCCGTCTCCCACAGCAATTTTTCGGGGCCGCCGGTTTCGTGCAGCACAATCGCGTTTGTCATCGTCAATTTCATATCCTCCGGGCAAATTTGCCGACCGCAGTGAGTGGCCGGCGTTGATCGTAGACTCGGTAATCCGGGAGTCTGGGTGGCATAGGGAACCGAAGACGGATTTTCGCTCATTTGAACCGACTCGTGTGGACTATTTGATCAGAATTCGTCAGGAATACGTTTTCGGGTCAACCCCGCAAGGCCCAAGCGCAGGAATGCGCTGAACAAGACCTGAGGAAATCGGCACCGATACGGCGGACGAGAAGGCGCGCGCCATGCCAACCGGACGACAACGGCCCGCCTCCGCCGCCCTCACCAACATCGCAGACCGAGGCGCGGTAGAATTGCGTTTTTGAACCCGCCGAAAGGCTCACCAAAAGACAAAGTAAAAGAGAGTGTCCTACTACCCGATGAACCAGAAATTAGCCTTGTGTCTCACCTTGTGCCTGGCATTTGCGATGCCGGCGGCCGCTAACGAACCGCCTCCTCCAGGCACGGTGCTCGACGCCTCCAATGTCGGCGCCTACGCCGAATTCATCGATGAGACACTCGTTCAGCTCATCAGCGACGGCAATTTCACCCTGCCGATTGCCGCCAGCGAGCCGTTCACGGTACATCCGGACTATGCGAACGCGACCGAACAGTACCGGGGACAGCCGGCGTTGCCCGCCGAGCCCGGCGTATTGCTGAATTACGTTGCCGGCAGACCGTTTCCCGATCCGCCCGCCGCCGACGACCCCAGGGCCGGCGATAAGATCGCTTGGAACCTGCGTTACGCCTACGCGGGTGACGCTGGACGCGTCAAGCCTTTCTACTGGCAATACCGCAACATGAATTCCGGCAAGATCGAGCGCGAGCTGTCGTTCGCCGCCATGAGCCTGCGCTTCAAGCACCGGGTCACCATGAAACCTTTGCCCGACCTGCCGAAAAATCCATCGCAGATTTTCAACGCCCTCTACCTGCAGGTGCTGAACCCTTCCGACATCCGCAACACCCAGCTGCTGATCCATCGGCTCGAAGACGATACGAAGCAGGAGCAAGGCTGGCTCTACCTCGGGACCCAACGCCGCGTCCGCCGACTCCCGACCGGCCAGAATACGGATTCGTTTCTCGGTAGCGATATCATGATCGAGGATTTTCTCGGTTATAACGGCCGTCTGATGGATATGGAATGGCGTTACCTCGGCACACGCGAAGTTCTGCTGCCGTTTTTCCGCCATAACGAACTCGAACTCGGCGAAAGAACCGCGGGGCCGGACGGTTTTCGCTTTGTCGATTTCTTCGGCCAGGGCGGCTGCTTCCCCAAGATCAAATGGCAGTACCGCACCGCCTATCTGGTCGAAGCAATCCCGAAATGGGTCCAGCACCCGCTGTCGAAGCGGCTCTATTACATCGACGCGGAGACCTTCGCGCCCGCCTATGGCCGACTCTACGACAACACGGGCAAGTTGTGGAAATTCGCGGTTGCCGCCTATTCCCATCCCGATCACCACCTCGAACAGAACCGCGGCACCCACGTCCCGGTGTTCGATGCCGTCACGATGATCGATCTGCAGGCGCGGCATTGCACGACGCTGCAGGCGCGCACGGAAATCAACACGGTCGAAAACCGACCGTCCGATTTTGCCGTGCAGGCACTGCGCACCAAAGGCCGGTAGGCGACCGCGGGGTCCCGTGACGACGCTCGCAGCCACGCTGTGTTTCATTCTGTTTGTGCTGTGGCTGGTCGAAAAACATCGTCGTCATACGGGCCCGGTCGCGGCCGGGCTTCAAAGCGAAACAACATTCACCCACGCGCAGGAATTCGAGCTCTACCATAATGCGCTGTCCCTGTGTTCGATGAAGACACGGATATGCCTGGCCGAACTCGGTATTCCCTACAAGAGTCATTCCATCGACCTGATAGAAACGGGCGGTTATGAGAATATCCGCCCGGCCTTCCTGAAAGTGAACCCGGCGGGGACCGTTCCCGTGTTGCTCCACCGAGGTCATCCGATCTACGAATCCCACGAACAGATACGGTACGCTGCTCGGCATTGCCCGGCGGGTCGCCCTAGTCTGATTCCCGACGAACCGGGGCTTCGTCAGGAAATGGAAACGTGGATCGATCGCTCGTCGCTCAGCAACGACCCGCTGAACCACGGGGACATCAGCGCCGGGAACGCGATTCCCGGTCAGACCTTACCGCTGTTTGCCACGATGATCGAAAAGATCCCGTGGTGGAAAATCGTGGAGGGCCTGTTGTTTCACTTTGACAAACGCCGTCCCCTGCTCTTTATCGTGCTGAAGGTCCAGGGCCTCAATGCGCTCCGGAACGTCCGGCCGCTCGCGCAACTGTTCGCAAAATCAAGCCGGCAACTGCACGCACACATGGACGCAGTCGAAGCCAAGCTTCGGGAGTCCGGAGGACCGTGGATACTGGGCACTACGTTCAGCCTGGCCGATATTTCCTGGCTGGTGATCTTCGAACGACTCGTTCAGGCAGACGTACTGCACGTGTTCGCGGCTCTGGCCCAACGGCCCGCGTGTGCCGCGTACTGGGAGAACATCAAGAACAGACCGTCTTACCGGGAAGCGATACGCGATCACGAACATCCAGTGGTCGTCTACGGAACCCAACGGATCCGTGAGGCGAAAGCTGCCAACAGCGAGATGCGGCAGTTGCTCGAATCCGCCTGAGAACGATGGGGTCGTGATTCCCTTTTCAGAGCAGTACTTCTAACGCCTTGCCCAAGGGTTCTACGATGGCCGGCCGGTACGGGTTGCGGAGCGAAAAGAGCACCGTATTGACGCCCGCCTCACCGAGAGCCGCAGCGGCGTCGGCGCTTTCGTTTGGATCCGCGTCCGCGGCGAGCGCTATTTGTACCGAACATTCAATGTCCGCAATATTACGGCCCACGTCGTCGCAGTGAGCTTGTAAAATACCGTATTTGTGCCGAAATTCATCGGGTGATGCAAACGCCAGATTCCAGTGCGCCGCATACAATGCGGCGATCCGCAAAGTGCGTTTTTCACCACCCCCGCCAATCACGATCGGCGGGCCGCCCGGTTGTGGGCCTTTGGGTTCGCAGCGCGCTTGAGTGAGCTGATAATACTCTCCACTAAATGTCGTGTGCTCCTCACACAGCAATGAGCGTACGACCTGCACGCCTTCCTCAAAACGGTCCATGCGTTGCTTGAGCGGAAGCAAATCAATGCCATAAGCTTCGCATTCCCCTTCGTGCCAAGCCGCGCCGAGTCCCAAATCCAATCTACCCTCGGAAACGATATCCAGAGAAGCCGCCATGTTTGCCGTTAGCGCCGGGTGGCGGTAAGGCATGCCGTGAACCATGCAGCCGACCCTTACCCGTGCGGTATTGACCGCCAGCGCGGTCAGCGTCACCCAAGCTTCCATACAGGGCCCGTTCGGGTCTCCAACCAGAGGATAGAAATGATCGAAATTCCAACAACTCGTGAATACTTCTACCTCGTCGGTAGCTCGCCAAACCCCGAGCATGTCTTGCCAGCTACAGTGTTGCGGTGGAGTCTTGATGCCAAATTTCATCGTTCACCTCGGCAACTCAAATGTGGGAGGGACTGTCCTTCCACCTTACCATAGAAGAAACAAACCGCGACGTGGTGGCTACCCGATACTTTCGATCGCTGCGAGGTTGGAGATTGCCCATAATGCTTCTTCCGACAGGTCTCCCGACGTTGTTACCCAAACCCGTAGACGCACGGGTATTCTCGGAACGCATTTTCTACGCTGTTTCTGTAACGTCTGAACGGAAACTTTCGGGACACCCATGTAACTCGCGCTTGGAATACTGGCAGTTTTAGGTGTCGCGGGAGGATTCCCAATTTCTCGCGAGCCATTAAGTTTCGAAGCAATTGCATGGGAATTTTCACCGGGGTTATTGTGGCAGGCACGGGTAGCAGCCGTCGCGTATCCGAATCGTCTGTTCCAGCGCTGGGGCACGCTATCTGTTCGGCGTACTCTGCGAGGTGACCTTGGAGCGCGACGGGGCGATACTCGGTTATGACGATTACCGTGCACTAATCAACTCCGGGAGGGAGACGGCATGACACCCACAGAAACGCAAGCCTTCTTGAAGGACAACGACGTCAAATTCATCCTGGCACAATTCGTCGACATTCATGGCGTGGCGAAAACGAAGTCCGTACCGGCCGAACATCTCGATATGATCCTGACCGACGGCGCCGGTTTTGCCGGCTTCGCCGCCTGGGGGCTCGGTCAGGGGCCACACGACCACGACTTCATGGCGGTCGGGGATCTGGATACCCTTAGCCTGGTGCCGTGGCAGCCGGGATATGCGCGTATCGTCTGCGACGGCACGGTCGACGGCGAGCCCTGGCCGTACGACACCCGCGACGTCATGAAACGCCAGTTGGCGCGCGCCGCGGAGCGTGGCTGGACCGTCAACACCGGTATCGAACCCGAGTTCATGCTCCTCGAACGTCACGAGGACGGCAGCGTCACGCCGGCCGATGCCTCCGATACCCTGGACAAGCCGTGCTACGACTACAAGGGCCTGTCGCGAAGCCGTACGATGATCGAAGAACTCGTGGACTGTCTGCAGAAGGTCGGCTTCGACGTCTATCAGATCGACCATGAAGACGGCAACGGTCAGTTCGAAATGAATTACACCTACACCGACGCCCTGACGTCGGCGGACCGCTACGTCTTCTTCCGCATGGCGGCGGGCGAGATCGCCAACGACCTCGGCTTGCTGTGTTCGTTCATGCCCAAACCGTTCAGCAACCGCACCGGCAGCGGCATGCACATGCACGTCTCGATTGCCGAACAGGGCAACGACAACGTGTTCCACGACGACAGCGATCAGAACGGACTCGGCCTGTCGAAACTCGGCTACCATTTCCTCGGCGGCATGCTCGCGCATGCCCGTGGGCTCGCGGCGCTGTGCGCGCCGTCCGTGAATTCCTACGGACGCCTGGTCGTAGGCCGGGCGCTATCCGGCGCGACCTGGGCGCCCGCGTTCATTTCCTACGGCGACAACAACCGCACGTCGATGGTCAGGGTTCCCTTTGGGCACCTCGAGCTGCGCCTCCCGGATTCGAGTTGTAATCCTTACCTGGCCGGCGCCGCGATGATCGCGGCCGGGCTAGACGGCATCGATCGTGAACTCGACCCGGGTCCGCCGCATAACGTGAACTTTTACGAAATGACTGCAAAGGAGTTGCGCAGGCACAAGATCAAGCTGTTGCCGCAGAACCTGGGTGAAGCGCTCGACGCGCTCGCGGCCGACAAGTTTTTCGCCGAAAGCCTGGGGCGAGAAATCATTGACGAGTTTCTCGAGGTGAAGCGCATGGAATGGGTCGAATACTCCAGGCACGTGACGGATTGGGAGATCGAACGTTATCTTGAATTCTACTGAGCGGGCCTGGTGTCTTCAGGCGCATGCGACACGCTGGCCTTGTCGCCCTTGCCCCGCTTGGCTGGCGTCACCCGCGCCCAACAGCAAAAAGCGCGTCTTGGTAACACCGGCGAAGCGAGGCAAAGTCAAAAAGCACGATTGATCGCCCTCATTTGATGGGTTCGTTTCCTACAGTAGACTATTCTTGGAAAGCGACCTGTTTATAATTGCAGATCCGGCCCCGATCATCATGCTGAATTCGGACCAATAACGTAATTGTACTGTCAGTCGATTGGCACGCGGAAAACGAAATGGATCTAGGCTTAACAGGTAAACGCGCATTGGTCTGTGCTTCCAGTCAGGGACTCGGTCTCGCCTGTGCGACCTCCCTTGCGCGCGAGGGGGTTGCGGTCGTTATCAATGGCCGCGATGCGGCGAAACTGGAAAAGGCCGCAGAAGGTATCCGGTCAGCTACCGCTGCCGACGTCGCATTCGTGGTGTCCGATCTGAACGAAGAGAAAGGCAGGGATGCTTTGCTGGCCGCTTGCCCCGATCCGGATATTCTCATCAACAACAACGGCGGGCCGCCGCCCGGCAAACTCGCAGATTGGGACCGCCAAGCGTGGTTGGGCGCCCTCGAAACCAACCTGATCGCACCCGCGATGTTCATCAGGGCGGTAATGCCCGGAATGCAGGAACGCGGTTTCGGCAGGATCGTGAACATCACGTCGGCGATGGTGAAAACACCAAGGGGACCGATGGGTTTGTCGGCCGCGGCAAGAACCGGCTTGACCGCGCTGTGTAAAGCGCTGAGCGCAGAGGCGGCCGCCCATAACGTCACTATCAACAACTTACTGCCGGAGCGTATCGATACCGAACGCCAGATCTATATGGGGCACAAGCTGGCGGAGATGAAAGGCATCACGTTCGAACAAGAGCGCGAATTTCAGAAACAGAGTATCGCCGCCAAGCGCCTCGGACTACCCCAGGAATTTGGCGATGCGTGCGCTTTCCTATGCGGTGCCAATGCTGGTTTCATCTCCGGACAAAACCTGCAACTCGACGGCGGCTCTTACCAAGGGCTCATTTGAGCCACGAGGCTTCGAAACCAATCGGCGTCCACTCTGTCGGACACGCCCGCTCCGGCCGACATGCCTTCCATGGCTTCACCCGGTATCAGGCGTGCGCCCTCTCCCAGCCGGCGGCGATCTCCGGCATGTCGGCGGGCTGGAGAAAAACCTCAGGCATTTCCTTCTCCCCCCAGGGCGACCACGCTTCGCCCAGGTCCCAGTCGTTCCTGACGACCCAAGCATCGTCGTTTTCGATGTAGTCCATGTCGGTGGAGAATTCACAGATGGTGCCGGTCGGGTCGAGCATGTACCGGAAGATGTTGGCTCCTATCGGGTGACGGCCCGGGCCCGCGATATGGGCCTCGTCACCGTGGGCGCGGACATAGACCGATGCGGCGCGCATCACGGCATCGAAATCATCGAACTCGAGCGCATAGTGGTTGAGATACGGCACGGGGCTCGGCGCAATGGCCACGTTATGGTGGTCCGGTGAGCAGCGCAGAAAGGCTATGGCGCCGTCATTGGCGGTGTCCGAAACCCGAAGACCCATTCCCTCGGTCAGGAATTGGGTCGTTTTGTGGGGATCCGGCGTACAGATCATCACGTGATACAGGCGCCGCGGTGGACGCGGTCTGTCCTCGAGCAGGGCGTCGGCACGGACATCGAGCCGCGGACGTTCGCCCGGCCCGTTGACCAATCGCCTGGGCTGCGGCGAGACGTCCGACGCCGGGGCCGCCGGCTCAACGACGATGGTCCACGCGTTGATGGGATCCACGGCCTCCAGCCGACCACCGCCCAGCTGATAGTCGACCCCCAAGCCGTCCAGCCGCCGAGCAGCCGCCGCCAGGTCGGCTTCTTCTTCGCAGCCCACCCGCATTCGCCGAAGCTGGCGATACGGGGCCTCGACGACTCGGATCTGATCGGGTTCCTCGCTCGGCCCCCAACGACCAGCACCGCCGTGAAAGCCGATCTCCTCGAAAAAACCGTCTAGAAGTGCCGGATTGGGCACGCCAATTTCGATGTCGAGCAGTTTGTGCAGAGCCATTGGGATCTCCTCGTAGGAAACGCGGTAGCAATTTAGTCACATATACAAATATGCGTTCCGAAAGATGCTCCACTTTCATCGTTACTTCAACTGCCGTCACCCCGGACTTGCGACCTCCATGGATGGAGGAAGTGCGCCGGGACCGCAGGAACGGTCCTAGCTCCGGTCCAGTCAAACAATGTCCCGCCTCCGGCGGGCTTTTCCTACTGGATACCGGGT
>CAZFZX010000031.1:0-28099 GCA_964523765.1 uncultured Enterobacteriaceae bacterium
CTAACCGCCGCCCGCGCGTACCGCGGTAGCGGGCGTTCAAGCATTACGTTATCGTCGCCGGACAATGACTGACCCGATGGTGTTGTTAGGGAGGTGAAAACGATGACTAAGAGCGGAGAAAACTTAAATCGGCAGATCTCGGCGCCGACGGCAGAGGAGCTGAAACTTTCGGCTCGCGCCTTGCATTTCGAATTGAGTGATACGGATCTGGAGATGTTCGCTTCTTTTATGGTTCCCATGGCCGCCGACTATCAGCTGGTCGAATCGATGGCGGATCCGAGGTTGCCGGTGCGCTATCCGCGCGGGGAAGGTTATCGACCCGGGGCAGACGAAAACACCTTGAATGCGTGGTATTGGAAGTGCGCGATACCAGGCGCCGAGAGCGGAAAATTAGCGGGGAAGCGCGTTGTCGTGAAGGACAACGTCTGCGTCGCTGGGTTACCGATGATGAACGGATCCAAGGTATGGGAGGGTTTTATACCCGAACAAGACGCAACAGTTGTCAGCCGCGTCCTCGCCGCGGGCGGCGAGATACTCGGTAAGGCGGTGTGCGAGAACTTCTGTTTTTCGGGCGGCAGTCATACTTCGGCGACCGGGCCGGTACAAAACCCGCACAATCCGGCGCATATGTCCGGCGGCTCTTCGAGCGGCTGCGCGGCGTTGATCGTCGCCGGCGAATGCGATATGGCCATCGGCGGGGACCAGGGCGGATCGATTCGCATGCCGAGTTCCTTCTCGGGTTGTTACGGGATCAAGCCGACCTACGGTTTGGTCCCGTACACCGGCGCTTTCCCGATCGAGCAGGGCGTCGATCACCTCGGACCGATGGCCGGCTCGGCCGCGGATTGCGCTTTGCTATTGGAGGTGTTGGCCGGGTACGACGACGGACTGGATCCCCGCCAGGATCCTCGACTGACGCCGAAATCCTATGGCGCAGCGCTCACCGGCGACGCTAAAGGGATCCGCGTCGGTATCGTGCAGGAAGGCTTCGGTACGGCGGTATCAGAAACCGACGTCGACGAGATGGTACGGACCGCGGCCGGGCGACTGCGAGAAGCAGGTGCCAGCGTCGGCGAGGTCTCGGTACCGGTCCACGCCCAAGCCACGAGCATTATGCTCGCGAGCATGCTCGAAGGAACCCTGGCTACGTTTACCGACTTCAGCGGCGTTGGTCCAAATCCCAAAGGCTACGCGTTTACGGACGCCGTTCGGTATTACCATCAGGTGCGCAAAGATCGGGCGGCAGATATGCCGGTAACGGTAAAAACCGTGCTGTTGTTCGCCCATGCGATGCGCGAGCGCTACGGCGTTTACTATTCGGCCAAGGCGCAAAACCTGCTGCGCGGCGTGCGGGCGGCTTACGACGCGGCGCTGAGCGATCATGATGTCCTGGTGATGCCGACGACGCCGATGAAAGCCCTGCCGATCCCGGGTCCCAATCCCACTCCGGAAGAGGTCATGTCGACGGCGTTACCGATGATCGGCAACACCGCGCCGTTTGACGGTACCGGACACCCCTCGATGAGTGTGCCCGCCGGAATGTCCGATGGATTACCAGTTGGGATGATGATTACCGGACGCCGGGGCGAGGACGACGTCGTATTGCGGGTCGGACACGCCTTCGAGCAACTCGGGTAAAGCCGTGCCGGTTTTTCCCGCACGGACTAATCGTGTCCGGTAGGCCGACCCTTTATACTAGCGTGCCACCAAGCTTGGAGCGGCATTTTGAAGATTCAGTTTTACAGCCTGACGACCGTCGAAGATGCGCGTGCCGCGGTCGAAGCGGGCGCGGACCTAATCGGTCTAGTGGTTGATGATAGCGGTAAGGTGCCCGAAGAGATCACGCCCGAGCAGGCCCACGCGATCTTCGCCGCCATCGATGGTCGTGCGCTCGGTATCGCCTTGTCGATGTCGACGGATCCGGCATCGATCTGCGAAATGGCCGAGGTGGTTCGGCCGCATGCCGTGCATCTAGCCGCATCGGATTTGACTGTCGAAGGTCTCGCCGAGGTCCGTAGGAGCATCGGTGAGACCCGGATCATGGCCGCCGTCCCGGTAACGGATGCGGGCGCGGTCGAAGTCGCGCGTGAGCGCGCCGAGTATGCCGATTACCTACTGCTGGATTCGAAATCCGCGAGTGATCCGTTCACCGGCGCAACGGGCGAGACCCACGATTGGTCCGTGAGCCGCCGGATCGTCGAGGCCGTCACTGTACCTGCCGTCCTTGCCGGCGGTCTGTCGCCGACGAATGTCCGTGACGCGATCGTCGCAGTGCGGCCGTGGGGGGTCGATTCCTTCACCCATACGAATCGCCCGGGTGAGCGAATCCGCAAGGATGCGGCGCTGATGCGCGCGTTCGCGGTTGCCGCCCACTCGGCGGCAAAGGACCTCGCGCTTTGACGATGATGCGGGCTGCCCGGGGCGCTTAACCCGATAACCAACCGTCACGCTGCACGACTCTTTCGACCCCGTCTTCGATGACCCGGGCGCCGGCATTGTCGACGGCGGTCTCGATGATCCGGCCTTCGGGGATACCCTGACTGCCCAGATATTTGAGGATACGATCATAAGTTTCGTCGCTGCGTGTCAGTGCGAAGATGGTCGGGCCGACCGAACTCATCCCAGTGATCTCCGTGCCCATTTCGCGAAAACTGCTGATGTAATCGTAAATGGGCGCGCCATGGGCGCCGTGCTGTTCGCATTCGGCACGTTTCGAACCGAGGAAGCATAGATCGAACATCGTATCCCCAATCGCCTTTAGATCGCCTTTGATCATCGCCGGCAGCATATCGCAGAAAATTAGTTGCGATTTGACACCCGCCTGCAGCGAATCGAGCTGGCGGGCGCGTCGCAACAACAGCTCAGCCTCAGATTCGGCCGCGGTCCCCCTGCCGGTAAATTCGTCATCGAGCGTCGGCACATCGGGGATGAAGATCACACAGCGTGTATCGGGGAGCGCGACCCGGTAGGCGATCTCCAAATCGTCGGTCCCGAGTATCCATCCGCCGTTGAGCCCCGCCATGGCGCCCATGCCGGTCTCAAACGCCGGGATTAGAAAGCCGTTGCCGGTCGGACTTTCCTCGCACGAATGGTAGCCAATGATCCGGCGCAATTCCCGGCCGTCGAACGGCCGGCCCAGTACTTCGTTCATGCCGACACTGACGGCTACCATCGTGCCGATCGAGGAACCCATACCAACGTGCCGCCGCTCGTGGTCGAAGAGCTCGATTTCGAAACCGCCGCCGTAACCCAGGAGCTGTTGGAAAAGCTTACCGTAGTGGGTCGTTAGCAGAGGCCGATCGCCATTAACGACGATCTCGGGTGTTTTCGTCGAGCGTACTTTTGCGCGGAAGAAAACCTCGATGGCGCAGCCGATGCCGCCGCCGCCCGGTCGATTAAGGTTGAAACGATTCATATCGACAACCGTGGGGTGGAGGCGCGCCGGTACGCGCACTTCGACCTCCCGAACATCCGCCGACGCGAGCGTGCGTGGCTCGATCCCAATACTCTCGAGCGAGCGAACAAATTCCTTCTGTCCGGGCGCGAACTCCTCGAGGACGGTGGTGATCCGATCGAAGGGGCCACCGATGATGTCGATCTCCAGGGACTGAGGGGCGGGGCGGCCGTTCCCATCTTGAGTTTGTTTCTGCATAGTGATTCCCGTTTGTCGAAGTTGTTTCTGTGAGATTAAGCTGGATCGCTCACCAAATCTATCACCACAAATCTTGCGTGAAAATTGATTTGAAACAAAATTCGCTCATATTATCTCTCTAAATATCGGAGTCGAGCCGTTCGGCACCGAGCGGCGTCTTGTGCGGTCTCGGCTGCGAATTGTGTAGTCGCGGTTGTCGCGAGAGGTTTGAAAACGGTCCCGACGGTGTCGGATAATGAACGTTCGAAGGGGTAGTTCCACCGAGCAAACCGGTACGAGGAAACAAATATGAATTTCGATACCTACCAGCGTCTCAAATTCGAACGGCGTGAGCGCGTGTTACGGGTCACCGTTGACGCGGGACCGATGAACGCGGTCGATTTCGAACTCCACGAAGAATTCGCCCGTGTCTTTCTTGAGTTGCAATCCGATGAGGACAGCGACTTGATCGTTCTGACGGGTGCCGGGCGAGCCTTTTGCGCCGGGGGCGACATGGATTGGTTCCAGGAAATGATCGACGATCCGGCTAAGTTTCGAGGCATCACGACGGATGCCAAGCGTATCGTCAACGGCTTGCTGGAATTGGAGAAACCGATCGTTTGTCGCCTGAACGGCGCGGCGGCAGGTCTTGGCGCATCGATCGCCCTACTGTGCGATGTTATCGTCGCCGACGAAAGGGCCTTGATCGGTGATCCGCATGTCAAGGTCGGTTTGGTCGCAGGCGACGGCGGTGCCGTGATCTGGCCACAACTGATCGGTTTCGCGAGGGCCAAGGAGATGTTGCTGACCGGCGACATGATGCGCGCCTCGGAGGCGGCAGCAATGGGGTTGATCAACTATGCAGTGCCGGCCGACGAACTCGATGCCAAGGTCGACGAAATAGTCGGCAAGATCACGGGTAACCCGCGCTGGGCCGTACGCTGGACCAAGACGGCGGTCAACCTGGTATTGCGCGATATCGCCAACAAGGTGATGGATGCCGCTATCGCCTATGAGCTCAACACGAATTCCACCCGCGATCGCCAGGAAGCGGTCAGCGCCTTCGTTGAAAAGCGGACGCCGAACTACACCGGCGAATAAGGAGCGCAAGCCATGTATTTTGCCGACGAACCCGACCACATCGCCATGTTGCGTGACAGTGTCCGCCGCTTTACCGAACGTGAAGCACCGCGCGAGAAGCGCCGCCAGTGGCAGGCAGCGCAGGCCTGGCCTCGCGACGTCTTCGCCCAACTGGCGGAGATGGGTGTGTGTGCCCTGACCGTACCGGAGGAATTCGGCGGCGAGGGTCAGGATTGGTATGCCGCGACCGCCGTCATCGAGGAGTTGAGCCGGGCCGGCGCGTTCTTGGCCGGGCCCTACATCCAGTGCGCCTTCTACGGAGGCGGCAACATCTCCGAAAGCGGCTCGCCCGAACAAAAGGCGACGCTGCTGCCGAAGATTGCGGCCGGTGAACTCCAGTTTGCCTATGGCCTATCGGAACCGGACATCGGCGGCGACCTGGCCAACGTGAAAACCCGCGCCCAGCTACGAGACAACGGCGAGACCGTGGTGATCAACGGCGCCAAACGCTGGTGCACGGGTGCAGACTGGGCCGATTACATATTCTGCTTCGTCAATTCGGACCCGGAAGAAAAGAAGTACCGCAACCTCTCCATGGTGTTGGTGCCCGCCGATGCACCGGGTATTACCCGGCAACAACTGACGCATCGGAACCTGCTCTACAGCCACAGCTTCGATGTCTATTTCGATAACGTGGAGATCCCGGCGGAAAATATCCTCGGCGGCCCGGAAGCCTGGAACAACGGCTGGCGGGCGCTCGCGGGTCGCTCGCTGGATGTCGAAAAGGTCGAAGTGGCGGCGATGACGTTCGGCCTCGCCCAGGCGGCCGTGGAAGAAGCCTGGGAATACGCTCAGCAGCGGCACCAGTTCGGCAAGCCGATCAGCGGCCACCAGGCGGTGCGTCACGAACTCGTGCAGGCTCGGACCCGGTTGGAGTCGTGCCGGCACATGCTCTACCACGCCGCCTGGTTAGTCGATCAAGGCCGCCCGGCATCGGTCGAAACCAGCATGGCTAAACTGTTCATCGCCGACACCGGGATCGAGATCGGCCTCGCCTGCCAGCGAATTTTAGGCGCCTACGGCATGTCGGAGGAATTTGACATGGCACAGACGGTCATCGATCTGCTGGGCATGCCGATCGTCGGCGGCTCTTCCAACATGCAGAAGAACAACATCGCCAACCGCCTCGGGCTGGCCGGTTAGCTGGCTATCGGGCCTATAGCAACGAGGGATCCGCCAGCGAATATCCGCCCTTGATGGCGAGGATCTCGTTACAGCCGTCCTCGACCAGCGCCGCACGGGCGTCGCGAAACAGCTTCTCCATCGGGTATTCGCGGGTCATGCCGTTGCCGCCGAATATCTGCAGCGCTTCGCTCGCGATCTCGAAAGCGGCTTGCGTACAACCGACTTTCGCGGCCATGGCCGAACTCAGCGCGGGCTGTTCGACGACGGCGTTGTATTCGATGATCCGCCGCGCCAGCGCCCGGCTCGTTTCGAGTTTCCGGTACATATGGAATATCCGCGTCGCGACTGACTGATGCCGAATGATCGGCACGCCGCCCTGTTTGCGCTCGTGGGCGTAGGCGTACGCCAACTCGTAGGCCGCGCGTGCGAGACCGGTCAGGGCCGCGGCCATCAGGCCGTTCGCCTCCTGGTGGATGGCGTAGACCGCGCGTTGATAATGCTCCGGTCCGGCCAGGAGGTTTTCCAGCGGCACCTCGACTTTATCGAAGAAGATCTCGCCCTGGTTCAGCGTCCGCTGACCAAGCTTGTCCAGCGGCTTGCCTTTGCTGACGCCTTTGGCATCGCACGGCACAAAGACTACGCAACCATGTTCGGAGTCCGGCCCCGCGCCCGTGTCCGAAGCGCAGTACAGCACGCACATTTCGGCGATCGTGCCGTTGGATACCCAGGCCGATTTCTGACCGTTGACGATGATCTTGTCGGACTTCAGCGTGGCGACGCAATTCGGACGGCTGTGGGTGCCGTTCGCGTGCATTGCCTGTTGGTTCGGGTCGAGGTTATCACTACCGTGGTCGGGCTCGGTAATGCCCCAGCAACCGATCTGTGTGTCCGGGCATATCTCGGCCAGATAGTCGTTACCGAACAAGCGCGCCATGAAACGCGGAAACGACGCCGCACCGATCGTGAAGCCGAGCCCGAGATCACCCCAACAAAGCTCTTCATAGAACAGGCATTGCAGTTTTGCGCGCGCCTGCGGTTCCATATCCGCCATCAGGTCGGTCGAAAACCCGAGTTCACGGTACTTGTCGAGAAACGGCCATAGCTCGGAGTCTGGCGCGATGAGTTCTTCCGGCGACAGTCGGTCCAGCCGTTGGCCGAGCGGGCGCATTTCCTTTTCGGCGAAGCGGTGGAGTACATCGACGATGGCTTGTTCTTCCTCGGACAACGGCGATTCTGCGCCGAGTGCGCCAAGTGGAGCCGTCGGCGTCGCGTCCCATTTAGCGATACGCGTATCCGGGGCCGGCGCCCCGGAGTGGGTGAGTTTTTCAGCTGTAGCGGCCATGATTTCCTCCTCGGAATACCTCGATACGGGGGCGATTTTGCGGTTGCACTGCGCGCCCTATCGCGCGCCTCTATAAATTTCACGCTAACTGCGGGTCACCAGCACTTAATTGATCATAGTCAATTTTTTCGTGCCGGGCCGCAGCGACGCGAGCCACCCGTTTGTGACCTATACTAGAGAAAAGAGCTGACGTCGCCGAACTGATTCGAATTCAAGGACGGAATTTCGTTCATTCGACGACATGCCGTCCAGATGCCGGTAGAAAAGCCGGAAATGGCCGTTTGCCGCGCCGCACTTCCCTCTACGGAGCGGCGGCTGGAGATCGAGGGCCGAAGTATGAAACGTCGTGTTTCCGTACGATTTGCGCGTTTGATCCTGGTACCGATGTTCGCGGTGATAACAGCTTGCGGTATGTACGAAGACATGCAAGCGCAAAAACGGCCTCGCTATGAGGCCGGCGAACACTAGGGGGCAACTTTGTGCCGCGACTGCCATGCAGAGAGATATGAGCAGTGGTCAAACAATTCGCGGCACGCGGTAGCCACGACCGCCAAGTCTTTCCTTTCGTTCAAAGATCAATTCACGGGCAGTTTCCTGCTGAATACCATGATGGGGGAGTCGATGTGCTACGCCTGTCATGGCAGCAAAAGCGTGAACGAGGGCGTCAATTGCGAAACCTGCCACGGTCCTGTGCCGCCCGGCGTGCCGATCATGGAAGCGCATGAGCAGAAATTTTCTCCCGGGCGCGCGAAAATGGCGCGCCCGGATTTCTGTGGCGCGTGCCATGTGATGAAAAACCCGATGTCGGGTCATTACATGATGACGCTCCAGAGCGAATGGGAGAGCAGTCCGGCCGCGAAAGACGGTGTTACCTGCCAGGGATGTCATATGGCACCGCGCGAAGGAGGCCAACGCTACCACGGGTTCGATACGGCCGTACGTAAGTCGGGTATCTATACCGGCGATTTGGGCGTCAGCGACGTAACGCTCGAGTTTCCGACGCTCAGCATGATCGTGGAAAACCGGGTAATGGGGCATTCGATACCCGCCGGCGGCCCCACCCGCACGCTCGCCCTGGAGATATCCTGCAAGGATGAACAGGGTCGCGAGATACACCGGATCGTCGAGCGTTTTGCCAAGGCGTTCACGCTAATGCCCATCGTCGGTCTCATGCCCTACAAATTGATCCAAAATGCACAGCTTCAAAGCGGCGAAAAACGCACCGTGACGTTCACACTCCCGGATGCATTGACCGGGAAGGTACGAAGTCTGGACCTGGTGTTGAGAATGTACGAGGTCTCCGACGAATTTCAGGGCGATATCGGGAAGGCACATTGGGTCGGCGAACCGGTCCTCACCAAGGAAATACGGTTTTCCGGAGCATTATGACCGCCCGAGAACAGAGGGCTGTCCCGTGAAACCGGATTTCGGCGGCACCGGACGCCTGGGCGCACTCAAATCCAGCGCGAGAGGTGCGATAATATGGCGGTGAAAGCTGCCGGTAATGCGGGCGATCCTTCCAGGAATGCGACAGGATGATGTAATGGTCGAGCAAAGAACCTCAGGCCCAAGCGGGAATCGGGTCGGAAAACGATACCGAAGTAACCGCTTAGAGGGCCCCTACGACGTTATCGTTATTGGCTCGGGCCTCGGCGGCTTGAGTTGCGCATCGACGTTGGCAAAAACAGGAAAAAAGGTCGTTGTGCTGGAACAGCATTATACCGCCGGCGGTTTTACCCACACCTATGATCGAAACGGTTACGCCTGGGACCCGGGCGTGCACTATGTCGGGAAAGTGGGGCACGAATCGAAAGAAAAGGAGATTTTCGATTACGTGACAGACGGAAAAATAAGATGGTCCGCCCTCGATAAAAACTACGATCGCGTCTATCTCGGAAGCAAACAATATGATTTCTATTCAGGGCGCAAGGAGTTCGTTAACCGATTAAAAGCGCAATTCCCGGAAGAAAAGGCCAATATCGATCAATACATGAAAAGGGTGGCGACCGTCATAAAACGGGTCCCGCTCGTACTCTTCGAAAGATTCCTACCGTCCATGATTGTTGGCGTCTACTCGGCTTTTCTTAAAGCGGTGCTGCCCGCTTATTTCTACAAGAGCACTTACGATGTGCTCCGAGAAATCACTCAGAACGAAACACTGATCGGCGTACTTACGGCGCAATGGGGTACGTTTGGACTCCCCCCGCGAAGTTCGAGCTTCCTGATGCACTGTGCGATTGTCGACCACTATATCGGCGGCGCCTATTATCCCGCCGGCGGTTCGAGCGAGATTGCCAAGGCGATTATTCCCGCAATTCAGGCCGCCGGAGGTGAAGTTTTCACTTACGCCCGAGTCGAGAGTATTGTCGTCGAAAATGACCGCGCCACCGGTGTCCGAATGGCCGACGGTTCGCAGATCTCAGCGCCGGTTATCGTCAGCGATGCCGGTGTAATGAATACCTTCCAAAGGTTGTTACCCGACTCGTTGGTCAAAAAGGCGGGGTATGAAGAGAAACTCCGGGTGGTGAGTCCGTCGGTCGCGAACATCAGCGTGTTCGTCGGCTTACAGGGGGATGCGGAGAGTCTAAATTTGCCGAACCGGAATATCTGGATCTATCCGGATGAGCAGCATGATAAAAACGTTCGCGATTTCGCGGCGGACCAAAGCAAGACTCCGGGCATGTTCATTTCATTTCCCTCGAGTCGCGATCCGGAATTTTCCCGATCTCATCCGGGACGTTCCACCATGATGATTTTGAGTTTCATACCGTTCGCGGCCTTCGAAAAATGGAACGGTACGAACTGGGGCAAACGGGGAGACGACTATGAAGAGCTGAAGTCCGCGCTTAGCGACCGCCTGCTCGATGCTTTGTATGAAAAGCTGCCCCAACTAAAGGGGAAGGTGGATTACTGCGAGACCGGTTCACCGTTGACGACGCAGTACTATTGCAATTATCAATACGGGGAAACCTACGGGCTGACGCACGACCGCACTCGGTTTGGGCAGCACTGGCTGAGACCAAAAACGAACATACCGGGGCTCTACCTGACCGGACAGGACATTCTAAGCTGCGGCGTGCTGCCGGCGGCGATCAGCGGGATCTTGACGGCTGGCCGGGTGTTGGGCTGGCGGAGTTGGAAGATACTGAAAACGATGCGTAAAAGATCTGCCTCAGGACGTCTCGCGGGCAGTCTGGGCGAGTCGCACGACCTCGGAGACAATCTGATCCGGCGTCGATGACGAGCCAAAAGTAGCGGCGACGCCTCTCTCACGCAGATCCGCCTCGTCTTTGCTCGTGATCACAGATCCGCCGAGTACGATCGGAACCTGCTTGCCGGCCGCGGCTAGCGCGGCAACGAGTTCGTCGATGTAGTAGAGATACTCCCACGAGTGGCAGCTCAGACCGATCAAATCGACGTCCTCGTCCACGGCGGCGGCGGCGATGTTCGCGGGCAGGTTGAAGCGACCCCCGTAGACCACTTCGACGCCGGCTTCGGACAGCATGCGGGTGACGCTCAGCGCCCCGGCTTCGTGTTGGTCGAGGCCGAGCAAACCGATGTAGACTTTTGCCGTTGGTCGCTTGTTGGTCATTTTGGTTGATGGTTCATGCCGCGATTGGCGATTCCACGGCGTGAAAGGGATCGTAGGGATGGTCGCAGGCGACCCGCAGAATACCGGCGATTTCGCCCATCGTCGCATTCGCTTCCAGCGCATCCATCATCGGGTACATCAGGTTAGTCTCTGACTCTTTGACGCAATCTAGCACGAGCCGTAATGCGTCATCCACGGCCCCCTGATCGCGTTCCGCCCGGAAGCGTTTCACTTTTTCGACATGCGCGTGAGCGGGCTCGAATTTCTGCTCCACGATATCGCGCAACAAGGTGTCTTCTTCGGGGGGCACCTGAAAGCAGTTCACCCCGACTTTCTTCTGTCGTCCCTCGGCCACCCAGTTGGCGTTTCTGACCATGGTATCGGCAAATATCCGGCGAAAATAGCCCTGCTCGGATAGGTCCATGATATCGCCCGTCGCTTCAATGTCGCTGACCATCTTCCAGATCCGATTTTCGACATCATCGGTCAAGTTCTCGACAAAATACGATCCACCGAGCGGGTCGTTAACTTGCGAAACCAGACTTTCGAGTTGAATGATTTGCTGAGTGCGCAGACCGACCTCGTGCGACTGCGGCGATGGTGTCCGGTAGGCTTCGTCGAATGTCGAGATCTCCATCGCCTGCACGCCCGCCAGTGCCATGGCCAGCGCCTGAATCGCGCCCCGGACGATGTTGTTGGCCGGTTGTTCGGCGGTCAAGGACAGACCCGACGAATGTCCCGTCACATTGACCGCCATGGATCGCGGATCTTTGGCACCGAATTCGTCGCGCATCATGCGGGCGAACAGTCGGCGCGTCGCCCGGATTTTAGCGACGGTTTCAAATAAGTCCGTGTGGCCGTTGACGAGGATCGCGATACGCGGAGCAAAACTGTCGATCGGGACACCGCGGCGCAGCAGCTCCCGGACGATGAATCTGATCTCGATAAACCCCAGCGCCATTTCTTCTACCGCATCGAGGCCGCCGTCGCTGATGTAATAGGTATCTTCAATGAACGAGTGAAACTTGGGCATTTTCTCGGAAGAAAACTCGATCGAGTCGCAGGTTAAGCGCAGCCGCAGATCTAACGGTAGATGGACCGCGTAGCAGCAATCTTCCCCGTACAACGTTGACTGGATCACCGATCCCCGCAACAGCGCCGGGTCGAAACCGAGTTCCCGGGTTGCCATGTACAAGCCGATGATGCCGAATTCAGCGCGTACCGAGGCCGATACCGAAATTTCGTCGAGAGGAATGTCGCGCAACAAGTCGACATAATCCACTTTGCGGCACAGCGACACGCCCTGCGTACCGACTGCGTGCCGCGCCTGCGGGTGATCGGCATCGAGCATCGTATAGGTCGGCGTATCGGCGACGAAATCGATCCCCATCTGTCCTTTCGACAACAGGTATTTGAGCTGCTCGTTGGAGCGCTTCGGGTCGCCTTCGCCCGATAGTTCGCGCCAGATCCAGTTGCCGCCATCGGCTTCGAGACGGCGGCCGCGTGTATAGGGAAAGCTCCCCGGGTCGGCGAGGTCTTTTTCATAAGGAGCATCGCTGAGATCCTCCGGTCGATATACGGGCTGCAACGGGATCCCGGATTGGGTCGAGAGTTTGCTGGTCATGGTCGATGGTTCTCCGAATCGTGCCGTGTTTCTGTTTTCTTTAGGCGCCCAAAGTCAGGGTTCTTGCCGCGGCGGCCTCGAAATCCAAGCCGTCTTCGAGAACCGCGTCGCAAATGTCGTCGAAGGCCTGCGCTTTGCTCGTATCGAGCCGGTCGCGAAGCCTTAAGACCGAAAATGCCGTCAGCAAGCGACGTACTCGGCGTCGGCGTTCCCCTTGGTCCGGGGTGGCCGTCTTCGGGCAGTGATCGACGACCAGTTCGGCCAGCGCTGCCACGCCGACATCGGTTTTCGCTACCGTTTGGACCAGCGCCGGCCGCGCGGCTTGCGGCATGTATTCTACCGCCTCGGTGAGCTGGCGCGTGGCCAGGTCAGCGTTCGGCAGGTCGGCTTTGTTCAACACCAGGACGTCGGCGATTTCCATAATTCCCGCTTTGATGCCCTGGACGACGTCGCCAAGCCCAGGCGCGCAAACGACAACCGTGGCGTGTGCCAGCGCGGCGATGTCGATTTCGGCCTGACCGACTCCCACGGTCTCGGCGATCACGATGTCCCAACCGGCGGCATCGAATGCATCCACGATCATAGTCGCCGTCGCGGTGAGTCCGCCGAGATGACCGCGGGTGGCCAGACTGCGGACGAAAACGCCCGGGTCGCCCTGCAGTTCTCCCATCCTTACCCGGTCCCCGAGCACCGCGCCGCCGGTAAAGGTGCTCGAAGGATCGACGGCCAGGACGGCGACCGACAGTTCGCGTTGCCGCAGCGCTTTGAGCAAGCCGTTGATCAGCGTTGACTTACCGACCCCCGGGGCTCCCGTGACGCCCACTATCCGCGTCCCGCCGACCCGCGCGGATACCGCGTTCAGCACCGCAGGGAGTTCGTGACTTTGATTCTCGATCGCAGTAAGCAGACGCGCGAAGGTGGCCCGGTTCCCGCCGAGCGCTTCGTCAATCCAGGCGGGTGTGTCGTTGATCTTCACGGAGTCGCGCTCACTCATATCGGCTTCGTGCCTTCGGTTGGTGGTGGGCTCGTACCGTGACCGTCGCCGACGGGGTGTAGCCGGAGAAGCAGCGGCGCTCTAACCGCAACGGCAGGCCTCGGATCGCGTTGTCAATGCGAAATTCTACGCCATTCCGGCCTTTCGCAGGTTCTCGAGCACGCGTTCCCTCATCTGGGTATTCTTATAGGGCATTCGTGTCCGTGCAAGATCGATTGAATAGTCCGGACTGATCCGCAGGACTTCTCCGGCCTCTAGTCGAGCCGCTTCTTCCCGGCCCGTCTCGACGTAACAGGAGACCAGAAGCAAATGCGCAACCAGGTGATCGGGATTCCGGGTAACGGCTCGTTTCATCAAACGGATCGATTCTTCGTTGTTCCCCAACATCCAATGTGCGTGACCGAGTGCCCACAGATAGTTGGGAGTGTAACGAGGGTTGAGGCGCATCGCCTGCTCGATCAGGGGTATCGCTTCCGCCGGTTCTCCGGCCATGCTCAAGATCTCGGCCAGGCAGACATGGGCTTCCGCAAAGTTGGGATCGTAGCTAATGGCTTTCCGCGCTTCGGCGATCGCCTCCGCATGCCGTCGTTTCCCTAACCATGCGTAGGCCAACGTCTCGTGGGCCGTTGGTTGACTCTCGTCCAGTGCCGCTGCTTTCTTGCCGTTGGCAAATACTAGTTCAATGACGGCCGGGTCTTCGCTCCACTGGTTGACCATCTCGATGAGATAGGTGCGGCCGAGGAAAGCATAGGCTTCGGCATAGTTCGGATCGAGCGCGATGGCCCGCTCAAACAGCTGGCGCGCCTGTGCGTTCGCGTTCCGGTTGCGGCGCGCATATTCATCGCGTCCGCGCATAAACGCGTCGTAGGCTTCGAGGTTCTGAGTCGGCGGGGCACCCACCCGTTCCCGTTCTCCCGCCGTTAGTGTCACCGCGAGAGCGGACACGACCTGCTGAACCACCTCGTCCTGGAGGGAAAATATATCGTCGAGTTGGCCGTCGTATCGTTCCGCCCATAGGTGGTAATCGGTCGTCGCATCGATCAATTGGGCGGAAATTCGAACGCGATTTCCCGCTTTACGCACGCTGCCTTCGACGACGTAGCGGGCGCCGAGTTCGCTGCTGACCTGCCCGGTCTTTACCGTCGAGTCCTTGTAGGAGAACACGGAGTTGCGAGAAATAACGAACAGGCCCGAGATCTTCGAAAGATCGGTGATCAAATCTTCGGTCATACCGTCGCTGAAGTATTCCTGTTCCGGATCTCCGCTGAGATTGAGAAATGGGAGTACCGCGATCGAAGGTTTGTCCGGAAATGCGACCGGCCCGGTCGTAGTGCGCACGGAATCCTCCGGCGATCCTGATCCGTTTTTTGTCTTGGCATCCGGTTCTGTCGGTACGCGGTAGACCCGGATCGGCTTGGCAATATTCTTGACCGTCTGCTCACCGAGCGCCCGATACCCAAGTTCGAGCTTGCCCTCGACCTGGTCGTACACCGTGCCCGAGATACACAGGCCGCCACCGTCGGCGAGAGCCTCCACACGCGCAGCGATATTGACTCCGTCCCCATAGATCCGATCGGCTTCAACGACGACATCGCCGACATTGATGCCAATGCGAAAGAGCATCTTTCGAGATTCGTCGAGCGCTGAATTCCTGACGGTCAGTTCTTTCTGTACGGCGACACCGCAGCGTACGGCATCGACGGCGCTCGGAAACTCCGCCAACAAATTGTCCCCGGGCGAATCAACGACTCGACCGTTGTGCTGCCCGATCAGGGAGGAGAAAATTTTCCGATAGGCGGTGAGGGTGCGGATCGTCGCCTCCTCGTCGTTGCCCATGAGGCGGCTGTAGCCCTGGACGTCCGCGCTGAACACGGCCGACAGGCGTCATTCTACCCGGGTCGTCATAGTGTTGGCACTTTAGCCCGCAATCGCTGTCGAGTCTTTACTTTCGCTGCGACCCGTATGCAGGCTAGGCCCGCGTCACTTTTCGGTCGCCGACGGGACGATCAGTCAGCGGCGGAGAGCTTCACCTTCTCCAGCAACCGGGCCCAAGCGGTGTCTACCGTATCTTGCATGGTCTGGGCGGCGGCGGGTTCGAGATGCTTGTAACGTGACTGCATCGTCAGGTAGTCCGTGACCGGGCGTTCTTTGGTCGTGTGATTGAGCGTGTACTTGAACCCGTTTTCTACCTCGTAGAGTGGGAAGATGCCCGTCTCAACGGCGAGGCGGGCGGCCTCGACGCCAGCGTCCTCTTCCAGTCCCCAGCCGTCGATACACGGCGTCAGCAGCGTGATCACCCGCATGCCTCGCATTGAATCGGCCTTTTTGACTTTGTAGACGAGATCGTCGAGATAACCCGTGCAGGCCGTTGCCGCATATGGGATTTCGTGCGCCGCCATGATTTCGGTGAGGTTTTTCTTTTTCGTATTCTTGCCTGCCGGCGTCGAACTCGTCACCGCGAACAGCGGTGTCGACGAACTCTTTTGTGCCCCGGTGTTCATGTAGCCTTCGTTGTCGAGACAAAAGTAGATCATGTCTTCGTTGCGCTCGGCAGCCGAGGACAGAGACTGAAAACCGATGTCGCAGGTACCGCCGTCGCCGGCGATCACGATGACTTTCGTGTCCCCCTTATCCCGGCCGTTCAACGCCCGACGAATACCGCTCGCCGACGCCGCACTCGATTCCAACGTCGTTTGATAGACTGGAATGCGCGTGGAGTTGAACGGTTGAAGGCCGCAGATCACGGCGATGCACGAAGGCGGAATCACCGCGACCGCGTCGGGCCCGATGGTGTTCAAGATATGTCGGATCGCAAGCGCTTCGGGGCAACCGGGACAAGCCGGGTGGCCGGAATAAAACATTTGTTGATCGTCTATTTCGAGTTTCTGCATGATCTTCACCTAGCCCAGGTAGATTCGACCGCCGGAGGCTCGCCGCTAACGCTTTCGACGAACTCGATGATGCGTGCCGGCGGTACGTTGACCCCGCCGACACCGGCAAGAAAGCCGTGAATTCGGGGTGCCCCGGCCATGTCGTAGAGCGCCGCGCGTAGCTCCTGATGCAGCACCCCGCCCAACCCGGGCGAGAAGTTGCGGTCGAGGACGAGTACGTCCGGAATATCCGCGAGCGCTCGCCGCAGTGCGTGGGTCGGAAACGGCCGGAACAATCGTACTTTGAGGAGCCCGACCGTCTTGCCCGCATCGCGCAATTCGTCCACGGCCTCGCGCACCGTGCCGCACATGCTGCCCATCGTGACGACGACTACATCGGCGTCCTCGCAGCGATACTGCTCCACCAGGTCATAGCTCCGGCCGGTCCGGGCATGCCATTCGGCGTGCGCCTCGGTAGCGACCGCCGGGACTTCGCCCATCGCCTTATCGAGGTCCTCTCGGTGGCGGCGGTACATGTCTTGACTGACCACGTTGCCCCAGGATTCGCCGCGTTCAGGGTCCAGAAAGTGCTCCGGCTGATAGGCCGGCAAGTACTCGTCGACCAGTGACTGGGTTGGGATCCTTACCGGTTCTAGCGCGTGCGAGACATAAAACGCGTCGTGGTTGATCATCACCGGCAGGCTGACGGCCTCGGCGATCCGAAATGCCTGAATCACCGTGTCCAGGGATTCCTGACCGTGCTCGCTATACAGTTGCACCCACCCGGTGTCACGCTGCGCGACACTGTCGGTCTGATCGGGCCAGAAGCCCCACGGCGAACCGATCGTGCGGTTGACGTTGAACATTACGATGGGGGCGCGTGCGCCGCTCGCGTAGTGGAGCAGCTCGTGCATCAACATCAGACCCTGCGAGGCGGTCGCGGTAAATACGCGAACACCGGTCAGCGACGCGGTAATGCAGGCAGCCATGGCCGAGTGCTCGGATTCCGGGGTCAGCATTTCGGCGTCCAGCTCACCGGCGGCGTAGAAGTCGGTGAGCTTTTCAACAATGGGCGTTTGCGGGGTGATCGGATACACCGGAATCACCTTGGGGCGAGCGAGGCGCACGCCGTAGGAAACCGCGTGATTGCCGTGCAGTAGTAAATAGTCGTCGCCGAAGTCGTTCATCGGAGTTCCTCATGCAATACGACTGAGCTGGTTGGACATTCTTTCACACACAGGCCGCAACCCTTGCAGTAGTCGGTACGGATCGAATAACCATCGTCTTCGCGTACTACTGCCATATCCGGGCAGTAGTAGAAGCAGTTGTCGCAAAAGATGCAAAAGCCGCAACTGAAACATCGCTCCGTCTCGTTCAGCGCGGCGGTTGTGTCCAGCGGTAACTGCACCTCGTCGAAATGTGTGCTTCGCTGGTCGGGCGCGATACGTGCTTCGACGACTCGGGCCGCAGGTGGACTATAGAACGTGTTGATGTCTCCCAGCTCGACTTTGCGCTCCGCGATCGCCGGCTGCTGGCCGGCGCCGCTTAGGCTCGAGTCGATAGCGGCGGCGGCACGTTTCCCCATCCCAAAGGCGTGGGTGACGAAACGCGCTGCGCTGGCGAGATCGCCGCCGGCAAATAGTTGTTCGCGACTCGTGCGTTGTCCCTCGTCAACAGTGACGAGTCTGTCCTGAACGTCGAGCATGGACTCGAACGTCTCCAGTGCCGGATCCTGGCCGACTGCGGTGATGACCGCATCGGCAGCGAGTTCGAATTCCGATCCCTCGATCGGCGTAACCGAGAATTCACCCGGCGCATCCCCGGGGGTGAACACGATCTTGATGCATTCGAGCTTGACTCTCGTTTCCGCGCTGTAGCGCGCCGTGCGTAGCATCGTCGAGTCGACGAATTCGATGCCTTCCTCTGCGGCCTCGAGAATTTCCTCGGTTTGCGCCGGTAGCGCCTCGCGCGGTTCGAGACTCACTACCTGTACGGAGTGACCGAGCCGGCGTGCGCTTCGGGCAACGTCGAGCGCCGCGCTGCCGCCGCCGATAACCGCTACGGCTGGTCCCAACTCGGTTCCCTCGCCGAGATTGGTCCGTAACAGATATTCCGCTCCCTCCATCACCCACGGTTCGGCGTAGTCGAGCTGCGGCAGACGTTTCGGCTTGGCCGCGCCTGTAGCGAGGTATACCGCCGAATGGCTCTCGAGTAAGCGCTCGAACTCGGCGGGCGAATCGACGGCGTAATCGGTATGGACCGAGATCCCGAGCGCGAGGATACGCGCGATTTCCGCATCGAGTACTGTCTTGTCGAGGCGGTATGCCGGGATCCCGTACCGCAGTAGACCACCGAGTTTCGGTTGTCGTTCGAACACCGTCACGCGATAGCCGCGACGGCGAAGATGGTAGGCGGCTGCGAGGCCTGACGGCCCGCCGCCCACCACGGCAACGGACGTGTCGCGAGTCGTCGACACCGGCTCGAAAGCCCAATCCTCTTCCAGGGCCCGGTCGCCGACGAATCGCTCCAGCGCGCAGATGGCGATCGCTTCGTCGTAACCGGCACGGTTACATGCGATCTCGCACGGATGATGACAGACCCGACCGGTGACGGCCGGAAACGGGTTGTTCTCTGTCAGGGTTTGCCAAGCGTCGAAATGGCGTCCCTCGCGCGCGTGCGCTATCCATGCGGCGATATCGCCGCCGACCGGGCACGCGTGGTGGCACGGCGAGCGGCCGCGTTCATGTACGGGTAGGGCGCTGCGCCATGTGCCGGTATGGAAGCCTTCCGTGGTGGAATGGGTCCAGGTTGGCCGGTCGGCCGGTTTGTCGTTCATGCCGCCACGCCCCGTATCAATTGATCGGCTTGTTCGAAACCTTCTACACAGGCTTTGACGTTTTCTTCTTGTTTGACCGGTGCCGCCTCGGCGATAGTGCGGCTCATCGCATCGAGCGAAGGCGCGCCGAGCGCTCGAATAAAGGCGCCCAGCAACGCTGAGTTGACGATCCGCCTGAGGCCATTGCGGCGCGCGATCGCGATACCGTCAACGGGTACGACACGGCGAGCATCGAGGCTGGCGTAGTCAGCCAGGGTCTTCACTGAATTTACCACGATGAGAGTGTCGGTGCCGGCGCGATCGAGCAGCCAGCCGTCCAGTAGACTCGCATCAAAGCACAGGATCGCGTCCGGAGATTCGATGTCGCAGCGCAGTCGTACCGGGCGATCGTCGATACGAATGAACGAACTCACCGGCGTACCGCGGCGGGCGCCGCCGTAGGTCGCAAAACTCTGGATGAATTTCCCCTCGGCGAAGAAGGCCATCGCGAGCAGGTTACCGGCCGTCTGCGCACCCTGACCGCCGCGACCATGAATGATGATTTCGAGCATTGATACTGTCTCCAGCCTTGCGCCGTCGTCGCAATCGTGACGGCGGACGCCCAGGCTCGCCCGCCGGTATCAGAGTTGCAGCACGCCCCGAAGCTCGTCGGCAACGTGTTACGACTGCGGCAGTTTTGTGTGGTCCCCTTGCGGGGCCTTGCTGGCCGGCGCTTTTTAGTGCGGTCAAATCGCAGCCACTCGTTCCCGGTACCGGCTAGCGCGTCAAAGTGTAACGATATGGCAGAGAGTTTGATAGACGGCGCGATCCGATAGTTGGGCCAGCGGAGGATTTAGGCGCGCGGCGGCCGCCCGGAGCGAGGTGTTCGTTCGCTTCACATCCGGCTCCTCGCGGCGGTCGTTCGTCGAGCATCGGAGTATCAGTCCCGCCTCTCGAACGGGCCGCGTCCAAAACGCGAGGCTCCGTATACTCCTGTTACGGCAGCATCATGCCCCGTACAGTGAAGTAGAGTAGCGCTGCCAGCAGACCCGACAAAGGTACCGTAACGACCCATGCGACCACGATACGCAAGACCGCGGAGCGCTGTACCAGCTCTTGTTTGTAGACACTGCTGAGCTGTTTGCGTTCCTGTTTGGAGAGTTCGGCTTCGGCCTTGTGCCGCTTCAGTTCACGCAGCATCCGCCCCTTTTCCTCGATCCCGGCGAACTCGAAGCGTTCGAGGAAAGTATCCACCACCGCCTGGTCTTCGCCGACGTGATGTGCGCGGATCTCCACCAGCATACTGGCATAGGACTGCTTCAGGTGTTCACGCAGAAAACCCACGCCGAATACGGCGCCGATAGCGACGTGCGTGGAACTGACCGGCAAACCGAGCTGACTCGCCAGGATGACGGTGAGAGCCGCGGCGATGGCGACGCAAAAGGCGCGCATTTGATCGAGATCCGTGATCTCCGAACCGACCGTGCGGATGAGCTTCGGACCGTACAGCGCGAGTCCGAAAACGATGCCGAGCGCACCGACTGTCATTACCCAGAGCGGAATGCCCGCTTCGTGCGTGATGCCGCCGCCCATGATGGTTTCATTGATGGCCGCCAGCGGCCCGATGGCGTTAGCCACGTCATTGGCGCCGTGGGCGAAGCTCAGCAGTGCCGCGCCGCAGATGAGCGGTGCGGTGAATAGACTATTGACACTTTCTTTGCTGCTGTCCAGCTTATCGACTCGGCGCGCGATAAGGGGCTTGGTCGCCGCGTAGATCAATACTGCAGCCACTAAGCCGATACCGGCCGCGCTTAGGAAATCGACCTTGATGACGTGCTTTAAGCCCTTTAGGGCCAGGTAGGTGCCGAACGCCCAGGCCATGACCCCCAGCATGAAGGGCACGGTCCGCGCCGCCGCTGCGAGCATGTCCGGCCGATAGGTGATAGCGCGCTTTATCGCGTAGAGAAACGTCGCGGCGATGATGCCGCCAAGCATCGGCGAAATAACCCAGCTTGCCACGATGGCGCCGACGGTGCCCCAGTTGGCGATGCCGAAGCCGCCCGCTGCGATGCCGGCGCCGAGCACGCCGCCGACGATAGAGTGAGTGGTAGAGACCGGAGCACTCAAGCTGGTGGCAACGTTGAGCCAGATACCGCCCGCGAGCAAGGCGGCCAACATCACCCAGATGAACTCATTCGGGTCGGCGATCGCTTGTGGGTCGATGATCCCCTGCTTGACCGTGCTGACCACATCGCCGCCGGCGATGAGGGCGCCTGATGCCTCGAACACGGCCGCGATCACTATCGCCCCCACGAGCGTCACGGCCCGCGACCCCACCGCCGGACCGACATTGTTAGCTACGTCGTTGGCACCGATATTCATGGCCATGTAGGCGCCGATCACGGCAGCGCCGATCAGTACGTAGGCACCGGCGACTTCCGCATGGCGGACCCCGACGAATACGATGACGGTAACAAGGAACAGGACGGCGACGCCGAGTCGCGCTAACTCAGGCCGACCCGGTCGGGTTGCACGCTCGATCTCATTCAGATCCTTCAGTTCCACCGAGGTTCCTCCGTACGGTTCTCAACGATTGTCGGCGACGGGGCCCGCCGCCTCGGGCGGTCATCGTTGCCCTGATCGAGGAGTCCCGCCATGATTTGGATCAAGGCAACTCGACTGTCCCAGAATGAATCAGAGGTTCCCTAGACCGAGTTCCCTGGTCCCGAGATGGCCTTCCAAGTGATCAACACGGGTGCGTCCTCTAACTCTTACCTCACGGGCCGCGCCAGTCGATCGCACAGCGTTCCGCGCTTTTGCCCGACAGGTCCCAAACCCTGCCCCAATCACGTACTTTCGCTTTGACGGCTTCGCACACGACGATCTCCGGCGCTACCCAATAGGAGGTGTTCGAGATGACGACGTTTGCGTCCGGATCGGCGCCGTCGATGGGTTTGATTTCGGCGGTGATCTTCTTGCCGAAGGCGACGCGGCGCCGATCGCCATCGGTTTCGTACTCGATCGGGATCCTTTGAGTGCCCAGGAACTCGGCCGTCAACAGCTTGAACAAACCGGTACTGCCGCCGGCGTTTCCCGAAAAGATCTGTTCGAGGCCGTCGGCGGCGGTCTCATCGGCGGACTCGTCGATGTACAAGCCGACGCTCCAGCCGCCGTGGCGCATCGAATTCGGGATATCGGCCAACATACCGACGTTGAGGCCATCGAGCGGCGCCTCGCCCCATTGTCCCACATCGATATGAATAGCGAACCATGTCTGGCAATAACCGTGGGTCGGGGGGTGGTGACCCAAGGACAGCGCGCACGGGCAGAAAACTGTGCAATTACAATTCGCGAGTAACTCGCCTTTGATTTTCCACTTTTCCACCTCCGCCTCCTTTTCTACGCAAGTTTGAGCAACAGGATACATCCGCCGAGCACTGCGGCAAGGCCCGCCGCGCGCGAGAACTTCCGTCCGTCGGGCACAATCTTTTCGAACAACATGTAGACCGTCAGCAGCGCCATGCCCAACAGGTTGAACATGCCGCTTATCAGCATCAACGTCATCAACAGCCAGCAGCATCCTACGCAGTACACGCCATAACGAAAGCCCATGCGAACGGCCCCGCGGTTTCCGGTGCGCCAGTGGGTGAGAAAGAACTGCATGGGCGCGCGACACCGGATCAGACAGGCATTTTTCAACGGGGTCCATTGGTACAGCCCGGCCGCGAGCAACAGCAATCCGCTGAACAACCATCCGTTGTCGGCGATCGCCGGGGCAGCCATCACCCAGATATGCGTGCCCCACTGGGCGGTCGCGGCCGCCAATCCGAATGCCAGCCACGCACAAAGATAGCCCGCCGCAAACAGGGCCGGCGAAACGGCATCTTCGCCCTTGGCGGCGCCGGCTCGTTGTATATCGGCAAAAGTAAGGATGGCGGGGAGCGCGATCGGCAGCATCATGGCGATGGCCATGATGGACCACATCGTAAAAAGAAAACCGAAATCGGCGAACAGTCGGGTCGCTGTGGTGAGTTGGTTTCCCGCGTGGTGAACGTGCCCGCCGCCAAAGACCAGCAGAGCCCAGGCCAGTCCGGCCACCAGGGTCGTTCCCATCACTATCGGCAGGCGCGGATACGCGCGCTGCCGCGGCGCAACGTCGGTCACATTCCCGATCATCGAGTCGTCCATCAGCGCAGTATTACAGATGCCGGTTCCCTAACCCATGTGCAGCTTGACGACGTCTGCCAGGCGTTCGTGTGACTCCACCAGGCGTCGCCCCAGAATATTGCTGATGTTCTGGTGCAAGCGCGCGGCGATCCGCGGGTAGAAACGCAGGCCTTTGCGTGCGCCTTCGGCGTCCAGGCAAACTACGGTCATCGGCTCTGCCGCGACCACCGTAGCGGTACGTTCGACGTCCTCACCCGAGAATCCGATCTCGCCGAAGACGCTTCCCGGCGGGAGCATGTCGATATCGAGCTGCAGCTCGTCTCTCTTGAACCGAACTTGCGCCTCTCCTTTCAGCACCACGTACATACCGGCCGAGCGGCTGCCCTTTTCGATGATCACCTCGTTGGCATCGAAGTCCTGCATGCGCGGAAGCAGCACCACCTTCTTCGTCTCATATGGCGACATCCCCTGAAACAACGGGCAGCGCACCAGCACTTCGCGATCGAGTTGGAGGCCGACGATGTCCCAGACCGTGGCGAGACGCAGATGCTTGAGCAGGATCGGCATCACCAACAGATCCGAGACCAGGGCGTACAGCATCGTGGCGGCGGCAAGCAAACCGAACTGCGCGACGATGCTGAAATTGGAGAAGCTCAAGACGCTGAAGCCGAGCGCGAGCGCGATTGAAGTAGAGACTATCGGGATCGCTTCGCCGCGGATGGTGGCGCGCACTGCATCCGATTCTTGCAGGTGCCGGCGGCTCTCGGCGCCGAAGCGCGTCATGAGGTGGACTGTGTCGTCGACCGCGACGCCGATAGCAATAGCTGCGACCATCGCGGTTCCCGGGTTCAACGGTACGCCGAGAAAACCCATCAGCCCGAAGTTCATCAAGACCGGAATGATATTCGGCACCAGTGACAGCAAACCGGCAAGGATAGAAGTATAGAGAAGGCTGAACAGGAGCAGAATGATCTCCAAGATCAGAAATAAGGAAGAGATCTGTCCCGAGATAAGCGACTCGGCAGCCCGGTTGACCATCAGGTTTTTTCCGGTCAGCGCATAATCCACATTCGGGCCGAGGACGATGGGCACGGCTTCGCGGAACTGATCGAGCGTCCTGTTAAGCGCAATCGAATTCGACAAATTGTGCCGCACCATGATCCGGGCGCGCGAATAGTCCTCGGTGACGAAGGCTTCGATGTCCTTACGCATAAGGCTCGATAGGTACAGTTCCACGTCCTCGGTCGCGCCCGGTACCTGGTAATACCGGGTGTCGCCCCGATGATATTCCTGATGCATGAGCGCGATGATGTCCGCCAGCGACTGTGTCTTGTCGAACAGGCCGGTTTCGTCTAGCAGGGCTTGGACCGAAGCGATCTTCGCGATCCCGGCCGGCGTTTCGAACAGGTTTTCGATTTTGCTCGACAGCGTGACGCTGAAGATTTTCAAGCCCGAAACTTCCTCGTGCAGCGTTTCCGCATCGGCCACGAACGGGTGATCCGGCTGAAAGTATGACAGCGGGTCGTTGTTGATCTCGACTTCCGCGATCTTCGAACCGAACAGCGCAAGCAGCGCCACGGTGACCACGATAATCATGACGGGATAACGCGAACTCAGACGTTCGATAATTCGGACGATCACCCCGATCAAACCCGTCGGCGTCGCATCGGCTTCCGCGGTCGGGTTCATGCGCGGACCAAACAGATTCAACGTTAACGGCACGCTCAAAACCGTGACAATGAGGTTGGCGAGCATGGCAAACGCGCTGGCGACGGCGAACTCCCGGATCAGCGGGATCGGTGTAATTGCGTTGGCGGCGAAGCCGAGCGCGGTCGTCAACGCGGTGATCAGGACCGGCAAGCCGACCTTGTTCGCCATCAGTTTTATTGCGGTCGACCGTGAATCCTTGCTATCGCCCTCGAGGCTGCTCATATATGCCGCTATGAGATGTACGTCTTCGGTCGACCCGATGACGATGACGAGCGCGGGGACCATCGCGGTCAGCAGGGTCAAAGGAATACCGGCGAGCGCCATAAAACCGAACGTCCAGAGCAGCGTGATCCCCGAGGTGATCAGCGGGATCGGTAGGGCGCGGATCGATTTCAAGAAAAACGTAATGGTGATCAGCAGGATCACAACGGCGACCGGGATCAGAACCCTCAAGTCTTTGAACAGACCTTCGTCGATCTCGGCGTTGAGGCGCGGGCTGCCGACCTGGAACACGCGCTCGAAATCGGACCGCAGGGGCGCGATCCGCTCTTCGATCTGGCGATAGATCCGCAGCGGCAGGTCCGGATCGTTCGCATCGCCTGCGTAGCTCAAACTGACGACGGTAGCGAGTCCGTCACTCGATATCACACTGCGCCGCATGATCGGGCTGTAGAAGGCATCGCGGCGCATCTCGGCGATTTTCTCGTCGGCGCGCGGCACCAGATCCATGAGTGGACCCGCGGCGACGTAGTCGCCCTTGTCGCGAATATTGGTGGCCGTGAACAAGCTACCGACAGAGGTAACCCCCGGCATGTCCTCGAGATCAAAAGTGACTTTTTGCAGTTGCAACAACCGTTCACGCGTCCACAGGTCTTTGGCCCTGACGTAGATCAGTACGGTTTGCTCTTTGCCGAAATCCGCCTGCATCCGACGCAACGCTTCCCAACCGGGATCGTTCTTGCTGATCAGCTTGTCGTCACTTCGATCGACGAGCAGGTTCGGCAGCTGGAGTGCGGCGGCCGCGCTGACGGCGGCGAGTACCACGAATGCGAGTACGCGGCCCGTGGTTCCTACAGAAAGAAGTTTTTCGACCATGAACGTAAGCAAGCTTTCCCGGCGCGCATTGTACCGCTAAGCCGTGGCCAGGCGGGTAACTTCTTCGTCGCCGTACGGAGCCGGATCCCGGCGCAGAAATATGGGAATATGGACGCTCGTTTGACGACGGAGGCGCAGCGCATGGCAAAGGTGGACGGTGGCGTTCTGATCGGCCGGATCCTGAAAGAACAGAACGTCAAATATATGTTTGCGGTTAACGGTGGGCATACATTTCCGATCCTCGCGAATCTGCGCGACAACGGTATCAAGCTCATCCACATGCGGCACGAGCAGGCGACCGCCTACGCGGCGGACGCCTATGGGCGGGTGAGCGGTATGCCAGGCGTATGCAGCGTAACAGCCGGTTGCGGGTTGACCAACGCGGTGACGGGTCTATGCGGCGCCGGACTGGCTAACAGCGCGGTGGTGTGTCTATCGGGTCAACATCCGACCACCGAGGATATTATCGGATCATTTCAGGAGGCATATGGCAGTGACGTCGTCGCCTCGTTTGCGAAATTCACCAAACGAGTCCTCGATTGGTCGACAATCGAAGTCGATCTACGCCAGGCGTTCCGCGAAGCGACCAGCCCTCCCCAGGGCGTCGCGCTGTACGAGATCCCGAGTAACATTCTTTATCACGCCGACGACGAGGCCCGTCAGCGGCCGGGCGCAAAGGTCTATGCCCCGGACGATCTTCGTTCCCAGGGCGACCCGCGCAAGATCGAACGTGCGGTAGAGTTTCTGCTCGCCGCCGAGCGGCCCCTGATCGCGGGTGGTGATGGGATCTTCTGGTCGGACGCCGCCGCGGAATTGAGGGAACTGGTGGAACTCACCCATACACCGGTCTATTGCCGCCGCGCCGGGCAGGGCGCGTTGGACGAAGCGAGCCCGTTTGCGATCCGTGGTGCCTGGAAGAAACCGTTTACGGGCACCGCGGACCTGGTTCTCGCTATCGGTTTCCGTTTCTGGAGTGGGGAAAAATTCGGCCAGCCGCCGACGTGGTCGGATAAGGCGACCTATATTCAGGTGGACACCGACCCGCAACGCGTTGGTTGGCACGTGCCGGCAGAGGTCGGTATCGTTGGCGATCCCAAGCTCGTGCTGCGTCAGATCATCGACAAGATAAAGGAGGTGAAAGCGGATTTCAGCTCGAAGGCCGACAGCGCCTGGCTCAAGCAGATGGCCGAGGTCCGTTCGAGCTACGAACAAATGATCGCGGAACGGGCGGCAGCAACAAACGACGAACTTCCGATCCACCCGGATCGCCTGACCCGCGATCTAGTGTCGGTGATAGACGATGATGCGACACTGGTTATCGATAGTTTCACCCTGAGCGGTTACACGAGCCAGTGGTTCTCCGCCCACGGGATGGGGCAAATCGTCGATGCCGGACCCCTCGCTCCGGTGGGACATGGGGTCGGTATGGGGATCGGAGCGCAGTTGGCGCGCCCCGGTAAGCAGGTGATCGTGGTTTCGGGCGACGGCGGTCTCGGGATCGGCGGCATGGACATGGAGACGGCGGCGAAGTACGGCATACCGATCGTTACGGTGTTGTGGAACAACAGCTCCTGGGGCCCCGATTTCGCCTCCATTCCGATCCTGAAGGGGCGCACCGAACCTTTCGATATGTTGCCCGACATTCGCTACGATAAGGTTTTCGAGCCGATGGGTGTTTATACCGAGCACGTGGAGACGCCGGATCAGATCGTCCCGGCGCTGGAGCGCGCTCTGGGCTCGGGCAAGGCGGCCCTCGTGAACATCGCGGGCGATAAGCGCTATGGCCATCCATCACTCGGCGGGAATCTTTTGGGTTCGACTCAGATTTAGGGAATCTCTGATTCATTCGTGGAACGCCGCCTTGGGTTCAAAATCGTCCGTCTCGGCGTTGCGGCGCTTGCCAATAGTCCCGGCTATTACCTGCGCGCCGCGCCTTGAGTCGAACAATTTTGAGCGGTGACTCGAGTGCCCCAGAATTGATCAGAGGTTCCCTA
>CAZFZX010000032.1:0-1782 GCA_964523765.1 uncultured Enterobacteriaceae bacterium
GGATCGGTTGGCTCCGGACGACGAGTTCGCTCGCGCTCGCTGCGGCGTGGTCGTCCGGGCCGATAAGCCCTTGTTTGACTAATAGGTCCAATACAAGGTTTCGACGCTTTCTCGCCGCTACCGGTCGGCGCCTCGGATCGTATGTGCTCGGCGCTTTGACCATCCCGACTAAGGTCGCCAACTCGGCAAGGCCGAGATCCTCGAGCGGTTTGCCAAAAAAGAAGCGCGCGCCTAACCCGAACCCGTGGACGGCCCGATTGCCGTCCTGGCCGAGAAAAATTTCATTGACATAGGCTTCCACTATTTGTCCCTTGCCCGTTCGTCTTTCAAGTGCGATTGCCATCACCGCTTCACGAATCTTTCGTCCGTACGAGCGTTTGTTAGACAGATATAGATTCTTTACGAGTTGCTGAGTGATCGTACTGCCGCCCTGCTCGATGGTGCCCGAACGGAGATTGTTGACCGCCGCCCGCACTATCCCGACCGGGTCCACTCCAAAATGTTGATAAAAACGACGGTCTTCGATCGCGATTAGAATGTCGAGCAACATTTTTGGCGTGTCGGCTAGCGAGAGGACTACCCGATCTTCGAATGTTTTCGCGTGGACGCTACCGATCTCGACCGGCTCCAGCCGCGCCAGAGCTAGCGGATCGCCCGTTTCGATGTCCGATAGCGCCGCCACCGAACGGCCACTCAAGCGGATCTTGATCCGACGGGGGGGCTCGCGCCGTTCGGGAAACGCGTAGCCTCTGGAAGATATTTCAAAACCATGTCGGCTACGCCTATATCGCCCCGGAGTATCGATTGTAGAAGCCCGCACGTACCCTAGTTGGCCAAGCGTCATCTCGAGATAGTCGGGAGCCAACTCGAGTCCTTTGTATAGCTCCAGTGGGCTAGCGTATATGCGCGCGGGCACCGCCCATCGACTCGCCGCAAATGATACGCCTACGACGTGATCCAGCCATAAGCAATAGGCAACGAACGCCAATGATAACCACAGCGTCAAATGGCGAACATAAAACGCCAACAGCTTCGGGCCGGTTCTCGACTGCCAACGACGCTTCCGACGTTTCACGATTTATCGCGGGCGAATGCTCTCGGCGTCGATTCGTTAGCCCGCATTTCTCAACAGTCGGCGCGATACCCGGGTGGGCACTTAAAGGGTATGAATTTCTTCCGAGCGTTGGGACACCCGGTCGTCTTTCCGAGAGCCATAGCGTCCGTGCGACCAAAGAGGGCGCGTCGCGCTGCCGAGAAATGCGGGTTAACGAATGAAAAACGGCTTCGTGCCATAGTCAAGCGAAAAGCAGCGAAAAGAAATCGTAGGAGAAAACAGCGCCGCAATCGGTCAGGCCGAGACCTGCGAAACATCAAGGGCGAGCGCCGATTTCGAATTAGACACAAACAAAAAAGCCCCGCCGTCGCTGGCGGGGCTTGAATTGTCGGGCAATGACGGGGCCTTTGATGTCTACTACGCCTACCGGCGCCTGCGGCTCGCCTAACCGCCGCCTTAGCTGCCGTGCTTGCGGTCGTATTCTCGCTCCCATTTCCTCGCAAACGCGTCAATCGCACGCTGCCTCGCATCGCGTTTGCGTTGCTCGGCCCTGCGTTGTCGCGCCGCCTCCTTGCGTGCAGCTATTTTCGCCTTTGCCTCTGCGACCTCGCGCCTCAGCCGTTCCTTCTTCTCGCGTTCGGCTGCTTGCGCTTCGGCCGCATCAGATACTACTTTTTTTTGGCGGCCTTTTTCCTCGCTGGCCTTCTCTTGGTAGCCTTTTTCTTGGT
>CAZFZX010000032.1:1882-3270 GCA_964523765.1 uncultured Enterobacteriaceae bacterium
TCTTGGCGGCCTTTTTCTTGGTCGCCTTTCTCTTTGCTGGTTTTCTCTTGGTCGCTTTCTTCTTCGCGGCCTTTCTCTTAGTCGCCTTCTTCTTCGTAGCTTTACGTTTAGCTACTTTCCTTTTCGCGGCTTTCTTCTTCGTTGCCTTCCGCTTCGTAGCTTTACGTTTGGCTACCTTCTTTTTCGTCGCCTTCTTCCTGACTACCCTTTTCTTTGCAGTAGATTTCTTCCGACTGACCGACTTCCTCTTTGAAGCCTTCTTTTTCGCTTTCGCCATAACAAAAGCCCCCCTTAAAGATTTAGTTGGGATTAAAACGCAACACCACGTTTGTTTATATACATCACAACAACACGATGTGCAATCAATTATAGTAGAAAACTTGAATGATCGATCGGAAATTGTGTTCTTATCACAACAAACAATGATCGCGATCAAAAATACAAAGTACCGAACTTACGATTCTGGCCAAGATTTTTTTGGGTAAAAAACCGGTGACCCTCCAAAAACCGACTGTCGACCGAAACAAAATTTCGTTGTGAACTATTTCAAAGCTTCGAGAACGCGAGCTTTGATCGTTTCGACGTCTCCGACCCCGTCGACGCGTCGGATTTCCAGCCCGTCCGATTCCGAGGCGGCGTTTTGATAGTATCCGACCAGCGGTTTGGTCTGTTCGTGATACACACGCAAGCGCGCGCGCACGGTCTTTTCGACATCATCGTCGCGCTGGATGAGGGCTTCTCCCGTTTCGTCGTCCTTACCGGCGACCTGCGGTGGATTGAATTCGACATGGTACGTCCGACCGGACCCCGGATGGACCCTGCGCCCGGACATACGGCGGACGATTTCCTCGTCACCCACAACGATCTCTATCACTCGGTCGACGGCCACACCGGATCGGGCGAGTCCTTTTGCCTGCGCAATCGTGCGCGGGAAACCGTCAAATAGAAAACCCGTATCGCAGTCGGGCTGCGTCAGACGCGCCGCGACGAGGCGGAGAATGATATCGTCGGACACAAGACCGCCGGCATCCATTATTTTCTTTGCTTCCAGCCCCACAGGATCACCGGCACCGATAGCCGCACGGAGCATATCCCCTGTTGATATCTTGGGAATCCCATAAATTTCGCAAATAGAATCGGCTTGCGTTCCTTTGCCGGCGCCCGGGCCTCCCAACAGAATAACTCGCATATTTACGTCTCCGTATCGGCTAAAATAAGATACTTACCGAGGCTTTCAGAATTAGTGAACATTGTAGGTTGGGTTAGCCCGAAGGGCGTGATCCAACATGATGACTGAATTGTTGGGTTACGGCCCTTTCGCGCCTAACCCAACCTACGATGCACCTGTGTTCGGTCGTTATGCAAGTCTCACTAAGGTACCTGTGATC
>CAZFZX010000032.1:3280-27626 GCA_964523765.1 uncultured Enterobacteriaceae bacterium
TTCCGGGACATTCAGATCGTGATTGGAAACTGTCGAGCTGAGGGCGTGGATCGCAAGTAATAGCCGGGACAGACGATTCTGAAAATATGGCGGCGCTCCACCACTGAATCGGAAGTTCCTCGAATTTCGAGTCGAAATGGACAACATGCTCAACGAAGATCCTCGATTCTGCTGCGGCTCCCGATCACCCGTTCTATGAAATTGAATCTCGACCAGACCAGCGTGCCATCCATTTCGGCATATTCGAAGCACGGGATCACAATCGGCGGGCGCTTGCTCGTCGAACCGTTCGTCGCGGTCGGCGACGATATTCTAACCGGATCACTGCCGCTGTCCGTAGGCGCCGTCGGCCCCCAACATATCGAAAAACTCCTCGCATTCGAACAAAGCATAATTCTCGTTGGAACGGGAGAAACACAAGTGCTTTTCGATCCGGAAGTGTTGCGGCCCGCATTGGAAGCGCAAGTTGGTATCGAGGTAATGAAAACGGCAGCGGCGTGCCGCTGCTACAATGTTCTCGTAGCGGAGAATCGAGCGGTACTCGGGGTTTTTTATATGCCGTAAGTCTCGCGTAATTACATTTCGGCGAACAGTGCATCGACCGAAAAACCTTCGCGTTCTAGAATCTGTCGCAATCGGCGCAGGGCTTCAATTTGGATTTGTCGAACCCGCTCCCGCGTAACTCCAATTTCATTCCCGACTTCCTCGAGAGTCGCTATTTCCCGCCCATACAGCCCGAATCTCCGTTCGACGACCGCGCGCTGCTTATCATTCAACTGACCAAGCCAAGTGTCGATGTGCCGCTGGACATCGTCATCCTGCAATACCATCGATGGATCCGGATTCTGTTCGTCGGGGATCGTATCCAATAGCGAGCGGTCGGAATCCCTCTCCGCGGGAACATCTACAGAGGTAGTGCGCTCGTTGAGACCCAGCATCCGCTCGACGTCTTCGATCGGTCGGTCGAGCATTTCCGCCACATCCTCCGGGCTCGGTTCGCGATCCAGTTTCTGTGCCAACTGGCGAGCTGCCCGGAGATAAATATTAATTTCTTTGACGACGTGGATCGGCAAGCGAATCGTCCTTGTCTGATTCATTAAAGCTCGTTCGATTGTTTGCCGGATCCACCAGGTCGCATACGTCGAAAATCGAAATCCACGTTCCGGATCGAATTTTTCCACGGCACGGATGAGCCCGAGATTACCTTCCTCAATCAGATCCAGCAGAGCAAGTCCCCGGTTCATGTAACGTCTGGCGATCTTGACGACGAGCCGCAGATTCGACTCGATCATTCTTTTACGCGCGCTTTCGTCGCCTTTCAGTGACCGACGCGCGAAATAAACTTCCTCTTCGGCGGTTAGCAGAGACGAGTAACCGATCTCGCTTAGGTACATACGCGTCGCGTCGAGTTCTCCGGCCGAAAAATCAGTCGCCGACCCACGTTTCGTACCGCCAGTTCGGTTCCCGGCCGGCGGTCGCTCCGGTTCGCTCTGTATGTTTGTCAATGCCGCAGTATCAGGCTCGAGACCGTCCGATTCAACGTCTGCATCTTTGGAAGAACGCTCGCGCTCGCCTTCGATCGTCGGATCGTCCTTCGCGGCAGTCGAATTCGGTGGTTTCGAATTGTCGCCAGATGCAGCCATGAGATGCCTTAACGCTGGGGGAGAAATCGGAGCGGTTCGACTGCTTTGCCGTCGCGTCGAATTTCGAAATGTAACATGACGCGTTTAGCGTCGGAATTACCCATCTCAGCTATCTGTTGACCTCGTTTCACGATTGCGCCCTCACCCACCAGCAAATGGTCATTGTGAGCGTAGGCGCTTAGGAATTCCTCGCTGTGCTTGACGATAATAAGCTGTCCGTATCCTCGGAGTCCACTCCCGCTATACACCACGGTACCGCCGGCGGCCGACTTCACAGCGTCACCGCGAGAACCCGAAATTTCGATCCCTTTCGTCCCCGATGCTGTGGACGCCGCCTGGACCGCCCCGCTTGCCGGCCACGACCAGATGACGCGATGCGGTATCGATTGTTTTTTCGCCTTGCTCGCGACCGGCTTAATAGTAGGGCCTTGCGCTCGTTTAGGTGCGTTCGCGACGGTAGGGGCGCTAGCCCTTTTGCCCGTGGTCTTCGGCGGCGCCGTCAAGCGCAGCCGTTGCCCGACGTAGATTACGTTCGGGTCCGAAATACGATTCCAATGCGACAAGCTGCGAAAATCGATCCCGAATCGCCACGCGACCGAATAGAGCGTATCCCCACCTCGCACGACATACGACGCTGGCGCTGTTAGCACATCATTGGCAGGAGGCGCGCCCGCACGATGCACGGTTACGCGCTCTGGTCGAACCGCCGATTTATGGGCGATGGGCGCCCTTGCTTTGTTGACGCACCCGCCGACGGTCCATACCGAAACGATTAAGACTACTGCACCGACCCGATGTATGGAAAGCATAGTGCGGGGAACTCAACCGAGACCATCCACCATCGGTACAAAACTGACGAGATCGAGAACGTTTTCCTCGAGTCCGGCCGGAGTCTTCGTGACAAGCACCAACTTCTGGCTTCCCTTCTGCCCCACGGGGATCACGAGACGACCGCCAACTACTAACTGATCGGTCAAGGCCGCGGGGATGCCGATAGCCGCGGCGGCGACGAGAACTGCATCAAACGGCGCGTGCTTCGCCCATCCCAGAGCACCGTCGCCGTGACGGACGCGAACGTTGTTTACCCCTAATTCATGTAGCCGAACACGCAATTTACCGGCGAGCGCTCCGATTCGCTCCACGCTGTACACGGTTTTCGCAACTTTGGCGAGGATCGCACTCTGATAGCCACACCCCGCGCCAACCTCGAGCACGTTCTCCAGTCGACCACCAACGAGCAACGCTTGGGTCATTGCCGCTACGGTGTACGGCTGAGATATCGTCTGCCCGAACCCGATGGGCAATGCGTTGTTTTCATAAGCGCGACTCGCCAAGGCTTCGTCCACGAACAAGTGCCGTGGAGTGGTACGAATGAGGTTCAGGACCTGCTCTGAACCTATCCCCATTTCGCGGATCTGGTCGACGAGCCGATCCCGGGCACGCTGCGAGGTCATACCAATACCGCGACGGTCAGCGCTCATCATTCACTGTTCGATCCAGGAGGCCACATCGACGAGCGCGGCATGTGCCGTCAAATCCGCATGCAAAGGTGTTACGGAGACGAAACCTCGGGCGATCGAGTCGAAATCGGTATCGTTGCCAGAATCAGCACGCGGCGGACCCGACGGCCCGATCCAGTACACCGAACGCCCGCGTGGATCTTTTTGCCGCACCACCGAAGCTTCCTTATGGCGTTGCCCCAGCCGAGTAACCCGATATCCAAGTTGTTCCTCGGTGGGTCTATCCGGCACATTGACGTTCATTAGCCAATTCTCACCTCGCCCGTGTTTCATGATATTGCCGATCAGGGTACAAGTTATTTGGGCCGCAGCCGAATAGTGCTCCAAATCTGTACCGGCCAACGATACCGCGAGTGCCGGACACCCCATGAAACAGCCTTCCATAGCCGCGGCAACGGTACCAGAGTAGAGAACGTCAT
Organism: uncultured Enterobacteriaceae bacterium; assembly: GCA_964523765.1. Lineage (GTDB taxonomy): Bacteria > Pseudomonadota > Gammaproteobacteria > UBA11873. Next base: position 6,863 of record CAZFZX010000032.1, read on the forward strand.
CACCGAGATTCTCACCTGCATTGATTCAGGAAACCACGAGGTCCGGTTTCGTGCCCAGGAGTTCGGTGATCGCAATGTGCACGCAATCCGTCGGCGTGCCATCGACCCAAAAGAACCCGTTCTCACCGCGTTCCAGCCGCAAAGGTCGGTCCAAGGTTAACGAATTGCTCGCGCCGCTGCGATCCTGTTCGGGGGCCACGACGGTGACCTCGCCGAGAGCGGCAAGTTTGTCGGCCAAAACGGCCAGTCCCCTGGCGCGATAACCGTCGTCGTTACTCAGCAGGATCCGCATTCGCCGACCTCCGGAGAAGTGGTTTCGTTGAAGGTTGACTATGCTACGCGGGCACGCTCCTTCGCCTACTCATTTGCTATTTCTCGGCGTTCCCGGCGCGCTCGCTTCCCTATCCCCGGCGAGCCATTTTCCGATAGCTTCACTAACCGGTCGAACCGCAGATCAAAAACTCCAGCAACGCTTTCTGTGCGTGCAGACGGTTACCGGCTTCGTCCCAAACGACGCTGTTTGGATGCTCCATGACTTCGGCGGAAACTTCCTCTCCTCGATGCGCCGGCAAACAATGCATGAACAGCGCCTGCGAACCGGCTTTCGCGAGCAACTTCTCGTTCACCTGGAACTCGCGGAACAATTCATTCCGCCGTTCCGACTCATCTTCCTGCCCCATGCTCGCCCACACATCGGTTACGACCATATCGGCATCCGCCACCGCTTGTTCGGGTCGATGCGAAAAATCGACGGTCACAGAATCCGGAACGTCGGCAAGTGCGCTCGGCTCATAACCGGCCGGTACGGCGATCGACAAGGCAAACCCGAATTGTCTAGCTGCATTGATGTAGGAGTTGCACATGTTGTTACCGTCACCAACCCATGCGACTTTGCGCCCACTTATGTCACCGCGATGTTCGAAAAACGTTTGCATATCGGCCAGAAGTTGGCACGGGTGGAAGCTGTCGGTCAGCCCATTTACGACCGGGACGCTCGCGAATTGGGCGAGCGTTTCGACGGTATCGTGCGAAAACGTTCTAACCATGATGGCGTCGCACATGCGTGAGAGGACGCGAGCCGAATCCGATATCGGCTCGCCGCGCCCCAGTTGGGTATCGCGAGGGGACAGAAAGATCGCCGCCCCACCACTCTCAATCATCGCCGTTTCGAACGAAACCCGTGTCCGAGTCGACGACTTGTCGAAAATCATCGCAAGCACGCGGTTGGCAAATATTGGGGGCCGCTGGCCGGAACCACGCAACCCCTTCAGGTCTGAAGCGCGCCGGACGACGCCCCGCAATTCATCCGGCGACAAATCCAGTAATGTAAGGAAATGCCGTACGCTCATCTGCTATTGGGAACGGCAAAAAGCCTCGATTAACGAGCAGACGGCGGACACCATGTGGCCGGCTTCTTCGTCAGACATGATCAGGGGCGGTAGCAGCCGAACGACATTGTCCCCGGTCACATTGATCAATATGCCGGCGTCGAGACCGCGCCCGACGAGTTCTCCACACGGCCGATCGAGTTGTATGCCGATCATCAAGCCCTTGCCGCGGATTTCACGGACGCCGTCGAGCGTGGCTAATGTGTTGTTGAATTCGGACATTATTTTGTCGCTGAGAAGATTGCACCGATCGAGGAGCAACTCGCGCTCCACGGCCGAGAGGACCGCGAGTGCGGCGCGGCAGGCGAGCGGATTACCGCCGAAAGTCGACCCATGGGTACCGGGCTGCAGTACGGAAGCGGCACGCGGTCCGGCAAGACAGGCCCCGATTGGTACTCCGTTACCTAGAGATTTCGCCAGCGTCATAACGTCAGGCGACGATGTCTCGTGCTGAAACGCAAACCACTTACCGGTTCGACCCATACCCGTCTGAATTTCGTCCAGCATGAGCAGGGCGTTGTTCTCGTCACAGATCGTACGCAAGGCGTCCACGTATCCCGACGGCGGGACGACAATACCACCCTCGCCCTGGATCGGTTCCACAAGAACGGCCGCGACGTCGTCACGCCGGGCAATGACGTCGCTAACTGCTTCGATATCGCCGTACGGAATGTGCAGAAAGCCAGGCACCAACGGCTCAAAACCTTGCTGCACTTTCGGGTTTCCGGTAGCGCTCAACGTCGCCATCGTGCGCCCGTGGAAACTGCCGGTCATCGTAAGGACGACCGGCGCGTCGATTCCGATCTCGTGGCCATAGCGGCGCGCGATCTTCAGCGCCACCTCATTCGCTTCGGCGCCAGAATTACAGAAAAACGCATTCTCTAGCCCCGAGACTGCGCTCAATCGGTCACCGAGTTGTTCTTGTAGGCCGATGCGGTACAGATTGGAAGTATGAAGCAATTCGCCGGCCTGCAGACACAGTGCTTCGGTAACGCTTGGGTGTGCGTGCCCCAAACCGCACACGGCAATACCGCACAGCGCGTCGAAATAGCGCCGACCTGCGGTATCCCATAGCCAAACACCCTCGCCGCGTTCGAAGGTGACGTCTTGTCGATTATAGGTCGACATCAACGAATTTCCCGTAAATGAGTTCACGTGGCCTTTTTACCGACTAATGGGTGATCCAAAATATCGATCAGTTTCGGATTAGGGACCATCGACCGTACATCGTCGCCGTCCTACCGGGCCTGCGACGGCCACGGACGGCGGAAGTCCGGGGCGACGACCCACTATTCCGCTATTCTTGTTCGACACATCCCGGCTCTTCAGTTCACGGAAGCGCCCATCGAACGCCCAAGCCCGACCCGCGGCCAGAAAAGAGGAACCCGGCCGCGAGGCCGGGCTCTCAATGTCCTTTTCCCAAGAAACCGCTCTCAGCCCATCGGCACGCCATCGCCGCCGGCCTGGATGAACCGCAGCGTAGGGATCGACACCGTCACGTTCGAACGCGAAGCTGCGAACGCCACCCTGCGCGCCCGGCGCTTTTCTTCTTCACTCGCCTCGACGATTCCGACGATCCTCAATTTTGCGCGGCCTCACGCCTGGCTAACACCTGCATGTACGGCCAATTGTCAATGAGACCCGTATAAGATTCAAGTCTCCGCAACGCGGGAACTACCGGCCGCGCGGCGACAAGAAACGACTGGGCAACCGTCAGGCAGGCCGGTGAGAAATCGGGCTAGCCGGGCTGCCGCAACCACAAGCACTGACCACCGCTCTCTTCGTCGATAGCTTCAAGGTTCGCACGGTGCGCCGCGATTTCCTCGGCGCTCGGCGCGACGACCGGGATACCCGTGCGCGCTGGCGCCGGCGCGGCGCCAGCGGAAGCCGCGATGACCGTCTGCCCGGCCGAGGTTCCGACCGCCAACTGCAGATCCACTTGTCCACCGGTCATTGCGAGATATACATCGGCCAACAATTCGGCATCGAGAAGCGCGCCATGCAACTCGCGATGTGTGTTGTCGACCTCATAGCGTCGGCACAACGCGTCCAGACTGTTGCGTTGACCAGGATGTAGGGTTCTCGCCAACAGTAGCGTATCGAATATCCGGCAACGGTCGGCGATCGAACCCGAGGTCTCGTCCCAGAGTTTGAGTTCCGAATTGAGAAACGCCGTATCGAAGGGCGCGTTATGGATGATCAATTCCGAATCGCGCACGAACTCTAGAAACTCTTCGACGATTTCTGCGAACTTTGGCTTGGTCGCTAAAAACTCCGTCGTTAGCCCGTGCACTTCCAAGGCGCCGGCGTCTATATCGCGCTCGGGATTCACATATTGGTGGTAGCGCCGCTCGCTGATTCGGCGATTCGCGATTTCGATACAGCCGATTTCTATTATTCGGTGTCCGGATTCCGGATCGAGACCGGTCGTTTCCGTGTCGAGCACGATTTGTCGCATCAAACTCGGTATTCCGAAATATCGATCCGTTTCGGAATAAGGACCGACGCCCGCGCGTCATCACCGTCGTAGCGGGCTCGCGACGGCGTCGGGCGGCGGCAGTCAACGGCAACGGCCCCGGTACGACGACAAAAGTAGAGCATCTTTCGGATCACCTATTCAGTTCGGCTTCACTCATGCTTGCGGCGGATATAATCGTCGATCGCGTCATTGGCAAATTGGTCAGCCGCCTCGTTCCCCGCATCGCCCGAGTGGCCCTTCACCCAGCGCCATTCTATCTCGTGTCGACTACCGAGTTCATCTAAAAGCGTCCACAAATCCGCGTTTTTAACAGGCGTGTTGCCGCTCGTTCGCCAATTCCGCTTTTTCCACTTCGGCAGCCATTCGGTGATCCCCTGCTGCACGTACTTGGAATCCGTCCACAGGCGCACGTGACTCGGGCGCTTCAGCGCCCGCAAGGATTCTATTGCCGCTGTGAGTTCCATCCGATTATTCGTCGTGTCTGCTTGGGCGCCATTGATTTTCTTTTCAATCCCTTCATAGCGCAGTAACGCAGCCCACCCGCCTAGTCCCGGGTTTCCGCGACAGGCACCATCGGTGAAGATTTCTACGAGCGGTCGGGCAGACGGCGTCATCGCCCGCGGTTTCTCCGGATCGGCGAGCGTTCCCGGGCACGGGTCGTCGGCTCCGCGACGCCGCCCGCAATCACCCGCCGGCGGGTTTGCCAAGAAGATTTCAAAGGCGTTACGGCCGCGACGTGTTTTCTCGCCACGACGATATATACATTCCCAAAAAACGGCCAGCAGTAGGACCCGAGCTGTTCCACGAACCCGAGCTTGCGACTGATCGTATCGCGGCGCAACGGCGGACGAAAGGATGTCTTTTTCAAGAATTCGATCTCGAAACCGAGCAGCTTCAGCCAGTCTTTGATCCTCGATACGGATAGAAACTGCCCCGACCACGGAGGTTTTCCGCGCCAACCCGCCAGCAGCCGCCAAAATCCACACAGGCTCCACGGGTTGAATCCGGCGATTACGATATGCCCTTCGCCAATTAATACCCGTTCGGCCTCGCGCAATACGGCGTGCGGCTCGACCGCGAACTCCAAGATATGCGGTACGACAAGTACATCGATGGAATTCGCTGCGAGCGGCAATGCGTCGCACCGTCCCACAATATCCGAGAGAAGCTCACGGCCTGTTTCGTTAGCAACCAACAACGCATGCGATATACGCGTCGTCGCGAAGAAATCGCCCGAAACGTGATTACCTAACTGGACAATGTGGTACCCAAAAAGGTTTGGCAGAATAGCTGCTGCCAATTCGAGCTCGGCATCGCGAATGTTCTTACCTGCAGCCGCAAACCATGTCCGCAACCACGCCGCGACCTGTGTGCTGTTGGTCGACAGGAATTTGCGACTAGCGGAACCCATCTCAAAATTCTTCATTCCCACGCCTGCAACTACTTCCGAGTAACGGCGCGATGGACGAAAACCGTTGCCGACGGGGCGAATAGTTCGTAGAACCTATCGTGATTCCGCGGGATCGCGCTCAAACAGTTTACCATCATGCGACACTCGCCACGGCGCGACACCCACCCTGGATGACTGCTCCGAAATATCGATCAGTTTCGGAATAGAGGCCGGCGGCCGTGCATCGTCACCGTCATACCGGGCTTGTGACCTTCAGGGCCGCTCTCTGGCATCCTGCCATCGGGATCTCACGCGGTATCTCATTGATGCACTTTCCGAGCATGGTTACCATAGCGCCTATGCTATGGGGGAGCAGCAAGCGCTCGGGGGTGTTGATTTTGGCGCTGCCCGTATTGTTGACCGCGTGCTCCCTCCCGTGGGTCGACCGATCGATCCCGCTGCCACTGCCAGTGCCGGAAGACGGTAGCGCCCCCGTAGCAGAGAACCTCGTCGAAGAAACCAGCCCCAAAACACACAGCAGCCAACTAAGCGTTGCCGCCGCCAACGACACTTGGGAGCGACTCGCTCGCGAATTCGGCTGGCCGGAGTTTACGGATAGCGGCGTAACCGCCGCACTTCGATCATTTACCGAACGCCGGGAGGACTTTCAACGCGCGTCCGAGCGAGCAGAGCCGTTCTTATGGTTTATCGCCGAGGCGTTAGCTGCACGCAAACTACCGGCAGAACTCGCCCTGCTCCCATTGGTAGAAAGCGGATTCAGAGTTTCGGCACGCTCGAGGCGCGGCGCCGTCGGTCTCTGGCAGTTCATGCCAACGACAGGTCAACGATTCCACCTAAAACAAACCAACTGGTATGACGCACGCCGCGATGTCGTCGCGTCTACTCACGCTGCACTGAATTATCTGGCTCTATTGCACCGGCGTTTCGACGGAAACTGGCTACTTGCCGTGGCGGCATATAATTGCGGACCGGCGGCGGTAGGGCGAGCGGTCGCGAAGAACGGTTCGCACGACTTTTGGGTCGTTGGCGCCGATTTGCCGGCCGAAACGAGGCAATATGTCCGGAGGCTTCTCGCGGCGATCGCAATCGTCAACGATCCGGCGAGCTACGGCGTTGTCCTGCATCCGATCGCGAATGCGCAGTATTTTTCCGAAATCGATCTCGGCGGACCAGCCGATCTCGAATATCTGACCCAGGTGGACGGTTGGTCAGAAACCGAATTCAAACAACTCAATGCGGCATTCAAGCGCGGATATGCAGACCCGGACGGACCCTTTCGGATCCTGGCGCCGCTGGCCCTCAGCGCGCGGATCGGCGCCGCGGTCGCAGCGCTTCCGCCGGAGGCGCGGAGGCCGTCGCGGATCCATCTCGTAGAATCCGGTGACACTTTGGCCGAGATCGCGATGCGCTACGGGGTCGGAATCACTACTATTCGCCGGCAAAACAACATTCGCGGAGACTTCATCCGGGTCGGCGCCGAACTTGTCGTCCGGATGCCCGCATCCGGCGACCGGGGGGAACGACTCGACCCGTCGGTGCCGCGCGGCGACCGCCACATGGTCCAGCCAGGCGAGTCGTTCTGGACGGTCGCGCGAAAATACGGCACGACCGGGAGAATTGTCGCGGCGCTCAACCGCCTATCGCTCAAAGATACGCTTTATCCAGGCCAGATACTGATCATTCGCCAATCCCTCAAAGCGGGGCGCTACGCTGTCGTTCCCGGCGATTCGCTGTGGACCATCGCGCGGAGATTCAACGTAAGCATTGATCAATTACGGCAGTGGAATAATCTACCGCTGCGCGAATCGCTGCAGCCCGGTCAATCGCTAATAGTTTCCAGCCCACCGGCGGCCAAAGTCAAGAAGACCTAGGAGCCATTCCGGGACGGTTGGATTGTGATTCAAAATTGTTCAGTGCGGGGCGCGGCGCGCCGGTAAAGGAACCCAGGCTAAAGCCAAAATGAAATTCTTAGTCAGACCAATTCGTTGGTTCGCTCGCGTGATCGTGAAACGCTTGTTCCGGGTTCACCTAATCGGACTCGATAACTACGCCCTCGCCGGCGAGCGTACCCTCATCGTGGCCAATCACGTTTCCTCTTTGGACGGCCTGTTTCTGTTTCTATTTCTACCGAAAGTACCGGTTTTCGCGGTCGAACCGGCGACCGCGTCGCGCCTTTGGGTGAAACCGTTTCTAGCCTTCGTCGATTCCTACGAATTGGATCCACTCAATCCCCACGCTTTGAAGGGGTTGATCAAACACCTGAAGCTCGGAAAAACGGTAGCGATTTTTCCCGAAAGCCGCATCAGCGCGACCGGCTCGCTGATCAAACTTTACGAGGGTCCGGCAATGATCGCCGATCTCGCCGAGGCCGACGTCCTGCCCGTTGGGATCGAAGGATTGCAGTATTCACGGTTTTCACCGCTTCAAGGAATCGTCAAAAGACGTTGGTTTCCACCGGTAAAAATCGTAGTGCTCAAACCGAGGAGAATCGCGCTGCCGGAAACACTGCAGGGACGGCCCCGCAGAGCCAAGGCGGCGACCGCAATGTTGCGTACTATGCGGGAAATCGCGTATGAAAATGCCTATCAGCCGATAACGCTTTACCAGGCGATCGTCGATGCGATGCGTCGGCACGGACCCGGTCGGTTGATCATAGAGGACTCGACCGGAGCAAAATTGACATACCGCCAGTTGCTCCTGAGGGCGAACATGCTAGGTCCGTTTATCGCCGCGGCAACGGAGCCGAAGGACTCCGTCGGGATCATGCTCCCGAGCACGGCGGCGGCGATCGTAACGCTCACGGCGGCGCAATCACGCGGACGCAAAACGGCCATGCTGAACTTCACCGCCGGGGCGCGCGGTCTCGCCATCGCCTGTGAGACGGCGAACGTTAAAATGATCTATACCTCGCGCGCATTCGTCGAGGCAGCGGGACTCGAAGAAGAAATCGAAACGCTCGAGGAGCTAACCCAGATCACGTACCTCGAAGACATTCGACCACGCGTGTCTCTGGCACGGAAAATCGGTGCCGCCATCGCCGCTTTCGCGCCCGATTTCGTCTACCATTTCCGCGAGCGCAACCGGAACCCGCACGACGACTGCGTCGTTTTATTCACATCGGGGTCCGAAGGGATCCCAAAAGGCGTAGTATTAACCCATTCCAATGTCATCGCCAACCGCGCACAGGTTCAAACCCTAATCGACCTAAGCCACCGGGATACCGTACTCAACATCTTGCCGATGTTTCACGCATTCGGTCTACTCGGCGGCGTGCTGCTACCGTTGCTCGATGGAGCCAAGATCTACTGCTATCCGTCACCCCTGCACTACCGTTTGATACCGGAACTAAGCTACCAACTCGGCGCGACATGCTTGTTCGGTACCAACACCTTTCTTGCCGGCTATGCGAAGTACGGCCACCCTTACGACTTTCACAAGATGCGCTTCGTAATAGCGGGTGCGGAAAAATTGCAGGAAGAGACGCGGCGAGCATGGGCGGAAAAATTCGGCATTCGGCTATTCGAAGGTTACGGCGCGACCGAGGCCAGCCCTGTCATTGCGGTGAATACGCCGATGGCCAATAAGTCGGATACGGTCGGTCAAATACTGGCCGCGGTTGAGTACTACCTCGAGCCCGTCGACGGGATCGCCGAAGGCGGACGCCTCGTTGTGCGGGGTCCGAACATAATGCGCGGCTACCTCTTCCACGGCGGCGATGGTGAACATTATCCGCCGTCTACCGACCGCGGTCAGGGTTGGTATGACACCGGGGACATTGTGACGGTCGATGACGATGAGTTCATGTCCATTATCGGCCGCCAAAAACGCTTCGCAAAAATCGGCGGGGAGATGGTATCGCTGACACAAACCGAGGAACTTGCTCAATTGGCGTGGCCGGACATCACCCACGCCGCGGTCACCCTGCCCGATACGCGCAAGGGGGAGCAGATAATACTGCTGACGGAAAAGAACGAGGCCGAACGGAGTGATTTAGTTAGCGCGGCAAGAGAACTCACGGTTACCGAACTGTCAATTCCGAAGCGCGTTGCCTATTGCGAGACGATTCCGTTGCTCGGCAGTGGTAAAGTGGATTACTCGGCGCTACGGGAGCTAGCCAAGGAACTCATCGGCGCCTGATCAAGGATTTCGGTACCTGAAACTTAACATCGTGCCGCGGGAGCCGGCTGTCGGAGGGCGAATCGCCGGCCAAGCGCCTAAGCCCGATTCATAGGTTGGATCTTAGCGCCTCAATCGAACTGCAGGCATGGTGCGCATTACGAAATGGAACCACTAACGACCCCAGGGATGGGGGAGGTAGATACTTAAGTCGAGAACGGAAGTCGAGAACACGGACGGGATGTCTTTATGTAGCAACTTCATATCTCTATCTCCGTGTTCTTAGTGTTCTCCGTGGTCAATTTCGATCGCACGGGGTATTGTGGGCTTAAGAACTAAGCTACGAAGCCCGACTGGCTCCTAGCCGATTCATTACTGCAACGATCTGGTCGTCGTTCGGGTCTGTTCGTAAGATGCAATTCGGCACAACCAGAACCAAGGCAGAACTCGATTGACTAAAAGGGAGAATCGGCCATGAGAGAGAGCGTCGAAGCATATTATGGCTCGGTCCTCGGATCTTCTAACGACCTGAAAACGAACGCGTGCACTAGCGCCGGCGCGCCGCCCGCACACCTCAAAGACCTGATCGAAAATGTCCACGTCGACATCACGTCTACCTATTACGGCTGCGGTCTGGTATTTCCGTCCCAGCTCAAGGGGGCGCGGATCCTCGATCTCGGGTGCGGGACCGGTCGGGACTGCTACGTATTGTCACAACTCGCCGGCGAGGACGGTGTGGTCGTCGGTGTCGATATGACCGAGCCTCAATTGGAAACCGCGCGCCGACATCTCGAATACCACACCGAAAGATTCGGCTACTCGAAGCCGAACGTGGAATTCAGGAAAGGGTACCTCGAGACACTGGACGAGATCGGCCTAGAGCCCGAAAGTTTCGACGTAATCGTCTCGAACTGCGTCATCAATCTCGCGACCGATAAGCCGGCCGTACTGCGCCATGCTTACTCCCTGTTGAAGGAGGGCGGAGAATTGTACTTCGCCGACGTCTACGCTGACAGACGCATCCCAAAACGGCTGGCCAGCGACCCGACCCTCTACGGCGAATGCTTGAGCGGGGCCCAATACTGGAATGATTTTCAAACGCTCTCGGTGGCCACCGGATTTCGCGATCCGCGCCTCGTCGATGCCAGCCCTATCGCGATCCACGACCCCAAGATCGCCAAACTGTTCGGCGATATTCGATTTTGCTCGGCAACCTACCGGTTGTTCAAAATCGCCCAACTGGAAGCGGCGTGCGAGGATTACGGCCAGTCGGTAATCTACCGCGGCACCGTCGAGGACGAACCCCGGCGCTTCGTCCTCGACAAGCATTGCGTGATTGAACGCGGACCTCCCGTCCCCGTCTGCGGAAACACGTGGCGGATGTTGCATAACACCCGTTTTCGAACACATTTCGACTTCACAGGGGATTGGGATCGGCACTATGGTGTCTTTGAGAGATCCGCTGCGAGCCTCCCTTTTGACGTATCGGGATCCACCGATCCGGGGGCCGGCGGTTGCTGTTGACCGCTTTTTCAGACCACTGAAGTATGCCGCACTCTCGGATCCTGCTTCTTGTCGTCGCGGCATTTGCAATTGCCGCTTTCTTCTATTTCGATCTCGGCGCTCTATTGGAATTCGCCTACCTGAAAAAGCAGCATGCCGACCTGGCGGCCATGGTCGCGGCCGCTCCGCTGAGGGCGGCGATGGCCTATTTTCTGATTTACGTCGTGACGGCCTCGTTGTCACTGCCGGGCGCCGCAGTATTGACCCTGATTGGCGGCGGGATCTTCGGTTTGATATGGGGCACGGTGCTGGTGTCATTTGCCAGCACCCTTGGGGCGACAGGTGCGTTTTTGCTTGCGCGTTACCTGTTCCGCGACCCCGTAAGGCGACGCTTTCAGGCGCGCATGGCCATCATCGACCGGGGCGTCGAAAAAGACGGAGCGTTCTACTTGTTCGCGTTGCGCCTCGTCCCGGTGTTCCCGTTCTTCGTGATCAACCTCGTCATGGGTTTGACCACGATCAAAACGTGGACATTTCTCGTCGTCAGTCAGGCCGGAATGTTTCCCGCGACGCTGATCTTCGTAAACGCAGGAACGCAAATCGCGAAAATCGATTCTCCAGGGGACATTTTGTCACCCGCGCTCCTCGCTTCGTTCGCCGCGCTCGGCGTTTTTCCATTGGTCGCCAAAAAGATCGTCGCGCGCTCGAAAGCACGGCGGGTCCTGAAACCCTATCCAAAACCGCGACGTTTCGACCGTAACCTCATCGTCATCGGTGCCGGCTCGGCTGGCCTGGTCGCGTCGTATATTGCCGCGACCAGCAAGGCCAAGGTTACCCTGGTCGAGAAGCACCTGATGGGCGGCGATTGCCTCAATACCGGTTGCGTGCCCTCCAAAGCTCTTCTGCGAAGCGCCAAGGCCGTCCACCATGCGCGCCAGAGCAAACGCTACGGAATAGCAAGCGCCGAAATGCAATTCTCCTTCGCCGATGTAATGGAAAGAGTGCAGCGCGTCGTGCAATCCATCGCACCGCACGATTCGATAGAGCGTTATACGGAACTCGGCGTCGAATGCCTGCGGGGCGAAGCAAGGATCGTGACGCCCTATACCGTTCAGATCGGCGATCGCAAACTGACCACGAGAAGTATCATTATCGCGGCAGGCGCCACTCCCTTCGTGCCGCCGATCCCGGGGCTCGATCAGATCGATTATCTGACTTCGGACAGTCTCTGGGATCTGAGGGAACTACCGCAACGGTTGGTTGTGCTGGGCGGTGGACCTATCGGCTGCGAAATCAGCCAGGCCTTTGCACGGCTGGGAAGCGAGGTGACCCAAATCGAAGTGGCGCCACGCCTCCTCAACCGGGAAGACGAAGAAGTCTCGGCCGTTTTACTCGCCGCCTTGCGGCGTGACGGCGTCACGGTCGAGTTGAACCGCCGCGCCATTCTGTTTCGTCAGACGGCGGCCGGAAAAACAGTCGTCTGCGATGCGGCCCAGGATCCCTCGGATCGAATAGAGATCGAATTCGACGCTATCGTTGTCGCGGCGGGACGGAAGGCGAATGTTTCAGGGTACGGGCTAAAGGAACTGGGTGTGTCAACGGACCCGGACGGAACGATCGCCACCGACGAATTCATGGCAACCGATTTCCCGAACATATTCGCCTGCGGCGACGTTGCCGGCCCCTACCAGTTCACCCATACCGCGTCACATCAAGCCTGGTATGCCACGATTAACAGTTTATTCGGAGATTTCCGGCGCTTCGCGGTGGACTATTCGGTGATTCCGTGGTGTACGTTCACCGAACCCGAGGTCGCCAGAGTCGGTTTGAACGAAACGGAGGCACGGGCCCGCGGCTTAGCCTACGAATTGACGACATTCAACATGGACGACCTCGACCGGGCGATCGCGGACGAAGTCGCGCTCGGCTGTGTACGCGTACTCACGGTTCCCGGCAAAGACACGATCCTCGGTGCTACGATCGTCGGAGAGCACGCCGGCGACCTTCTGGCCGAGTTCGTCTTAGCGATGAAACACGGACTCGGCCTCGGTAAGATACTGCAGACTATTCACATCTACCCGACGCTCGCGGAGGTCAACAAGTCGGTGGCCGGCACATGGCGCCGTGCGCACGCGCCAGCTTGGTTGCTTAAAGCCGCGGCACGCTACCACGGCTGGCGATTAGGCCGCTAGGAGCGGCAGCATCGCGAGAGCCGATGAAATTCGCAGCCACCGTGGAGCCCGAAGAGCTTAGGCTGTTCCGCGCTCCGCCATTACCGAGAGGACGTCCTCGATGATTGCCGCGAGCAGGCGTTCTCCTTTCCATTGTGCCGCGAGACTGGGATCCCCATTGACGCCATCGGGCGAGTAATTGGGTAGCTCGGGCGCGCCGCGATTGAATAATCCGCGAACGATGCGGGTAGGCGCGGCGCGGGCGAGGCTCAATTCGACGGCAGCCTCATCGATGGCCAACATCATCGATGTCTCGATCTCGTCGGCATGTCCTCCCCACTCCTGCTCGGCGACCTGCTCCGCTTCGCGCGCGAACGCGGGACCCGAATACGCGTTGATCAACCGGAACCGATCGGGATTCGCCCGCTTCACCAAAAGGTCTTGCAACGGAGAAATCGTGCTGATCCCGGTGTTGAGCAGGACAATATCGCTGGCGCCGGCTGCCTCGATGCCATCGAGGATATCGCTGATAAGCGCGCCGAATGTGCTCTTCGACAGCGTGATGCTGCCCGGATATTCGATGAACACCGGATAATACCCGTAGGTCACCACGGGCCAGACGACGACCGACGAGCGTTCGATGAGCCTGTCGGCGATCCACTCAGCCTGCCGTTGATCGGTGTTCATCGGTAAATGGCGGCCGTGTTCTTTACATGCCGCGCCAATCGGCAGCAACGCTGTGGCTCCACCACCGAGCATTTCTTCGACCCGCGGCCAGCTCACCGTCTCGACGCGAATCCCCATCATCACATCGTCTGCCCATTGGATGCCGTATCGGCAATTATTATCCTACAATCCAACGACGGAACTACCCGTAATACGGCTTATGCGAAAGATTACATCCAAAACCAACGATAAACCCGGTCGGCCGAAGCCTGAGACGGTTTCGATCCAAGTCTAAACATCGCTGAAGTACCATGTGTTTATTAATGGTCGCCTACGGGCAACATTCCGATTACCGGCTAATCGTCGCCGCGAATCGTGACGAATACTACGATAGACCGGCCACTGCGGCAGGCCCTTGGGAAGCGGACTCGAATATTTTGGGTGGCCGCGACCTCCAGGGCGGCGGGACCTGGCTCGCGGTCAACCGAGCCGGAGCATTTGCCGCAATCACCAATGTCCGCATGCCGACCCGCGGCGCCGCCCCGCGATCCAGAGGCCTCATCGTCACCGATTACTTGACGAAAAGGCTGACCGCTGCTGCCTATGTCAAACTGCTCGCCGAATCTAGGCACGACTATGAAGGGTTCAATGTATTAGTGAGCGACGCGAGGTCGCTCGCGTGGTACTCGAATCAAACTGAAGAACCCACGGTGTTGCAACCTGACGTGTACGGTTTGAGCAACCATTTACTCGACACCCCCTGGCCGAAGGTCACCCGAATCAAGGCTGATTATCTCAACGCCCAATCGCTCACCGAAGGCGAGTTAATCGACGCACTGTTCGGGTCGCTGGACAATAGCGAGTCTGCCCCCGATAAGGACCTGCCCGACACCGGTGTCGGCCTTGAATTTGAGCGCGTTTTAGCGCCTATCTTCATCGCGGGGGAGCATTATGGAACCCGCTGCTCGACGATAGTATTGGTCAGCTACGCGGGGCAGCTGACATTTATCGAAAGGCGCTTCGGTCCCGGAAAGACATTTCTGGGGGAAAGTTCCTTCAAATTCGAAATCGTCGACGACTAACTCGACAAGCCGCCGTTGACCTTTAGGGTCTGTCCGGTGACGAAGGACGACTCGTCACAGGCCAGGTAGATAGCGGCGGCGGCTACGTCCTCCGGCCGACCGAGTCGAGACATCGGCGTCTCGTCGACAATTCCTTGGCGGTAGGCGTCCGTCATTTCGGCCTCGGCGAAAGCAGTTTCTATCCAACCGGGCGCGATCTCATTCACTCTAATCTCGGGTGCAAGGCTCTTGGCTAGCGATCGCGTATAGCCGGTAACGCCGGCCTTTATGGCGGCGAACATCTCGGGGTTGCGACCGGCCATGCCGAGCAAGGCAAGGTCCCAGGAAAGATTGATGATAGAACCGCCCCGGCTGATTTCCGGTGCCGCCGCCCAGCAACATTGAATCGTCCCGCGCAGATCGACGTCGATCAACCGAGAAAGCTTTTCCCCGTCCGGCAAAATAGCACCCGAGCCGGTTAGAATGTCGGCGCCCGCGACGTTCGCCCACACATCGATCCCACCCAACGCCGACCTGGCCTCCCTGACCAGCAGCGCCACCGCCGATGCGTCTGACACATCGGCCCCCACGGCCCACGCCTCACCACCGATATCGGCGATTTCGGCGACACATTCCTCCGCCGCCGCACCACCGGTATGGTAATTGACCACGACGCTTGCTCCCTCGCGGGCAAAGCCGACCGCGATGGCGCGACCGATTCCGCTGCTCGCGCCGGTAACGACGGCATGACGCCCCTCGAGCCTCACAATTCCTGCACCATATTTCGAACCTGTTACGAAATTCTTCACGGGCAACGACCCAGCCGAGATTAGCATAGATGGACGTGGGAGCCCGATCGCGCACCGACCGAGATAGAACGCCGGACAGTCGATGATGGCGCGAAACGAGCGGCGCCTTTACTATCATCGTGAAACAATCCAAGGCCAAACGGGGTCTTATGGCGTATGTGGGACAAGAAATCCCGGTTCACTGTCCTAGTCGAGGCGTTTTCGCCCGATCTTTACCGTTACGCCTTTTGGCTAGCGGGCGATAAGCATACGGCTGAAGACTTGGTCCAAGAAACATTTACCCGCGCGTGGCGATCGCTGGACGGTTTACGCGATGAACGCGCGGCCAAAGCATGGTTGATGACCACTCTGCGACGGGAAAACGCGCGCCGTTTTTCAAGGAAGTCGCTGGAGCGCACAGATATTGATGTGGATGAACTCGAAGCAACGACCCATAACGAGAACGGACTAGAAGTGCGGGCGCTCAATAAAGCCCTGCGCGCGTTGTCCAGAGACTACCGCGACCCGCTGCTACTTCAGATCATTGGTGGCTTCAGCGTCCAGGACATCGCGAAGGAAATGAACCTGACCGCGGGCGCCGTTACGACGAGGCTCTTTCGTGCGCGGCAGAAACTACGCGCCGCATTGAGCGATGACGACTGCCGGGAAGCATCCGGATAATGGATTGTTTGACCTTCAGAAGGACAGTACTCGCCGACCCCAGACGCGCGGACGGTGGAATGATCGACCATGTCGCCAAATGCGGCCAATGCGACGACTACAGACACGAGATCCAGCGACTCGATTCCGTTCTCGAAAGCGCGATCAAAGTGCCGATGCCGGAATGCCTGCCGGCAAGGATCCTAGTACGGCAATCGAACAAATCCGGTCGATTCAGCGAATGGGGACTCTCCGCAGCACTCGCGGCTTGCTGCGTGATCGTCGTCATCATTGGATTGCGCATCGATTCACAAGAATCGCCGCTACGGTGGCAGGCGGCGGTCCAAAGCTACATGAATCAGACCGTGTTCGCACCGGGTATCGCCTCGTCGGTCGGTCATGGAGAGGTTAACACCGTCTTAACCCGTGTCGGGGTTGAGTTGAGTCCTAGTGTCGGAGAGATCGCCGCCGTCGTTCCCTGTGTGATCGGCGACCACCGTGGCGCCCATCTAATCGTCTCGGGTAAGCATGGTCCCGTTACCGTACTGATCATGCCCGATGCAGACATCGATAAACCCCTCGAATTTTGGACGGCGGGGCGGTCCGGCGTCATCGCGCCCTGTCCGCGCGGCAGCATCGCCGTACTCGGCGGTGCGAACGAGCCGATCGATGAGATCAGGCAACGGTTCGAACGAGCGATAACCTTTATCTGACGGGCTCCTCGATTCGTGACTCGGGTATTAGGGCCCGAACGACCACACCGCCCGACCCGAACTATCTGGGTCCGTATGACCCAGACTCTCGCGCAGACCCAAGCCTCGAAAAGGAAAGAAGGCTTTGCGAGAACGCATAGCCGGAGATTCTATTTTTCCTTTTCGGGAGGCCAACGCTGCTGCAGAATTATGTCTCCCATTTCCCTACCCGGGACCACCTGCCCCTGGTAAATGATGTAGCGGCCACCGTCGCGATCGCCCACCGAGGGACTTTCGATCCGGACCCACAGGTGGCCCGCAACGGTATCGAGAATCAGGGCTTTTTCCGTACCAAATTCATAACCAGGGTGTAACGGCACGACCTCGTAACGCGATTCCGCGCGAACTCCGATACTGAATACGACGAGCCCGAATAGACATGAGATAACGGCCCGGCGGCGGTGTCGGGCGTGGGTGGACTTCGATAACATACAAGTGCGCCGTTCTATGAATCGGTTTCAAGGCCCGCTTGCGATTTTCACCCTTGGGTGCGCCGCCGGCCCTCGGGCAGAGCCCGACAGAAAAGTCCTCCGGCTTTGCCGGGAACGATGAATCCAACGCGGTTTATACAACATATTTCCACGGCATCACAGCCAGAACCGCGGAGCGCTCCCTACGGGGGCCGTGGTCCTCGTGGAATTTCCGGACTAGCTCTCGATGGTCGAGGTACGATAGATGAGTTGGTCGGGCAAATTGATGACGTACTGCACGGTCCGTCCGTTGACGCTCGCTTTGATCCACGGTATCGCGCTCCGCCATACGGATTCTGCTCGCATCAGACTGGGAAGATGCATACGGACAAAGGTGCCATCGGCTCGATAAGTCACCTTCTGCGGTTTGCCCGGTCCAACATGATCGATCCGGAAGTACGGCCAATCGATCGGTTTGCCGTGCATTTTCAAAGCAACGATTGCTTCACTGAGCGAGCGGATTTCATGCACTATATTGACGCACGCGCTTTTCTTCAATTTGAGATGGCGCCGGTCGTCGAAGGTACACTGCAACCCGTCTGAGTTCGAATAGGTCGGCGCCGTTTTCCGGCCGAAGACCCAGCCGCTGTCGAGCCGGGTGCTACGCTCGGCGACGCGCTCCTCGACCGTCGCTCCGCGCCCGGCGCAATAGCTAATACGGCAAACATTTTCGGCGATGGTCCTTTCGAACTTACTCTGATCAACCGGGCGCGGCGCGCTGAGCATAACTTGTTCGCCCGCGACCACGATCCTGACCGGGCCGTGCGGCTCCCTTAGGATCCGCACGGCCGATCCCGGGACAATCGAAGCGGCAATCCGCCGCAGACGCTCTATGTATCGGCGGGTACCCAGATGCCAGCTCCGGTCGCCCTGACGCTCGGTCTGCGCTTTCAGATCAGCGCGTTCGAGTTCGGCTTGATAGGCCAGTACCATGCGCTCGATCGCGATCCTGGCGAAACGCGCCTGCTCGGTTACATCCGCGTTGAGGACATTATCGACGACGTCGTCGAATCTCGTTATCGGGATCTCTCGTGACGTCACTGGGCCCGCGGCAAATTGGTCCGGTGACGCCGCTACGATCGTCACCGTAACCGCCACGATGATGACGGCTTTCAGCGTACCGAGCGCAGAGCGGAAATAGCATGAATTCATAGTTGGTGTTCGGAGCTCATCCTTCTCCCGGCATATCGGCAATCGTGCCGACGAACTTAATCACCGCAGCATTGCGCCGCAAGCGAGCTCGGCCGCGCGAGCGTCGACGGGACGAATCCATTACCGCCGAGAATGTGCGGATTGCGCGTTAGTGAAAGCGCGCATTCGGGTCGTCCGCCACTTCTTGTCGGCAGTGCAGCGGTTTCCGCTACCATCTCCCGTTTGCGATGACGGTCTATTCTATACTCAACATTGCCTGCAATATTGCGTAGTGATCCTCAAATAGCCGACTTCGCGGAACGTCCTCCAACGGGAACCACCGCGCCGCGCGCGCGTCGTCGGCGCCCTCGACTCGCGGTAGTTCGCCAAGGTCGCCGAGTTCAATGAGGTAGGCATGGGTAATCGTTCGGCCGCGTGCGGAACGCGCCGGATCATCGAATACCTCGGATCGGCGTGTCGCCTGCCTCAGGGTCGACTCATCGACCTCAATACTGGTCTCTTCCCGCAGTTCCTGTAAAGCGGCCGCAGCTAAGGTTTCTTGACTATCGAGAAACCCGCCGGGCAGGGCCCACAAGCCTTTGCCGGGCCGATGCGCGCGTTCTACCAGCAACACGTGACCACAAGCAACGACGACGGCGTCCACCGTGACGAACACCGGCGGCCAGGGCGCTGCTGCCCAAGCCGCGCGAAACGCTTCGCTGGCTTCGAACTCCGCCCTCAAATCGGTAAAAGCCGGGGCTACCGTCGTCGCCCGCAGCACCTCCGATGCGGCTGGCGAAAGCCATTGATCGAGTTCCAACCCGCCCGGATCGGTTCGGCACAACACCGCTTCGCGGAGCGCAGCGCCTTTGCAATCGCGTAGCGGTTCTACGTCGACCCACTGCCATCTGGGAAACAGTCGCCGGATCCGTTCTCGATCGTCGAAGCGCGTCCCGAGCACACCAATTCGAGCCGAGGAGAGAACACGACCGTCCGTTTGCAGCGCCGAATCCACGATCCCCACTATCGACGCGGCCCATTCGCGCGGTCGATACGGGTTGTCGGCGGCGGCGAGGAAGCGAACACGAGGCGCCGCGTGCGGCGGCAGCGAGACCTTAAACATCTCGACTCTTTCCTCGAACGTCCACGGCCGTTGAGTCGATCGAGGTAAATCAATCCCCTGACAGAGCACGATGAGACGGTCGGCCCGTCGCAATCCTTCTTCGACGGCCCGCATGTGCCCGAGATGCGGCGGTTGAAACCGTCCAAAAATAATCAGGTAGTCAAACATCCACGCTTCCCGGGCCAAGGGTCTTCGCAGGGACAACGTCGTAGGGGAAACGGCTCCTCACAACCCCAGGGCGGCCAGAGCCGCCCCGTGCAGCTCTGGATTAGCCGCAGCGAGCACCCTCCCACCATCACGTACGGGTGCACCGGTCCAATCCGTGACCACTCCGCCTGCCGCCTCGATAATCGGAATGAGCGCGGCTACGTCGTGAAATCCTAGGCCAGCCTCGGCAACGATATCTACAAAACCGGCGGCCAGCATGCAATAGGCGTAGCTATCGACGCCGAAACGGGTCAAACGTGCCTGCCCGGACAACGCATTAAAACGAGGTAATTCGTCTCGCGGCGAAAACATTTCGGGAGAGGTGGCGAATACGGACGACTGGGACAGCTTTTGTACGGTGCTCGTGGCTAGCCTCGTGCGGCCTCGGCGGTCGACCCTTTCGGCCTCGCCAAACCCACCGACAAAATACTCACCGACGACCGGCTGACTCATTAGCCCCAACACGGGGCCTGTCTCGTCACAGAACCCGATCAACGTCGCCCAGGTAGGCAAACCACAAATAAAGGCTTTGGTACCATCGATGGGATCGATCACCCACCGACACGCGGCGTCGGGATTCCGGTCATTCCCTTCCTCACCGACGATTCCGTGCTCGGGGTATCGCTGGGCTATCGCGCGGCGCAACGCATCCTCAGTCGCCCGATCCGCTATCGTGACCGGGTCAAAACCGACATCCGCTTTGTTTTCCACCGTCACGCCGCTACGGAAATGAGACAGCACCGTTATCGCCGCCACATCGACCATTTCGCGGAGAAAATCTCGTAGCTCAGCTCTTAATTCGTCTTCCACCGCGCGCGCCATGCCGCATTTTACCCTA
>CAZFZX010000033.1:0-26092 GCA_964523765.1 uncultured Enterobacteriaceae bacterium
TTTACCGGATTAAAGGGGCTTTGCCTTTCTTATTCGTGCAATATTCAGGCTAGGCTACCGACTATGAGCAACATGCAGACCACTCGATTCGTCAGTCGCCTCACACGCGGTACGCTCGCTTTGATCCTTTCCGGCGGGCGCGGCGCGCGCTTGAAGATGTTAACGGATTGGCGTGCCAAACCGGCCGTGCCGTTTGGCGGGAAATTCCGCATTGTCGACTTTGCGCTGTCGAATTGTCTCAATTCCGGGATCCGCCGGATCAGCGTATTGACCCAATACAAATCGCATTCTCTGATCGGCCACATAATGGACGGCTGGAACAACCTGCGGAGCGAGTACGGTGAATTCGTCGAACTCGTGCCGGCACAACAGTGGGTGGAGGAGGACACCTGGTATCAGGGTACCGCCGACGCCGTTTACCAATCCCTCGACATCATCGCGAGCCACCGTCCCGAATTTATTCTGATCCTTGCCGGCGACCACGTCTACAAGATGGACTATGGTGAGATGCTTGCCGCACACGCCGCAGCGAAAGCGGATTTGACCGTAGCGTGTAATACCGTCCCGCTGACGGAAGCCTCGAAGTTTGGTGTGATGAGCGTCGACGAAAACAATCGCATCCTCGAGTTTCAGGAAAAGCCGGACGACCCCCGCCCCCTACCGGCGGACCGAACTCGTGCGCTTGTCAGCATGGGAGTTTATGTGTTTTCTTTCGACTACCTGATGAGCGAATTGCAGCGGGACGCCGAAGACCGCGGGTCGAGCCACGACTTCGGTAACGACATCATTCCCTACGCGATCACGAACGAGCATCAAGTACAGGCGTTTCCGATGAGAACCGGGGAGCGCGGTGATGCCTACTGGCGCGACGTGGGGACCATCGATTCGTACTATCAGGCCAACATCGAACTCACCGGACCCGAACCCGCCCTCGATCTCTACGATCCGCATTGGCCGATTTGGACCTACCAGGCGCAACTCCCATCGGCAAAATTCATCGGCAAACAAACCGCCGACGTGTGCGGCGTCAGCGCGTCGACCGTCAGCGGCGGATGCGTCGTCGATTCGTCGCAGATCTCAAAGTCTCTCCTGTTCTCCAACGTTAAGGTAGACTCCGGTTGCGTGCTCGAAGGCGTTCTCGCGTTACCCGATTGCGTCATCGGCTCCGGTTGTCGTCTCAGCAAGGTGATCCTGGATAACGGTTGCGAAGTGCCGGCTGGAACCGTGATCGGTGAAGACCCGATCGCTGACGCCGAACGATACTACCGGACCGAAGACGGAATCGTCGTAGCTAATCGAAGTATGTTCGGGCAGGAGCGCGAATACCGTCCGGCGATCGCACCGAGGTAAGGATCAATTTTGAGCACCGAAGTAACGGTCGAGCCGCGCGGATGCATCGAGTTCAAGCTCGGCGCCTTCTAAACTGTACGAGGCGCCGCAACCGGACTTCGCCACCGAGAGATAGGCCTCGGCGGTCCGATCCCACGTATAGGTCGAGCGGACTCGATGCTGAACCCGATCGGCGTAGCCGCTGTGGTCCGACAATGCCCGCGCGATCCCAGCGGCAATCGCTGCCGGATCGGCCGGGTCGACGAGCACGCCCGAGCCGTCTGCAAATATTTCCGTCGGCCCCCCGTTTGCGGTAGCGACCACGGCCAAGCCGCAGGCGCCCGCTTCGATGGGAGCAAGACCAAACGGCTCGTAGAATGAGCTCAGAACGAAAACCGAGCCAAGCCGGGCAAAAAATCGGTAGCTAGCAGCGAGTAGCTCTTGGGAATGTACGTCGACGAAGTCCACGCTGCCGCGCGCCCCGGATCCGTCGATCAAATCCAGAATAGGTTCGAGGACCTGGCGTTCGCCGTCCGGCAAGTGTTCGATGTCAGAGAACGGCGCGTCGACCCCGCGCAGGTATAAGGCCAGTCTCGCCAACTGCCGAAGTTCGTTGGTTTCGCAATAGGCACGTACTGCGCCGAGTATGTTCTTCTTTTCGTCGAGACGACTCGATATGACGATGCGCGGGCGGTCCAGATCCGGGAAGCGGGCGCCGAACGAAGCGGCGACTTCGTCGTCGAAACGGCCCCGTTCGGAACTGAAGATCCGCGTGTTGACACCGGGGGGGATCGTCGCGAACCGGGCGTCGTTCTCGGTGTCGATGACCGACTCGTACAAGGGGTGGGCGTATTGTTCCATCCGCTCCTGCGCGGTCGAGGTGATCACCCGATACGCTTCGCGCATACTGAGGCGTTCGGCGTCGATCCGCCGGGAGAAATGGAAACGTCGTTCCAACGTACCGGCGTTCGCCGGATTCATGCCGAGCTTGTCGAGCTTCTGGGCGCCGAGCGAATGACCGGTGAAGGTAAAACCGATACCGGTTTGAGCCTTGATCAGTACGCCGGCATAACCACCGTCGGCATAATGACCGGTAAAAATATCCGGCAGGGCGTCCCCGTAGAACTCCAATATTCCGGCCACCCACTCTTCGAGATGCGGCCACAATTGCTCCTTTTCGACAAAGCCGTCGTCGCCGCACGGAATACGGATGATCCGCAGGTTTTCGTGCTGCGTGTCGTACTGGTCGATCGGCTTGCGGAATTCCGGCCACTTCGGATCGACGATCCGCCGCGTCAGAATATCGACCTCCACACCCAACCGGGCGAGCGCCAGGCCGACCTCCTTGACGTAGACGAGTTGCCCGCCGAAGTCCGGGTGCTCCGTCCAGTGGGAATCCGCAGCGTCGAAATTGCCCTGCGGGTTCAGAAACGCTAAACGCATTTACTCGGAACGCTCACCGTGTAATCGGTAGCAACGATCAGATCGGCATCACGCTTGTGCGATGCAATGATCTCGTGCTCGATCGCGAGGACCCTGTCGATGAAGGGATCGAGCTCCGATACATGCCGCGCTCGCTTTTCACGGTGCGCCCGTGTTTCGAGATAGGTTCGATCGATGAATACCCTGGTGTCGACATTCGCAAGTAGTGTCGTATACGTCCCTTCGGCGATCAGCGCTTGTGCTTTCTCGAGGAGGAGCGTCTCTTCGACGACCTCGTCCCGTTCGTAGACGACCAGCGGTTTGACCACCTGCGTCGCACCGCCGACAAATTCCTGCAGATTCGCATCCAGCACGTCGAGACGAACCTCTTGGGGTCCGACCCACGAAATGTCCTCTCGCCTGGCGCGATCGTTGGATCTCGGCGGGTGCACGAAATAGTCGTCTTGTTGAAGGATCCGGCATTGGATGTCGTGTCGGACGAGTTCGTCGGCCAGTGCTTGCGCCGTCTCGGACTTGCCGCTGCCGGATTCACCCGCCACGGTGATGACATACCGGTTATCGGTATTCTGCAATTCGGCGAGGAGGTGTTCGCAGATCCCGCGGCCCGCACGCCGATGGTGTTCCTCTACGACGATGGCATCGCCTTGCATTTGTTTACAGATCCTTCCCGTGTTTTGTGACGTCATCCGGCGCCGGGTAGCGCGAACGCCGTCTTTACACTAGCTGTTCTCGCCTACATTACATAGACTTGGATTTTAGCATAAGCGCAGAACCCATACGGAGCCGGACGCTTGTACCAATCGTTAGACGAAACTGAATATCGGCAGTCCTGGCAGGTCCTGAACCAGAACCTGCAACGCATCGAGATCCAGCACGGCGATCTGGGCCGGGCGCTGGATGCATTGTACGAGCACCAGATCGGCACCGGATTCGTCCGCGACGATCTATCAAAGATCGAGCGCTATTCGATCGCGCACCCCGATGACTCGAACAATGTCTTTCTGGTTCAGTTCAATCCGGGCCGCGCACAACGTTTCGGGGGCCGGGGTAGAAAGTCGCCACCGCCGGGACAAGCCGCCGAGCACGACGGCTGTTTTCTCTGTCCCGGCAACGTCTTGTGGCAACAAGACGGCGCGGAACTCGGCTACGACATCGAGCTGAACGAGCGCCGGTACATCGCCTGGATGAACCCCTATCCGCTCGCTCCCGCGCATGCAATCATCGCGAGCCCGACCCACCGGCCGCAGGCGTGGGCATCAAACGGCGACACCGGCGACATGCTGTCTCTCGCCGACCTCGTCGCCGATTTGCTTGGGCTGGTGGGGCGCTCACCGGGCTATGTCGGCTTTTATAACGGTGTCGACGCGGGGGCGTCGATACCGGGCCATCTGCACTACCACGCTTTTCGCCGACCGTCGCCCGATGCGCGGTTTCCGATCGAACGCGTGACAGAGGCCTCAGCGGCGCCGTCAGAAATATTTACGGAAGGTTATCCAGTCAATTTCGCCTACTGGCACGGCTCACAAGCCGAGGTTTTGCCACGTGCCGTGGCGTGGTTAAGCGCATGGAGCACGCGAAACGAAGCACGCGTTTCGGATTTGACGGCCAACATCATCGCCGTTAGCGAAGAAGGATCGGATGAAGTCGGTTTATATTTCGTACCGCGCTCGCGCACAGCTACAAGCAACGGTCAGTCGAAGCCACTGATCGGAGGCCTCGAGATGCTCGGCGAACTCGTGTTCTGTTCGGCGGACGAAAAGCGACGGATTGAGACGGGCGAGATCGACTATTTCGCGCTGGAACGCATCCTTGCCAACGTCAGCATGCCGTTGGTGAACTAGCGCGATCATCGGCGACGCGCAACTCGCCGACCGACCGCACCGGCTCACCATCCACTCTCGTAATAGCGCGGGTCACCGCGCGAGTCGTGTCGCCAAAGGTTGGCAGCCAGCACGAATGCCGACCGAACCCGCCGAGGACGATGATCAGTAAATCCTCTGGTGCTTTGATAATGGGTAAGGACTCGTCGTGCGGAAATAGATCCTCGACCATGCCGGCCATTCCCCCGCGCGCCCAGAGCTCACGCGGGACACGGGCATGGTCGAATACATGGCGCCGAATGTCGTTCTTACCGAGATTCGACGCTGCAAGGATCGCTGCATGTTCGGGACCGAAAGCGATCGTCGGTTGGCCGTACAGGTACGCATTATTACTACCCATATCGCCGAGCGCGCCGACGATAGTGGCAAGAATACCGTCTGCGTCACTGCTGACGTGATCATTCAGGTTATGGGGACCGTCGGCGGCGGTCACCGTGACCGTCGAGTCCGCCGCGGCATACCCGCGCTCGACGTGCAAAGGCTCCCACGGACTCTCCGCCTCGTTCTCGGCGACGCAGTAGGCATACTTCGCCGGTTGTCCCTGGGTAGAACGATCGAGAATACCGGGCGCAGCGCCGCCGACGTTGAACAAGATCAAACGGACCGCGCGCCCGATCGTCGCATTAGCGCGAACGCCCGGTCCAAACGCCCCGTAACGCGCGTTGATTCCGAGTTCGCGGGCCACCGGGCCATTGACGATCACGCACGGGGCGCACGGGTGGGTGGTTGCTTGTACCGCGAAGAGATTGAACTCCGGGTCGAGGAGCGCTTCGACGGCCGTCACGACGACCGGGAAGTATTCGGGCCGACAGCCGGCCATGACCGCGTTCACGGCGAGGATTTCCAGGCTGACGATGCCGCCGCGCGGCGGCATCGTGCCGAATTCGTCATCCCGGTGGCGGTCGGTGTAGGCGAGCATGGCATCGACTCGCGCCGCGGTCGGCGCGACGACGGGCAGTCCGTCCGACCAGCCGCGTTCCTCGAATTCGTCGTCGAGGGCGCCCGCATCGATATGGATGGTCTTACCCATAAACCGGTTCGCGCACTTCCTTAGCGCGCAGACCTGGAAACCGCCGGGTCGAGCGCGCAAGCGTCGTCTACGCACACCGCGCCGCGGTCGAGTCGGCGCTCCGTCAAACTAAGAAAGCGTCCCTCGTAGCGGGCACAAATCGATTCGACCGGATCGCTCAACGCCGTTACCACCTCCGTGGCGATCGCTCGCGCTTTCGCCTTTACCAGCTCGCTGTCGTTACCGGCCAGCGGGTGGGGGATCGCGATCAAGGGTAGCGCGCCGATACCCATCACTTGTGACTCAGCGCGTGCCAGCGGCCCGAACTCGTCCGTGCAAATAATCGCGGTCGGGATCTGCGCCCGCTCCAGTTTTACCGCGTCATGGACACTCCACGACGTACAGGAGCCTCAGTCTGCGATCGCGAGTACCACTGCATCGCACGTCTCGAGATGATCCATTACCGGATCCGGCGCCGGGGCGGTCGCATTTTTTGTGAGCACCACCATCTCAAACTCCGTGCCGAGTTGCTTAAGCGAATCCGCAGTTTCGAGTAACAATTGGTTGGCATTCGCCTTCTGGTTGTCGAGCCAGCCGATGCGCCTGCCCGCCAAACGGTCTAGACGCGGTGCCAACGGCAGTTTCTGTATGCGCGAATCGGCGGTGGGGATGAAGACTTCCAGTATACTCATCGAACAATTATAAGTGAGCCCACCAGCAGTTGCGAAAAAACGCGATCCGGACGGGGACGATTGACACGGTGTAAGCGATGGACAGGGCAAGCTGGCGACGACTTTTAGTGGGCGACTTTTCGTTCAAGCGCCTTGTTCGTTCGATCCTCTTAGTCTATGTATTGTTCGGTGTAATTATCTTTTTCGCCGCCGACCGCATGATGTTCTACCCGGAGATAACCGCGGGGAACGAAGTTTCCGACGGCATCCTGATCCCAACCCCGGATGATGAACTGATTTCCGCGATTTATCGGCCTGCTGCAACTCCCGAATATACGATCTTGCTCAGTCACGGGAACGCCGAGGCCATCGCGGATATGGAGTACTTCATTGCCCGGCTCAACGCGCTTGGATTTTCCGTATTGGCATATGATTATCGCGGTTATGGCGCGAGCGAGGGGAAGCCATCCGAAGCCAACACCTATCAGGATATCGACGCAGCGTTCGGGTACCTCACGCGAGAACTCAAGGTTCCGGCGGATCGGGTCATTGCCTACGGGAGATCGATCGGCGGCGGCCCAAGCACCGATCTCGCGGCCCGCGAAGCGATTGCGGGTCTCATTCTCGAAAGTACGTTTGTTTCGGCATTCCGCGTAAGGACCGGGATCCCGATCCTGCCGTTCGACAAGTTCCGCAATCTATCAAAACTCGAGAAGGTACGCTGCCCGGTGTTGATCATGCACAGTCTGGACGATGCGATCATCCCGATCTGGCACGGCAAAGCCTTATTCGACAATGCACCCTCGCCAAAACGCGCCTTATGGGTCGAGGAAGGTGGGCACGGCGGGATCCCTTTTGTCTATCCCGAGCGGTACAAAGAGGCTTTGGCCACGTTCACGCAGATCGTAACCTCCGGGTCGCGATGACCCCGCCGTTCTGCCGCCAACGGCAGGCCCTCGACCACCATCCGGATATCCTTTCCCGTGCCACGCCGGCAAAAGCGTTCCCGGTGAAGGTTTCTCGCGCCTTTCGCTCCGGTTCTGGCACCGGTGAATTCCCTCCGAGATGTACCGGCCCGTCTTCCTTATAAGTATCTGTTTTGTACTAAATAATTGATCCGAAATGCGCTTCAATCTCATCGTCATTCCTGCGAAAGCAGGAATCCAGTTGAAAATGTGCCGCTGAAAGCGGCAGCTCTGTTAACTGGATGCCGGATTCAATCCGGCATGACGGTAATCACGTTCGTCAGTCAATCCTAGATTAGAAACTGATCGATATTTCGTAACACCTATTTAGGCTTTACGCATGATGCCAAAGTTCGGCGGATGCTCGTCGAACACCGATCCTTTCCTTCTATTTCAGGTTTTCCTCCGTGTAGAGCGATAGTTCTATCATCCGCTCCAGCAGTTGTTCTGGAGAAGACCCGGGGAAGTTCTTGCAGACCAGCTCCTTGGTAAACAAGCGGCAGATATAGCGAAGCTTCAACGACTTCGTCTTGGAGGCGTAGACGAAGTCGCGGTGGCCGTTACTAATAACGATGACATTCTGATCGGTATCATATCGGGATCGCCATAGCTCGCCCGGTGCTCTCTTGAATGTATATCCGGGAAGTCCCTGCTGTGTTGCCGAGGGTTCCTTCATCTCCGGCAGCAACGAGTCAGTCACGGTGATCATTCCCTCGCCCTCACGCACAATTGCACCCTGACATGCGGTTACCTTGAGGCGGATGAGTCCCGGCTGGTCGGGTGCCGTAAATGTTGCGATTTCGGACTGCGCATTTTCCAACTGGCCATCACCCTCGGTGATCTCCCACTGAAAGGTGAGATTATGTTCGACCAGATGACGCGCGCGATCGCGGGCGACGGCGCGATAGCTTCTGGACTGCCCTACGGGCACAACGCTCGATTGCGGTGAGATGCGAACGCTGAACAACGGGCCGGCGTATTCGAAGAACTGCTTCTGCCCGTCACCCGACGAAGCCTCACCGCCCTGAGCAATGCCGGATTGCGTGCCGTCAACCGGCAGTCCGTCAGAGTCGACGCGGGGCCGTAACTTTTGACCTTCGCCGCGTTTTTGAATATCGAACCAGTCGTACTCTTCCGCGGGTAACGCCAACAGTGCCTCTTTGAAAGCCTTTTGTATCGTGCGCAATATCCTCTGGCTCGCACGTTCTTCTTCGGCGCGCCGCTGCTCATCGACAATTCCTGCCAGCGTTTCTTCCACACCGGCCAACGTGCGGCAAAAGTCTTCAAACGCAGCGTCGTGGATGACCCCCGTTCGCGTGCCGGGTGTGAGATTCAGGAACGATGCGTCCACGATCCCTTCGACATACCCGCCGGTCCACGGCTCACGCTGAAAGGCGTCGAGTTCGGCGAGACTTGACACAACTCGCGTTCCGGAACGGTAGAGCCCGACGCGACTGCCCTCACCTGGTTCGGTGAGATAGAGCTCCAGATAGATTTCGCCACGAGCGCTGGCGGCTGCCGGCAATTCGTGGAGTAAACGACCACCGAACTGCCGCGGCTCCACCGTGTACTCCTTGCGCGCATGCCGATCGACGACTTTGATTTGGACACCGGATTGACGAATTCGATCGCGCAATTCGGACGCCAGGTACCACTGGATCTTTTCGCCACTGAATTGCCGAATACCCGAGAGCAGCGGTTTGATCTTGAGTTCGGTGCCGCGTTCCGGAAAGAGGGTGCGTCGCTGCGTAACGAGATAGCTGGGATCACCCTTCCTCATCTGCATCTGGTAGGTCACTCCATCGGCACCGGCGGCGGTCATGGTGAGTTCCTCACCCACGGTCCAGAAACTCAGCAACCCGATACCGAATTCCCCCTGAATTCCCTTTGCGCCTTCGATCTTCAGCTGCCGCTTGATCGAGTCACAGATATGGGTGGCAACATACTTGAAGTTCGGCGCCCCAGCCTCGTCCCGCGGAATTCCGTCTCCATCATCGATGATCCGAAGATAGTGCTCGCCACGTTCCCGCCCGCGCGTAATCGTGATATGACGGGCCCGGGCATCGATGCTGTT
Organism: uncultured Enterobacteriaceae bacterium; assembly: GCA_964523765.1. Classification (GTDB taxonomy): domain Bacteria; phylum Pseudomonadota; class Gammaproteobacteria; genus UBA11873. The sequence goes on from CAZFZX010000033.1 coordinate 9,372, forward strand.
TTCGACGAACTCGGCGACGGCCTTTAATGGATTGGACTGAGAAAGCGCGATGATCGTGATTGCGTTCCAATCATCACCGATACGCAGCCTGCCGGATCGGCCCTTAGCTTTTTTCTTCTTGTTCGCTTTCGCTGCCATCACGATGCTTCAATTTGAGTCCTGGTTTGTGGGCAAGCATTATAAGGCACCGTCGACATCGGATGCTTATCAACGCCGCGTAAACCTAGAGCCGGGGGGCGAGGCGAGGTTATACTTTCGATATCGCCCGGCCGAGCCGAATCGCATATGAAGGCAAAACGAACTTACATCCCGAAATCACACTTCCTGGACGCCCTCCCCCGGCTTTCAGGAAATGAGGTCAACGGCCTCGGCGAGGCCGAGTACCGCAAGACTTCGCCGTTCTTCTGGCACCCTCCGAACCGGCAGCAGTTCGGCGAATTGCAAAACGTGGTAACGGAATATCACCGGCGCTCACCGGAGATCCGCGAGGTCTTCAATCCCGATGCAGGCAGGGGGATCGAGCCGATCCCGCAAGCCGAGGGCCGCGTGGAAAAGTCAGCCGCGGCATGGGCGGCGGCGGTAAAGGAATATGCCCTCGCCCACGAGGGGGACCTGGTGGGAATCACCCCCATGCGCCCCGAATATGTCTACGAAGGGTATTCGATCGACGAACCGTGGGTGATCATCATCGGAGTGACGATGGAATACGACTCGCTGCGCCAGGCGCCGCCGTCGTTCGAGAATCCCGAGGCCGGGGTGGAGGTCGGACGCCAATACAACCGGGCGGCGCGCGCCTGCCGCCAGGTCCGCAATCTCATTTTGTCGCAAGGTTATTTCGCCAAGGCGTACCAGGGACCGTATGCGTCCGCGCTGAGTATGATGCCGGCGGCGATAGCAGCGGGCTTCGGCGAACTCGGTAAGCACGGGTCGCTGATCAATCGCGAGCACGGATCGATGTTCCGGTTAGCGGCGGTGACGACGGATCTGCCGCTCGTCGCGGACGTACAAGACGAATTTTGTGCGGACGAATTCTGTAGCCAATGCCAGGTCTGCGTGCAGGCGTGCCCGCCCGACGCCATTTCCGGCAGCAAGCAGATGGTCCGCGGCGTCGAAAAGTGGTACGTCGATTTCGACAAATGCATCCCCCACTTCGGCGAGGCTTTGGGTTGTGCCGTATGCATCGCGCGTTGCCCATGGTCGAAACCGGGCACGGCACCGCGGCTTGCCAAGAAGATGCTGCGCCGCCGAGCGCGACGACAGGCTGCCGACTAACGGGCGCCGGAGAGGAGCCGGTTCAGGTAGCGTTCAGTGGTTTGCGTCTAGGCTGGCACCGGGTTCCGAAAGAATAAGGGAAAAGATTGATCCGATGCACTTGTTGTTGTCGATATTGCTACTGATGCCTTTCGCGCACGTCGCCGCCGACGGCGTCATCGATCTCGTACCAGGATTCGATGCGGCGTCGCGTGCGTACGCGGCGGAAAACTATACCCAAGCAGTCGAGGTACTCGAAAACGTCCTCGAGGCGCAGCCCGATTGTGCGGCTTGCGCACACCTCCTGGGTAAGGCCTACGGCCGCCTAGCGGAGCAGGCAAGCTGGTTCCGCGCCGCTGGTTTGGCCCGGAAAACGCTGGCGGCGCTGGAGCAGGCGGTGGCACTCGATCCCCTCAACGACCAGGCATTGGAAGACTTGATCAAATTTTATCGCCAGGCGCCCGGCTTCCTCGGCGGCGATGAGGATAAGGCGGACGAATTGGAACCCCTCCTGCAAGAACTGCGCGCCGCGCATACGAGCTAGGGTCCTGTGCGGCCTAGGGAATCGAGAGCGCGCACTCTGATACAATATTCCTTCGACCGGTAATTACAGGAGACGAGCGATGACACGAGCGGTTTATGTGGCCGGCGCGGGTATGATCCCGTTCGCCAAACCGGGCGCCAGCGACCCCTACGACGTCATGGGCGCCAACGCGGCGCGCGCCGCGCTAACCGACAGCGGTGTCGAATTCGATGGGATTGAGCAGGCCTATGTCGGTTACGTATACGGCGATTCGACCAGCGGACAGAAAGCGCTCTACCGACTCGGACATACCGGCATTCCCATCATCAATGTCAATAATAATTGCTCGACCGGATCAAGCGCGCTGTTTCTCGCACGCCAGGCCGTAGAAACGGGCGCCGCCGACTGCATCATGGCGCTCGGCTTCGAACAGATGAACCCGGGCGCGCTCGGCGCGGTATTTACCGATCGGCCGACGCCTTTTGACGATTTCAACCGCGAGTGCGACGAACTCGTCGGTATGCCGGACGTGCCGCTCACGCTTCGTTACTTCGCCGGCGCCGGTCTGGCGCATATGAAAAAGTACGGCACACCGATCGAATCTTTTGCCAAGATCCGCGCCAAGGCGAGCCGCCACGCGGCCAACAATCCGCTTGCGCTGTTTCGCAAAGAGGTGTCCCCCGAGGAAGTTCTCGCCTCCCCTCCCCTGGTGCCCGATGTCCTGACACGTCTCATGGCCTGTCCGCCGACCTGCGGCGCCGCCGCCGCGGTGGTGGTCTCGGAGGATTACGCGAAGCGCAACGGCCTGCGGACCGACGTTCGGATCGCCGCGCAGGCAATGACGACGGACGGACCGAGCACCTTTGAGTCCCACGACATGATACAGCTCGTCGGTTACGACATGGTCAAACAAGCGGTCGACAAAGTTTACGAAGCAGCCGGCATTGGCCCCGAAGACCTCGACGTCGTGGAGATGCACGACTGCTTCGCGCAGAATGAACTCATCAGCTACGAAGCTTTGGGTCTTTGCCCGGAGGGCGGCGCGGAGCAGTTCATTGAGGACGAGGACAACACCTACGGGGGCAAAGTCGTTACCAACCCTTCCGGCGGCCTCCTCTCTAAAGGGCATCCGCTGGGCGCGACCGGTCTCGCCCAGTGTTACGAGTTGACGAATCAGCTTCGCGGCAGCGCCGAAGCGCGGCAAGTCGAGGGTGCGCGCACCGCGTTACAGCACAACGTCGGCCTCGGGGGCGCTGCCGTGGTAACGCTGTACCAGACAGGCTGACGACGGTCTCCTAGACGTAGGGACACTGGCAGGAAAGGTAGCACTGGTACCGGCTCCCGCCGCCACGGTCGGCGGCGGGATCAGGCGCCGTGATACTTAGGCCCGGTGGTAAGGCCACCGTCGGCGACGATCGTCGTGCCGCAGCAGTAGGTGCCCTCTACCATCAGCCAGTACACGAGATTCGCAACTTCGCGAGGTTCTGCGATCCGTGATGCGGGGATCATCGTTTCGGTCAGGGTTTCGGCGGCATCGCCGAACTGCTCTTCGTACATGTCGGTTTTATGAAAACCGGGGCAGATGACGTTGATACGAATGTTGTGTCGCGCGCATTCGAGCGCTTGGCCCTTGGACATGCCGACGACGGCGTGCTTCGACGCGGCGTAGTCGGACGCCAGGGGAAAAGACATAACGCCGGATATGGAGGAGCAATAGACCACCGAGCCGCCGGCACCGTGTTTGCACATATGTTGGACCGCGCGCTTGGTACAGTACCACTGCCCGATCACGTTGACCGCGAAGATCCGCTCCCAGGATCCCCAGCTTTGATCCTGGAATTCCTGGAGTTCGTTCATTATTCCGGCGTTGTTATATAAATAGTCGATGCGCTCGACTTTCTGCTCGATTTCGTCGAACGCCCGGTCGATATCCTCTTGAACGCCAACATCCATCCGCACCGCGTGCGCGGCCTGCCCGAGTGCCTCGACTTTCGCTAGCACCTCTTGTGCCGCAGCCACGTTCGATTGATACGTAATGACGACGTCGTGTCCTTCTTCGGCGAACTTGATGGCCGTTTCACGACCCATACCCCGGCTGCCGCCGGTAATTACCACGGTACCCACATCAACTCCTCGCATGAATGGCAAGACGCGACTCTAACAAATCTGGGCCTCTGTTGACGAGGGCGCCATACGAGGCTCAACGGGGGCTGTCGATGGGTCCTTTTATTCTTCCAATGCTCGGGCAACAATGTCCGTCGGAGTCGGGCGAAAAGAGAGACGCGGTGGCCATTCGTACGTTGAAAAATCACATCCTATTCGCGGCAGTCGTTATTGGTACCGCGCAGTTCCTGCCTTCGATGCGAACGGTTGCGATCGACGACGTTCAAATGCGAGGTGCCGACGAGGACTCGGCGGATTGGATCGTCCACGGCCACGCCTACGACAACCACCGATTCTCGTCGCTCGCGCAGATCAATCGGGAAACCGTGCCTTCCCTGGTCCCGGCGTGGATATACCAAACAGGTATCAGCGCATCCTTTCAGGCCACGCCGCTGGTCGCCGACGGGGTCATGTACCTCACCACTCCGTTCAACCACGTCGTTGCGCTCGATGCCGCGAGCGGAACGGTCCGCTGGCGTTACGAGCACGAAATGAAAGCACAAAAGCTCTGTTGTGGCCCTGCCAACCGGGGCGCCGGTCTCGGCTACGGTAAAGTCTACATGGCCGCCGCGGATGGCCGCCTGTTAGCCTTCGACCAGCAGACCGGAGCGGTTGTCTGGGACGTCTACGTGACCAAGCCCGATAACGCGCCGACCGAGTCGTTGCAGGATCTGGCGCACGACGATCCCTTGCGAAAAGCGCGGGTAACCGGCGCCAGCGGTCTCGGTGCCAACATGGCGCCGCTGGTCTACGACGGGCTGGTCATTGTCGGAGTAACCGGAGCGGGCTACGGTCTGCATGTCGATAGCGAAGGAGATAATCGGCCCCTGCGGGCGGTTATCGGCATCGAAGGGCAATTCGGCCGGCGCGGCTATCTGGCCGCATACGATGCGGAGACCGGCGCCGAAGTATGGCGATGGTACACGACCGCCAGCACCGGCTGGGAAGGCGACTGGCGCAACACAACCCCGGATGGCTATCCGCTGGACCGCGATATTGCGGCCGAAAAGGCTCGTCTCGGCGACTATCCCGAGGCTTGGGAGGCCGGCGGCGGCTCGACCTGGACGACACCGGCGCTGGATCCGGAACTGGGTTTGCTCTACCTCGGCGTCGGCAATCCCGCGCCCCAAATGGATGACGTGTCGCGACCGGGCGATAACCTTTATACGGTGTCTCTGGTCGCGCTCGACGCCCGTACCGGAACCCTCAAATGGCACTATCAACAGGTTCCTCACGATTTGTGGGGCTATGACGTAGCGAGCCCGCCAGTGCTCATGACCCTCGATCACAAGGGGCGTAGCGTCCCGGCCGTCGGACAGGCGAGCAAAGTAGGCTGGTACTACGTGAATGATCGGACGACCGGCGCCCTGCTGTTCAAGTCCGAACCGTTCGTCCCCCAGGAAAACCTGTTTCAACGCCCGCGTCCGGGAGGCATTCGCATTGCACCAGGCGCCGGCGGCGGGGCGTCCTGGTCGCCGACGGCGTACGACGAGCGAACCGGTCGGGCCATTGTCGCCGCCATGCATTTGCCGATGCACTACAGTGTCCGCGAGAAACCCGCGACGGCAGGCCTTAAAGCGAAAAGATACTCGGTCTTGGAAGTTGCAGAAGGCCCGCGATGGGGAACATTAACGGCTCTCGACCTCACCGACGAAGGACGCATCGTGTGGCAGACGAAAACAGCGGACGTCCTGGTCGGTGGCGTGCTGGCGACCGCGGGGGAGTTGGTGTTCATGGGCGAAGGTAACGGCAATTTCAACGCCTACGATGCGCAAACCGGAAAGCTCTTGTGGCAATTCCAATGCGGCGCCGGCGTCAACGCCCCGCCAATCACTTATGAGATCAACGGTGTCCAATATGTCGCGGTCGCCGCGGGGGGCCACCATCTGTTCGGATTCCCTCATGGTGACGCCTTGATCGCCTTTGCCTTGCCAAAGTAATGGAGTGGAGAAAAAAGTGAACACGAAAAAAATCAGTCATATCGGCGTCCTCGTCCATGACGCGGATGCGGCAACAAAACTTTGGACCGAATCGTTCGGGTTCAGGAAATTCGACGACCGCCGCATCGAAGTAGAGGGCGTGCGCAGCGTCTTCATTTCCCTGGGCGGCACCTGGGACGAGATGGTGATCGAGATCATGGAGCCTTTGGACAAATCGAATATGGACAACGCGTTATCGAAGCGCCTAGCCACGGCCGGCGAAGGGTTCTATCACCTGTGCCTGGAAGTCGACAACGTTGAAAAAAGTGGCGAAGAACTTGTCGCGCGCGGGATGACGGTGCTGATGCGCGATCCGGTAGACGCCGCGGCCTCGCCCAGATGGCTGGTTCATCCGAAAGATGCCAATGGCGTCATGGTTGAGTCCGTTGCCTACTGAGTTCTTATGGGGTCGGAGTCAATAAGAAAGTACACCCCCAACCGCCCGGTCGTTCCTTGCCGCTAAGTGCTTAAGTGGGCAGTGTCCCCTTCTCCATTCGAGCGGCGCGAGAAGACTAGCCTCCATCTTTCTCCGCCAGCGCTTGTTTCAATTTTCGGATCGCGCGTCCGATCATCCCCTTATTCTCCGGGTGATCCGCTACTTGCTGAAGATTCACCGGTGGGGTATCCCCGACGACGATCGCACCAATCATGCCCATACTCACGTGCGGGTTGCATTTATGCACGTATACGCCGGGCACCTCGACGGTAACCGCGAATCCTTCCTGGCCGAGTTTCGATTTCCAGCCTGCTGCGCCATCCGGGATCATGCCTTCGATGGTTTCCGTATCGTGCCCCATCATTTGTTTGAAAACGATTTGATCTCCCGGCTGCGCGAATAGAATCATTGGTCCCCATTGCGTAACAATCCCTTTGACGACATGTTGTTGGTGTTGCGACTGGCTCTTATTCTTGATCCCGTCCGCTCTCGAGGTCCCATCGGCTGCAGCCGTTGGCTCGGTCTCGGCTGCCGCGACGCGCGCATCGGGCTGCGGTGATAGAGATCCGGTTTCACCGACCTCTGTGCTCGTTTCAGGTACCGCCGCCGCCGAAACTTGCTGCTGTGGCTTCGTTTCCTTGAACTCGGTCGCCTCGTCATTACCGGAACATGCGACCAACCCAATGACAACCGCGATCGCCATCGTACATCTGGTAGCCTGTCCAAGATTCTTCATCAACATGCGCCTCTCAATAAATGGGGTCGGAGTCAATAAGAAAGTACACCCGCAACCGCCCAGTCGTTCCTTGCTGCTAAGTGGTTAAGGGGGCAGTCAGTGTCCCCGGTTCCTCCATTAAGATCCACTTACACCGCGCCCGTAGCGATACCGATCTGCACCCGCAACTGCTCCTGGGTTTCGACAACCTTGATGGCCCTGGTCAGTTCCAAGCTTGTCGACGCTGCCCGCCCGGCGGCTACTTCATGAGTCACCGGCCAGCCGAAATAGACTATCGGCCCGCCGTCCAGATTTCCCGACGCTATTGCTTAATCCATCGTGCTGGCGATAATCAACGAATGAGTGACCCTATCGCCATCACGGCGCCCATGACCGCAAGTGTCGTCAGTGTCGACGTTGAAGCCGGCGCGGTGATAGCGCGCGGGCAACAGGTTGCGGTGCTCGAAGCCATGAAAATGCACCACGTCATAGAAACCGACATAGGCGGTACGGTCGAAAGTATCGCCGTCTGCGTCGATGACGTGGTAAACGAAAACGACGTGCTGCTTCTGGTGACGAATGCTACGAGCAGTCGCAATATCGAACAAACAGTCGAAACCGTTGATGTCGAACAGCCCCGAGCCGATCTCGACGAAGTCCGCGAGCGCCACGCAATAGGCGCCGACAGCGCGCGCCCCGACGCCGTAGCGAAGCGGCGGAAACACGGTGCCCGCACCGCGCGAGAAAACGTCGAGGCGCTGTGCGATCCGGACAGCTTCCTTGAGTACGGGGCACTCGCGATCGCTGCACAGCGACGCCGGCGCTCGCTGGACGATCTCATGCGCAATACGCCGGCCGACGGCTTGATCGCGGGTTTCGGTACCGTCAACGCCGATGAGTTCGGCGAGGAAACGGCGCGCTGTGCGGTTCTCGCATACGACTACACGGTACTCGCGGGCACTCAGGGCCACGTCAATCACAAAAAGAAAGACCGCCTGTTCGAGCTCGCGCGCGACTGGGAATCACCGGTGGTCTTTTTCACCGAAGGCGGTGGCGGTCGCCCGGGCGATGTCGATACCGACGATCTCTTCATGAGCTGGCTCGACATAAAGACCTTCACGACCTGGCCGCAACTGAGCGGCGTCGCCCCGCGCATCGCGATCAACTCAGGCCGGTGCTTCGCCGGGAATGCGGTGATCTTCGGTTGTGCGGACATCACTATTGCCACCGAAAACTCGAACATCGGTCTCGCCGGCCCGGCGATGATCGAGGGCGGAGGACTCGGCCGCTACAAACCCGAGGACATCGGTCCGATCGACGTCCAGACCACGAACGGCGTCGTCGATATCGCCTGTGCGGACGAGGTCGAGGCGACGCGGATTACGCGGCAGATACTCGCCTATTTTCAGGGTAGCGCGCGTGATTGGGCCGTCGCCGACCAGCGGACGCTGAGACACCTGGTGCCGGAAGACCGGTTGCGCGTTTATGACATGCGCGCGATCATCGATGAACTGGCGGATACGGGATCAGTGGTCGAGTTGCGGCCGCAATACGGCAGCGGCCTGATCACGGCGCTGGTCCGGATCGAGGGTCATCCCTTCGGCCTCATCGCCAACGATCCGGGGCACTTGGGCGGCGCGATCGACGGGGACGGCGGCGAAAAGGGTGGCCGCTTCCTGCAGCTGTGCGACGCTTATGACCTGCCCGTGATCTCATTGTGCGATACCCCGGGCTTCATGGTCGGGCCCGAGAGCGAAAAGACGGCCGCGGTGCGCCGCGGCTCGCGATTGATCTTAGCGAGCGCGAACCTGTCGGTACCCTTGTTTACGATCATTACGCGTAAGGGCTACGGCCTCGGCGCGCAGGCCATGGCCGGCGGCGGTTTTCATCAACCGTTTTTCACCATCGCCTGGCCCACTGCGGAGATGGGTCCGATGGGCCTCGAAGGCGCGGTCGAGCTCGGCTTCCGTAAGGAGCTGGAGGCCGCGGGCGGCGAGGAGAAGCGCGCCGCCGTCTACGAAGAGCTGCTGGCCCGCATGTATGAGAAAGGCAAAGCAGTATCCGTCGCCACCGCCTTCGAGATCGACGCGGTGATCGACCCGGCAGAGACCCGCACCTGGCTGCTGCGAGGGCGGCGCTCCGCCGGTAGGCGCGCTACACAAAGACGTCGTTTCGTCGATGTTTGGTAGAACTCGGGAGACGCGGCTCATACGAACCAGGAGATACTGATGTCGTCCACGCCACTCACCTGCTGCATAACGCTCGATTTCGACGCCATGTCGTCGTGGGTCGGCACCATGAAGTCGCAAAACCCGAGCATGATTTCTCGCGGCCAGTTCGGGGCGGTCGCGATACCGCGGATCCTCGATCTGCTCGCGCGCTTCGAGGTACCCGCGAGTTTTGCCATTCCCGGGCATACTGCCTACGCCTTCCCCAAGGCCGTGGAAGCGATCTGCGCGGCGGGTCACGAAATCGTACATCACGGGTGGGTGCACGAGAATCCCGCCGATTTCGACGAGGCCGGAGAGCGGCGCAACCTCGATGAGGGTCTGCGCGCAATCGAACGAGTCGCCGGCGTACGTCCTTCGGGCTACCGATCACCGGCCTGGGATTTCAGCCCGCGAACGGTGGATTTGTTAATCGAATACGGCTTTTTGTATGACTCGAGTTGCATGGGGCACGACTATTATCCGTATTACCTGCGTAGCGGTGACGCGTGGTCTCTCGACACCGCCTACCGTTTCGGCCACACAACCGACCTCGTGGAGTTGCCGATCACCTGGGGGCTGGACGACTTCGTGGTGTCGGAATTCGTGCTCGGATTCCTTGAAGGCTTGAAAGCGCCGTCCGCGGTCGAAGAGATCTGGCGCGGCGATTTCGATTATGCCCGCACCAACAGCGATGGCGGCCTGTTTATCCTCACCCTGCACCCGCAAACCATCGGCCGCGGCAACCGCATGCTGATGCTGGAGCGTTTGCTGGCGTACTTCAGTGCCGGGGACGATGTCCGATTCGATACGATGCACAATTATGCAAGCCGTTGGAAAGCAGCCAACCCGAGAGCGACCTGGGAAGCTGCCAATCCCGATCTCACCGGCACCGACGCAATTAACCCGTAGCCCGTCGACGACCATGAGTGGCTTCCCGCAATTTCGCTTCGACGGCGCCCCCCAAGAACGCGGCCGCGCCTACGGCGCCCAACTGCGAGAGAGGATCCGAGCAACCTATTCGCTCTACGCAGAAACCCTGTTCGCCGGCAGCCCCCTAAGTATGGCGGAGATCGAGCGGCGAGCCGAACACGTGCGGGCGCTCATCGCCGACTTTTCGTCGGATTACGTCGCCGAACTCGATGCGGTCGCCGCCGGAGCCGAGATGCCTCGCTGGCAGATCTATGCGCTGAACGCGCGTACGGAGATCCTGAACGCTCCGCTCGCCGAATGCACTGCCTTGTACTTTCAGGACACGGCGATCCTCGGCCAGAACTGGGATTGGGTTTCGGCGCTCGAAGAACTGGCAGTGCTCGTGACTTGGGGCCTGCCCGATGGCAGCACTGTTCTGGCCTTCACCGAACCCGGCATGCTCGGCAAGATCGGCCTCAACGATCGGGGGATCGGTGTGTGCTTGAATTTTCTCGTCAGCGCGCACGAACTCGATGGGCTACCCGTACACATTCTCACTCGCGCGCTGCTCGATTGTGGAACGCTCGACGAGGCACGCGCAATGCTCAAACGCGCAGGCTTCGGAAAATCGAGCCATTTCCTCGTCGCCGACGATGGCGGCAACTGCTGCAGCGTAGAATTTGCAGACGGCGACCGGTTCGAGGCGGCTCCGCAGGACGGCGTCCTGCTGCACACGAATCACTGTATCGCGCCGGCGGCCGTCGATAAGGCCGCACTCATCCCGACGACAGTGGAACGTTACGATCAGGGGCGCGAATGGCTGGGTCGAACATCGAAGCGAGACTTGGAGACAATGAAGCGGATCCTGCTCGATGACAGCGAGGGACCAACATCGATCAATTCCAGCTATCATCCCGAGGAAGTGCTCAATAATCAGGATGTCGGCACCTGTGCCACCATCCTCATGGATTTGGGCGCGCGCCAGATGCAAATCAAAAAGGGCCCCGGGCGCGACGGGGAATTTGCCGGCATCGCGCTGTAGCAGATTCGGATACGACCAGGGAATACGGAATTGAAGTTCTCCTAGGAGCAGCAAACATGGCCAAAAAAGATGACCGCAAACAGTCGGGCGAAAACCGCGAATCGGGCGCCAGCGAAAACAAGTCCAAAAAGCTGAAACGCAAGAAGATCAACAATGCGCTCTACGAGGACGAACTGGCTAAACTTCAAATCGAACTCGTCAAGCTGCAGGAATGGATCAAACACAAGCGGCTCAAAGTAGTCGTTGTCTTCGAGGGGCGCGACGCAGCCGGCAAGGGTGGCTCTATTAAACGCATTACGGAAAAACTCAGCCCGCGCGTGTGTCCGGTCGTAGCCCTGCCGGCCCCCACGGAGCGCGAGCGCACGCAATGGTACTTCCAGCGCTACGTCCTGCACTTGCCCGCCGCGGGCGAAATGGTGCTGCTCGACCGGAGTTGGTACAACCGCGCCGGGGTCGAGCGAGTGATGGGGTTCTGCACCGAGGAAGAATATCAGGAGTTTCTGCGCTCGTGCCCGGAGTTCGAGCGCATGCTGGTCCGCTCGGGGATAATCCTCGTCAAATACTGGTTTTCGGTGAGTAACGAGGAGCAGGAACGTCGGTTTCAGGGCCGCATCTACCATCCGACCAAACACTGGAAACTCAGTCCGATGGACCTCGAGTCGCGTTCGCGTTGGGTCGAATACTCGAAGGCAAAGGACGAGATGTTCGCCCACACCGACATCAAACAAGCACCCTGGTACGTGGTTGACGGCGACAACAAAAAGCGGGCTCGGCTCAACGTTATCTCGCATCTACTGAGCCTCATCGACTACGAGGATCTCTCGCCCCAACCGGTCGAGCTACCGGAGCGCCAGAGCGATGTCGGCTACGTGCGCCCGCCCATGACGGATCAGACCTTCATCCCGGAGAAGTACTGACAGGCGGAGCCTATCGATAAACCGCACGGCGCCGCTTCGGCTGCGGCGAGGAAAGCGCGGTCGACTCGAGACGCGCTGTCGGTGCTTTTGTATAAAGGTACGGGGGGAGCGAGGGACCGCCTTTGGAGCTTACATTTTATACGGCGCTGATGATCGGGCTGCTCGGCTCGACCCACTGCATCGGCATGTGTGGCGGGATAGTAGGCGCATTGAACATCGGGGCGCCCGAACGCGGCGGTCAAACGTTACTGTCCCGGGCAGCTTCCCCGTTCCTTTACAATACGGGCCGCATCCTGAGTTATTCGGTCGCGGGCGCGCTGGCCGGTGCGATCGGCGCCCAAGCAAAGAGGGTATCCCCGCATTCGGTGCTGCCGCTCGGCGCTATCATTGCCGGGCTGTTCATGATCGCGCTCGGTTTTTATCTCGCCGGATGGTGGCGCGCATTCGGCGGGATAGATAAGGCGGGACTGTTCGTCTGGAGGTTTATCGCGCCCGCCGGCAAACGATTGCTGCCGGCAAGCACGCCGTTGCACGTTTTCGGGCTCGGCCTCGTTTGGGGCTGGCTGCCGTGCGGTCTCGTCTATTCGGCTTTGGCACTCGCCGTCGTGTCTGCTTCGCCCGGCAACGGGGCGTTACTCATGTTCGCCTTCGGGCTCGGGACCTTGCCGATGCTGCTGGCGATGGGACATTTCGCCCGACGCCTAAGGCAACTCGTGCAATACCCCGTCGTACGCCGGCTGGCGGGGGCGATCATCGTATTGTTCGGAGTGTATACCTGCGTGACGGCGTTCAGCAGCCACGGGCGCCATCCGCGCTCGGTCAGCCCGGCCGACGGTACCGTCGCGGTGATCATCGTTCAAAACGGCACGGGTTACCGCATCGACGTCGACCGCGATCATCGTCCCGGGGTTCTTCGTCGCTACGAACGGTCAACTCGAATTCGCACTTGCATACCGGCGCCACTTCAACGATCGTGGAAACGGGAATATTCGTTTAACCGCGCTTAGGTCGCGGGAGGAAACGCGCGCTATGAATAGGACAAGCCTAAACGCAGAGGGACAACCGCTCGTCGGCCGGGCCCTGCGGGACGGCGGCCAACTGTTTCGCGACTGGTTTAGGCAACTCCAGGAAGGACCCGAACAGGGCCGGCAGAGCGCTTATGTGTTCACGATGGGAAGCTTCACCGAGTTATTGGGGACATTCGGACTCGACACGGTTTTTCCCGAGATCAACAGTCTGCAGACCGCCGTGCGCCGCGTCGCCGACAACTATATCGATGAGGCCGAAGCATACGGCTACTCACCGGACATCTGCGCCTATGTCAAGGCAGATTTCGCCCTGCAAAAGAGAGGCGGAGACCACCCGATGGGCCAGATACCGCAGCCGTCGATCGCCGTGTTCACGAACGCCTGCAACACCTACATCAAGTGGGCCGAAATCTGGGAGCGGGAGTACAAAATCCAAATCGTAACGATCGACGTACCGTCGCCCCGTAATCGCCGCTACGTGTCGACACAGTTCGACATCGACTTCCAAAATGATCTCCGCTATGTCGAGCGACAAATCCGCGAACTCATCGCGACCTGCGAAACGTTGACCGGTACCAGATTCGACATCGATCGCTTTCGTGAGGCACTTGGTTACGCGAACGTGCAAATGCAAGCATGGGCGCGGATCCACGACATCAATCGCACGACCCCGGCGGTGTATAACGCGGTCACCGATGGCACCGTGTTTCTCGGCGTTGCCAACGCCTTCAAAGGGCGCCCCGAGGGGGCCCGTTATTTCTCGGACCTCGTGGAGGAACTCGAATATAAGGCCGCAAACGGCATCGGCGCGCTGCCGGGCGAGACCTACCGGCTGGCCTTCATGGGTATCCCGTGCTACCCGATCTTTCGCGGATTCACCGACATGTTCGAGCAGCAAGGAGGCATTTTCGTCACTTCCGGTTACACGTCCATCGCTTCGGGCGGCGCGGATGCGGGGTTCGCCTATGACCTCGAGCGCCCGATCGAAAGCTACGCCGAAGGCACGCTGTTAACGCTGCAGGTAGCGCAGGAGGCGCTGTTCCATACTGACGATTGGATCGGCGACCGGCTCGAATCCTTCGCCGTCGACGGCGTGGTGTTTCATCCGATCAAGTCCTGTCGAACGATTTCCACGGGCCTGGCCGACAGCCGCCGCGTGCTGATCGAACGCAACGGTACCCGCTGCCTCTTTCTCGAATCAGACATGATGGACGTTCGGGTCGTCTCAGAGGCGCAGATGCGCGGTCGCATCGACGCCTTTTTCGAGGGGCTCGAAACACGGCGTCGAAGCATTGCGGTTTGATCGCCGGCGAGGCTAGATCGCCCGTTTTCTAGCGATCGTCGTCCAGGGCTCTCCTGACGCCCTCTCCCGTCGTCACAGCCATTTTTCTCGTATTTCCCAAGATCCTCTGTTCATTTTAAGGACACCCTTGCGCCAAGCACCCAACAGAACTTGAATTATATTCAAGAACGGGCCAGAATACAGACTCCCGATGAATCTTCACCGGGGCGATTAGCGAAATCCATTGGCACAATGCGACCCGCAGGTTGCTGGTTTTGCCGGCTGGGGACGCTGGCAACATTCTCTGCGCGCTCGCGGCGGTGGAGATCGTTATCACCAAAGCTCTGTTCTTGGAGCCAGGGGGTAACTCGGCATGAAAACTTTCCAAATACTTTGTATAGCGGCGCTGATAGCACAACCATTGGCGGTCCGTGCTTACGATGCGCATGACACGCTGGCGGACTTCATGGTCTGGTTCGAGGCGAACCAGACTGCTCAACCGCAATTCGTCGACGGCGACTTGATCGAATTCGATCAAGTCGAAATGCTGAGGCCCTTCGTGCCACCGGGCTATCAGGACGAGATGTTTTTCGCGGGAATGCAGGTCCGCGTCGCCGACGCGGGCGACCTGACACCGGCGGATATCTACAAGACGGCGACTGAGCGGTTTTCTGGTCAAGCCGTTATTGCCGGGGACGGTGCATTACAGCAATACACCGCCAGCCGGCCGTTCGACCCGGCGACGTTTACGCCGGACAGCGCGACAGACGGCTTCAAACTCGCGTGGAACTTCAACTACCGTTGGCAGAACGAAGGTGCCGAAACCGGAGAAGCCGAGTGGGTCTGGGTGCGCCGCGGCGGCGTGCATACCGACCACGAAATCATGAAGGGGAACAGGGCACGATTCTACGGGGGCGAAGGCACGTTCGAACGAGTCTTGCGGGGGCCGTACAAACGTATCTACTTGACCCATCGCTCTGACTTGGCCGATCAGGGTTATAACGTTGCAGGTAGCTGGGCCGAAGGCGTGGAATTCCGCGAGTATACGGGTTTCGATTCCCCGTTCGACATCGCCGGCACCGCCTTTGTAATCATCCGCTACGAGGATCCGCGAAAAACCGACGATGCCTGGGCCTATATCCCGAGCCTGCGGCGCATTTCGGCGGAGGTTAAATCCGACAGTCTGTTGGGCACCGACCTTACGTTGGAAGATTTTTATTGTTTTGCGGGACGCGTAATGGAGTGGAACTGGGAGTACCTCGGGACTGCCAGGATGCTTGCGGTCGCGAAGTCGCGAAGTCGCGAAATCTGAATACGACCTATTACGGGCCGGACGGTGTGACGCCATTCGACGACTGGTCACTGCGCCTCATGGATGTCGCGAAAATGACGCCGAAGCGGAGTAATCATCCGTACTCGACGAAGATCATGATGCTGGATCGAGATACCTCGGCGTGCTATTACGCCGACATTTATGATACCGCCGGTAAGCTCTGGAAGGTGATCCAACTCTCGAAAAGTTGGTCGGAGAACTCATATTTCCACGAGGATTACGATTTTGAACTCAAACCCAGCGCAGAAACACCGCTAGGTACGCGCATGACGGCGTTTCAAAGTATCAACACGATCGACAAGCAGAACAATCGGGCCACGCTCGTACCCACGCGCGGCATGTACTACGGGCCAAACGACAAAACGCGCATGAAACGACGGTTCGACATCAATAGTCTTACCAGGGGCCGTTAGCGGTACATTCAAAAAGGGGAAAAGGTGTCCGGTTTAACTGTCGACACCTTTTTCCTTCTTGGTCGTGCGATGGGCGCGGTGTACCTAGGGAACCACCCACTGTAAAGGCGACCGGGGAGAGCAGGAAAAACCGGGCTCGACGACTAACGCTCGACCACGAATAGGCCAGCCCCTGGGCAAAACGAGCATGGCGAGCAACGAATACGAATGATTATCAGTTGTCACCGACCCCTTTAACTTTAATCCCTCAGGTTCAAACTATCTGTATCCAGCCTCAAATGGTCAGAGCAATATTGTGACTATTGAACTACAAGGTAGTAGATATTGGGACATTAAACTTTCGAATGAAGCAGCAGGTATTACAAGAGTACGGGCCGGTGAAGCTCCGGATGGTTATGTATGGCATAACTTAGATGACTTTGACCCGGTAACGGGAGCTTCATCTATACAATTGATTGAAAAAGGTGCACACAAGGCAACTTATACCCATTACGGCTCAGTTAAGCAGTATGAGCAATGA
>CAZFZX010000034.1:0-25583 GCA_964523765.1 uncultured Enterobacteriaceae bacterium
TAGAACGGCCGATCACGGGAGGTCGACTGTCTCGAACAGCGGCGCGAGCGCGAGGCCGCCATCGATCGCGATATCTTGGGCCGTGATGTAGCTTGACCGATCGCAGGCCAGGAACAGCACGAGTTCCGCTACTTCTTCGGCGGTGCCGAGCCGCTGCAGCGGCGTCATTTTTTGCGAGCGGCGCGCAAACTCGGGGATGTCACTGCCCGAATAAGCGAGGCGCGGCGTCTTGATGACGCCGGGCGCGATGCAGTTGACGCGGATGTTATCCGGGCCAAGCCGTTTCGCCAATTTGCGGGTCAGGCCGACGATACCGGCTTTCGCGGCGCAGTATGCCTCGCTGGCAAAGTCAATACCGATGCGTGCGCCCGCGATGGAAGCAGTCTGTACGATTGCCCCGTGTCCCGATTCCGCTAGGTGCGGCGCCGCCGCGATGGCGGCGGCCCAATACGCCGTCAGGCCGCTCTCCAGCATGACGTTCCAGCGTTCGTCCTCACTGTAGGAATCCAGCGGGTTGGCCATCGCATTATTGAACAGGATCGACAGCCCACCCATGATCTCTGAGGCATCGCGCACCATGTGTCGGACGTCGTCCCGGTTGCTCACGTCGCTTTCCCGAAAATGCGCGGCGCCGCCGTCGGCTTTGATTGCCCGCACGGTTTCTAGCGCGCGCTCGGTATCGATGTCGGCAATCATTACTTCGGCACCAGCGCGAGCGAGACGGCGCGCGGCGGCCTGGCCGATGCCCGACGCGCCGCCCGTGACTAGAGCGCGGCGGCCCGCGAGCAGTAGTTCCGTCATTCCACGTACTCCCGGCGGGCATCGCCGAGCTCCGGATAGTAGGTGCTCGACATGCGGTCCATATACGTGACGAGGTTCGTTTGCGAATTGGTGTGATCCTTGACCCCGCTGGGGAAGGGCGTGTAAATGAGATTCGCGAAGAAGCTGTAGATCGCGGCGTCGACACTGCTCGGTTTGTCCCCGAACAGATAATCCTTGTCCGCCAGATACCAGGCGACCGCGTCGACCTCGCGACAGCCGATGTGTTCCGCTTCG
This sequence comes from uncultured Enterobacteriaceae bacterium, assembly GCA_964523765.1. Lineage (GTDB taxonomy): Bacteria > Pseudomonadota > Gammaproteobacteria > UBA11873. The sequence goes on from CAZFZX010000034.1 coordinate 1,057, forward strand.
GCGTAGGAGAGTCGGCCCCGACCGGACTGGTAGAATTCGAGCAATAAGCGGTCGCGTGCATCCTGGATCGCGGCGCGCCGGGCATCGGGTTCCAGGGCGGCAAAAAAGAGCGCCCACAACGGATCGTACATCTTGAAATCTTCGTCGCGCCGGTAGCGTGCTTGCACCAATGTCCAGTAGAAACTCTCACCCATCAGGCGCCAGAAGGCCAGGGCGACTGCTTGCTGTTCACGGTCGAGACGTTCGTCGAGCGGGTCGCCATAGCTTGCCTTCAGGTATTCGACAATGAAGCTCGTGTCGGCGATGGTCTTATCGCCGTCCTCGATGTACGGAAGTTTGCCTTTCGGTGCGGTATTCAGATCGCCGAGGACGAGTCGATAAGGTAACTCGACCATCCGCAGATAGCAGTCGATCGTGGTGACGAACGGGCTGATGTCAGGGATCCCCCAGGCGGGTACGTGCCCGTACATAGTTATCATCGAATACGATCCTCAGTCCGGTGCAATTCGGCGGATGATGTAGCCACCCGAGCGTTCGTCGAGTTCGAGATCCAGGTAGCCGCGGGTCTGCGCCTCTTCCAACAGCTTGTTGAAAGACCGCACACCGTAATAGCTTTCATTGAAACCGGGTCGCCGGCGTTTCAATGCCTGTTTGATCATCGAACCCCATAGCGTTTCTTGATCGCCGCGCTCGTTGTGCAGCGCATCGGCGGTTTCGACCACAAGGTCTATAGCCTGTTGGAGCGGCTCCTCAGTGCGTGTCTTGGCCTTACCTTGACTCGCCTTCTTCTTCGTCTTCTTTGCTTGGCGCGCTCGCTCGCTGGCCTCCTCCGCGCGTACGAGGTCGTCGTAGAAGATAAATTCATCACAGTTGCTCATCAGCAGATCTGACGTCGAATTCTTGACGCCGACGCCGATGACGGTTTTCGCGTTCTCACGCAGCTTGCTCACCAGCGGCGAAAAATCAGAATCACCACTGATAATGACGAAGGTGTCTACGTGCGATTTCGTGTAGCAGAGGTCCAGCGCGTCGACGACCATGCGGATGTCGGCCGAATTTTTTCCCGATTGACGAACGTGAGGGATATCTATCAATTCGAACGCCGCCTCATGCATCGGTTCCTTGAAATCTTTGTAGCGCCCCCAATCGCAGTAGGCTTTCTTCACCACGATGCTACCCTTGACGAGAAGGCGTTCGAGTACGCGCTGGATATCGAACATTGCGTATTTGGCGTCACGCACGCCAAGCGCGATATTTTCGAAATCGCAAAATAACGCGAGATTGAGGTTTTGGATTTCATTTGCCATGGGAACGGCTCCGTGAACTCCACAATTATGAGCGTATCCCATAATATAGCGGAGATGCTGCGGCAGCGGACGTTTTTCTCCCGCCGCCTCGCGGCGGATGGCAAGAATGCCGGTTTGGCGCTATGTTTGAACGAGGGCGGAGTAAGGAGAGGTCGCGATGGATGTAGAGTTGAAAGAAATCATCAGCGAAACACAGCAGATGTACCAGGCGAATTCCGGCAAAGCCAAGATGGTTTTCAAGACCTCGTCGAATCTCGGCGGACGCTTCCGTTCCGACGTAAATATCCGCGACCATTCACTGACAATCGATGAACCGACGGCAATCGGTGGAACCGATTTGGGCCCGAGTCCGGTAGAGGTCGTCCTGGCAGCGCTCGGTAGCTGTCAGGAGATCACGTATCGCGCCTTCGCTACGGCGCTGGGGATCGAACTCGATACGGTATCGGTCGAACTCGAAGGCGACATCGATTTTCGTGGTTTCTTCGCGGTCGACGATGCGGTGCGCCCCGGCTACGACAATATTCGGGTGCTGGTCAAGATCGAATCGAAAGCGCCTGCGGCGGAACTTGAGAAACTGCGGGACATCGTCAACTCGCACTGTCCGGTGCTCGACGTTCTCACCAATCCTGTAGCGGTCGCCCTCGAACTCGTTGTCAACGATGAGAAATGACTGTCGCGCCCGCACAGATGCCACCCAGCCTCCGTCGAGTTTCGGTCCGTCGCCGAAGCCGGTTTCTAGAAGTGTCAGACGACGACCGATCGAATTACGGCGCCCGAAATGCAATCCGGCTCTGACAACATTGTTTACCGCCAATGCGGTGAGCGGGAATTCGATTCCGTTTATTTCATCATTAACGAAGCGGCGTCCGCCTATCGCGGTCAAATTCCGATCGACCACTTTAGCGAGCCCTATATGTCGCGCGAACAATTTCGTCTGGAACTCGGCTCCGGCGTAGAGTTTTGGGGGTACGAGGAAAACGATGCACTGCGCGGGGTCATGGGAATACAGCGAGTCGCCGACGTGGTTCTGATCCGCCACGCGTACACCAGAACCGAATACCAGGGACAGGGGATCGGCGGCGGGTTACTGCAATTTCTTCTCGGCAAAACGCGGCGCCCGGTTTTGGTCGGTACGTGGGCGGGCGTGACGCGCGCGATTGCGTTTTATCACCGGCACGGCTTCGCTCTGATGCCGGGCGCCGTCAAGGACGGCCTGCTGAAAAAGTACTGGCAGGTCCCGGATACCCAGATCGAAGCCTCGGTCGTGCTGGCCAACGTCCCCGTTGAACGCCTAGAACTGTAGAAACCTTAATCGCCGTCCGGATCTTCCCAGTTATAGCGTTTCTCCGCCGGAGCCGGATCCAGCTTTCTCAAGGCGGCTGCGAGTCCAACGCCCCAGACGGCGCCAAAGAGGTGGCTTTCGAATGAAACCGCCGGGTCGTTCGGGAAGATCCCCCAGAGCATTCCACCGTAGAGGAAAAACACGATCATCGATAGCGCGATCGCGCGCCTGTCCCAACGGATTGCGCCGATAGCAAATACGAAAAACATCATGCCGAACGTCAAACCGCTCGCGCCGATATGGTATGCCTCACGCGCAAAAAACCATACGCCGATCCCCGTTCCAAAATAGATCGCCGGGATCGCCGTGCGGGAAGCATCCGGGTACCCATACAACAGCGCCGTGCCGAGAACGATAACCGGCGGCGTATTGCTTGCCAGATGCGACCACGATCCGTGGATCAGCGGCCCCATCAGGATCCCGCCCAGACTGTGGACGTCTCCCGGATAGATGCCGAATTGGGTGAAATCGAGGCCGAGTGCGGTTTCGGTCAATTTCACCGCCCACAGACAAGCCGCGAAGGCGCAGGACAACCGTAATGATCGGCGAAAACGCCTACCGTCGCGAGCCGCTACTCCTGCAAGGTCCGTCACAATGGAACACAACATGTGGTTATTGCGCCCATTGATCAAGTAGCGGGCTCCGGGAAGAGCCCGCCGTCCGTTCCGCCGCACCGTGAACGGGAATCCGCGATGTCGTGCGATTTGTTGTAGATTGTCTGTTCGCCGACTAGGGGAGCAAGCATGAAACTGGCAATGAACATACGGAACTGGGGGCCGACCGCATCACCGGAGTTTCTGCGCGCATGTGCCGAGGCCGCCGACCGCTCGAGCCTCGACGCCATCTGGTTCAACGACCACCTGGGCCTTCCACCGGTCATCGAGGATGATGCCTTTGGACTCCCGCCCGAGATGGGGGCCATTCTCGATCCGTTGGCATTCGCGACATTTCTCGCTGCCTGCACCGATCGGATCAGCTTTGGTCCGGGCGTATTGGTACTGCCCTACCGCCCACCGATAGTGACCGCCAAGTTAATCGCCACGATCCAGATCCTGTCCCACAACCGTTTCCTCTTGGGGATCGGCCCCGGCTACCTCGCCGAGGAGTTCCGGGCACTCGGCGTCCCGCGGACCAAACGAGGTGAGCTGACCGATGCCATGATCGATTTCCTGCGCGAATGTGCGGCCTCGGAGCTGGTCGAACAAAATGGGCAACCGTTTCTACTCAAGCCGAAACTCGTCTGTCCGCCGATTTACGTCGGGGGCGGACCGGCGGTTGCAATCCCTCGCACCGTGAGATGTGGCGACGGCTGGATGCCGGTCGGACTCTCGCCGCAAGATCTTGCGCCGCACGTCACCGATCTCAGGCAGCGGGCGGCCGATGCGGGGCGCTCCGACCTCGAAGTGGTGGCGATGAAAACGCTGCCTCTGGCGGAAAGGGCGGCGGCGATCGAACTGACCCAGGCGTACCGCGATGCCGGGGTAACCCATCTTGTGCACACACAGGGCTATGACAGCCCCGCGCAATATGCCGAAATAGTCCAGCAGATCGACGGTGAGATCCGCAATGCTTTGTAAGTACTATCGGTTGCGCGATGATTTAGAATTCGACCGTCATTCTATCGGAGGCGTCCTATGACTAGAGAAGAGTTCTACGCGAACGCCCGAGGCGATCGCACCGGGCCATTAGACGGGGTACTCGTGATCGAAGCAACGACGACATGGGCCGGGCCGATGGCGGCCTGCGTACTCGCCGACTACGGCGCCACGGTGATCAAGGTCGAACATCCCGAGGGAGAAGTCGGGCGCCGTCTGCCGCCGTTCTTTCCGGGTTCGGAGCTCACGGTTTTCTACGAGACCGTTAATCGCAACAAACAGAGTTTGTCCCTGGATCTACGTCAAGGAGAAGGGCGTGACATTTTTCTTTCGCTTTGCGCCGCCGCCGATATCGTGGTCGAAAACTTCAGGCCGGGCACTATGGCAAAGTGGGGCGTGGGCTACCGGGATGTTGCCGCGGTCAAGCCGGATATCATCTATGTTTCTGTCAGCGGGTTTGGTCAGTTCGGCGAGCTTTCCGGCCGCGTCGGCTACGATCCAATGGCGCAGAACTACTGCGGGTGGTCGTCGCTCAACGGGGAACCCGACGGCGATCCGGTAAAGGCACCGACTTTTCTCGCCGACGACCTCGGTGGATTAAACGGCGCGATGGGCGCCATGGCGGCACTGCATCACCGCGACCAGACCGGAGAAGGTCAGCACGTCGACGTCGCCCTGGTCGACGGTCTCATTTTTCAAAGCAATGGCAATTTAACGACCGGCGCACTGGGTCTTCCGATCGCGCGTATGGGCAATGAGTTTTCGCTCGCCGCGCCGGTCAATAGCTTCGCGTGTGTCGACGGCCGCGTTTACGCCGGCGTATTATTGGACGGTCATTGGAAATCGCTCACCGGGCTCCTGGAAAGACCTGACTTGACCGATCTATCGGCGCCGGAACGGATCGGGCGCAGAGATGAGGTGAACGAGGTCGTCGGCGCATGGTGTGCGACGCGCACAACCGCCGAGGTCGTCGATTCCTTCAGCGAGCTTGGCCTTCCCGCGACCCGGGTAAATACATTTGAAGAGTGTTCTAAACTCGACCACGTTGCGTCTCGCGACATGTTGCAGGAAACAGAACTATCGGATGGCTCGATGGCTCCGTTAACCGGACCGGCGGCAAAATTCTCGCGCACGCCGACCCGTGTACGGGCGGGCGCGGCACCACTCGGGGCGCACAATGAAGAGATTTTGCGTCGCCTCGGTTATGACGATGAGGGTATCCGGCGATTGAAACGCGACGGTATTACTTCTTAGACCCGTTGTGGAGCCGACGGCATTGCGCGTAGTTCGTGGCGGTTGACGGCTTCGATGGCGGACGCACCGTGGCACGTCTATATCGTCCGTTGTAACGACGAGTCTTTGTATACCGGGGTGGCAAAGGAGCTGGACCTGCGGATCGCCCAGCACAACGCCGGGGTAGGTGCCAAGTACACCCGTTCCAGGCGGCCGGTGACACTCGTTTATTGGGAAACCGCGGCCGATCGCGGTGCCGCACAGCAGCGGGAGTTTGCGATCAAGCAGCTGTCGCCGGTGGCTAAACGTCGGCTCGTCCAGGGCGCGGCGACTAATCCTTAAGCGTCGCAGCCGGACCCCGCGTTTCGGCCAGCGCTTTTGCCGTGCCAGCGCTGAGTTTCTTGAAAGCCCCCAGGTGCCTTGGGCTAAGCGTATCTCGAGGTCGGCATGCCATGATCACGCCGAGCGGTTTGCCAGCCAGGTGGATCGAACACAACAATCCTTCCTGACCACCCAGGAACTGCAGCGGCAATCGATCGAGCCCTGCTTTATGTTTCTCCGGCCGCCAATGAATCACCGACTGGGGTGCTAGCAGGTGTGCCAATACTGGGTTTTTGTCCGTGTGGATTCGGCTACGGCCGAACTGCGGCGGCAGTTTGAGGCCGCGATGCAGGCGCACCGTGAGTGTTCCCGAGGCATTGTCGAGCATCAGAAACACCGCGAGTCGGAAGCCGATGTGGTCGCAGATCGCTTGCAGTGCATACGGCAGGATAGAGGCCGCCTGGCGGCCGCCGCGCGCCGCACCTACGAGCCGTTCGACTACCCTTTCGAGGTCGTCGCTCGCGGCCGTGGACCGACACGGTTTTTGCGTAGGTGTCCGCCGCTTCGCCGGTAGCGCAGTCTGTGGCGGCGAGTTCGGTGGTACCACCGTCGGACGGCGGCCCGGCGACATGAGGTGGTTGGCGGCGCGATAGAATCCGAAATGGTCGCCGGCGCGCGCGGCTTCGACCGTCGCAACCTTCAAACGGCGCGCGATCTCGTCGGTTCCTCGACCGGTGAATTGCGCGACTTCGGCGTAAATCGGCTCGAGCATCTCTTCGTCCCAACCGATCTCGGTCGCCGCGGCGAACCGGGATCCGAGGTCCAGACACAGGCGGCCTATTTTGCCAGCGTCAGGACTGCCCGGCGGTGCCGGCAGCAGCTCTTGCGCCAGGGCCAAATCGGGTGCGAAGCCGCGTTGGCTCGATAGAGCGGCTAAGTAATCGAGTGCTCCTGCGGTCAGCGCTGCGGCGAGGATTTCATCGACGTTTATGCCCCTGGCCAAGGTACCGATGGCGCGTGCCTGATGCGCCGCGTGGTGCGCGCGGCACAAGATCTGTACCAATCCGTCCCGACGGCTTCGCTCAATCGATTCATCGAGGATCGCCGCGTGCCGGAACCGTTCGATGACCTCCGCAATACCCATGAAGAGCACCGCGCGCGGGACATCAGTCGCCGGCGGGTGGCCGGTGCGCTTGAGCATCGCGTTGACTTCGGCAAATAGATTCAGAGCGAGGGCCGGGTCCGCTTCGATCGCCTGCTGCATATGCGATAAAGAGGTCGACGGGCGTTTCGACATCTCATCGATGCGCTGGCGCGCTGACCTTCAAGATCGGTGCCCGTAGCGGTTGTGTTCCGGGCGACGAATGGGGGCGGCTTGCGGTTGCCGCTTCGGAGTTCATGGTTCGAAGGTCGGCACCAACGCCCATGTGCTTTAGGGAACCCCCGATTATGGTCGGCCGAGGTGCGCCGGCTATTCGATCGTAGTCAGACGTCTTCAGCGGTCAATTCGGTAAGCCGCGCGCGCAGCGCCGGATCCGACGGGTTTCTTTCCAGGCTCCGCCGTAACAGCTGGACAGCAGTGCGCTTGCGGCCATATTGCAAATAGACGTCTACTGCTTCGAGTACGTCCTTCGGGTCTTTGAAGTCTTGCTCGACCCTCCGGCGCGACATGTGGTCGACGATCGCGTAGGTTCCCGCCAAGACGACGATTACCAAAGCGCCCGCTATCAACAAATCGACTACGTATGTCATCTCGCAATAACCAGGGATCCGGAATCGCACCGACGCATACACATAGGGAGCTGTTGGTGCGGGGCCCATTCTATCAATGTGCCGCCAGCCGAGTAAGCTTGGCCATTACCAGAAGGTTCGAGGCGACGAAGTACAAACGGCCGGACGTAATGCGAAGCCGCAAGAAGTCTGGCATTGTGTTCGTTGTCATAGCGGATACAACAGGCGTTCGGTGGCCGTATGAATGAAGCAGCTTTTGATCCGGCTGAGGAGCAGTACGTCAGTCTGGTGACATACAGGCGCAGTGGGGTAGCGGTGGCGACCCCGGTCTGGATCGCGCGGGAAGGCGCACATTACTACGTCTTCAGTGAGGGAAAAGCCGGGAAGGTGAAGCGCTTGCGGAACAATAGCCACATCCGCATGGCCGCGTGCGACATACGCGGGAACGTGTCGGGCACCTGGGCGGAGGGCAGCGCGCGCGTGGTCGACGACAGCGCCACGATCGAACGAGCCTATCGCGCCCTCAGAACCAAGTACGGTTGGATGATGAAAGTCGGAGACTTTTTCTCGAAGCTGTCCGGACGTTACGCGCGGCGGGCCATGATCCAGATAGAAATGGACCTCGACGCATGATCATTTACGGCGGGAAGGATTTGGAGGGCCGGGAAGGGTGAGGGTAATTCCCGGACAGTGCCACTGCGGCAACATCACTTACGAATTCACCTGGCCGACCGACGAGGAAAAACTGCCCGCACGCGCATGCAGCTGTTCGTTTTGCGTGAAGCATGGCGGTGTGTATACCTCGCATCCGGCGGGGCGTCTGGATATCACCCTGGCAGAACCGAAGTGCGTCCGTCGCTATCGTTTCGGACAGAAATCGGCGGACTTCATGATCTGCACCGAGTGCGGGGTCATCGTCGTTGCCGTCAGCAAGATCGACGGCAAAGATTACGCTGTCGTCAACGTGAATACTTTTGAGACGTTGGGCCCGGGAGACATGGAGCGCGCAGTAACGAATTTTGACGGCGAAAACAGATCGACAAGGCTCGCTCGCCGGCAACGGAACTGGACCGGGGACGTAAGAATTCGGCCCTAGCCTGCCTATCTAGCGCTTCCAATCGAACACGAGCCGTGCGCTCGCGCGCAACGCGCCACTCGCATGCGTTATCATGACAGCGGTTTTTAGCAAAGCAGTGGTTACGATGAGCGACGCCCCAGAAGAAGCCGACCGACCGATCTCGGTAGAGATGCTGTACCGGCATACCTTCAAGAACATGATGCACGATGTCGTGGACGCGGGCAGCTGCAGCGAATGCGGCAGTTGTGTGCTCGTATGTCCGCACAACGTGATCGACTATGTCGATAATAAGCCTAAGCAAACCGCGAAAGAGGGCGCCGCGTTCGATTTCTGTGGTATCAGCGAGGGGGTCGGCTGCGATGTCTGTGCGACGGTATGCCCGCGCTTATGGCCGCGTGAGGTTCATTTCAAAGACGCGGCGTTCGAGGCAGATCGCCCGTTCGAAGATATTTTCGGCGTATACAGGCACATCTTCGTTGCGCGCACGACACGTCCCGAACTGATGGAGCGCGCCCAAGACGGCGGCGCGGTGACGGCGTTACTGTCGTGGGCAAGGGCGAACGGTGAGATCGACGGGGCGGTCGTCTCTGCGGTCGGGCCGGACGACGATCCGTGTTTCCCCACCCCCAAGGTCGCTACGACGGAAGAAGAAATCAAGGCGAGCGCCGGAAGTTGGTACACGTATTGCGCGAACAGTCTTGCCCTGAGGGAGGTCAAGGAACGCGATCTGAAGCAGGTCGGCTTTGTCGGTGTCCCGTGCCAGCTGATGGCGCTGAGAAAGATGCGGCACATGGACCCGTCGTTCCTGGTTACCGAAAAGAAGCGAGCCAAGCCGCTCGCCCGTCAGCGCGATTTCTTACGCGGCTTTTCCGATCGCGTCGCATTCAGTATTGGTCTGTTTTGCACCGAAGTATTCAGGCCCGAACTGATGACCGAACGGATCGAAAAGCAAATGGGTATCCCGTTGACCGAGGTATCGAAGTTCAACGTCAAAGGCGAGGTAGTCATCTACAAACGCGATAAGACGATCGCAACGATTCCACTGGAAGAAGCCATGCGCGATTATCAGCGACCCGAGTGTCGCTATTGCGGTGACTTTTCGGCGGAAATGGCCGATATTTCCTGCGGCGGCGTTGGGACCGACGCTGCGACGATTGTCGTCTTGCGTACTAAGAAAGGCGAGGAAGTGTGGCGCAAATTCGAGGCCGCCGGCGACGTTGAAGTGACGCCGATCAAAGAGAATAAGCGCGCATGGAATATCCTGCAGCGCCTTGCTCGTCGACAGCGTAACCGCATCCCGGAAAGTGCGCCGCGCGGGGGTGTTGCGAAAGGCTTACCGCAGTATTCGCCGAAACAAGCAGCCGATTTGTGTGCGGCCGCGTTCGTTGCCACAGGCAAGACGGAGGAAGAACTCGACGGTCTGCTCGAAGGCGCCTACGGCGGCGACGAACGGCCGCCAGAGGGTATCGTTTATATGGCGGGACAACCGATCCCGGGGGATCCGGGTGCGCCGGCCGCCGGAGAAAAACGTAAATTACCGCCGCCGCCAGGACTCGACGAAGGCGGCGCTCCGCCCGGGTGGAGCGCCGACTGAGCCCAGAGCGTAGAAGTCGGGAGTATCCGCCGGCGGTTGTGCGAGCCGCGGCGAGGCTTCTTCACGCGTGCCTCAGGTCGCATGGGCGCTGCGAGCGATTTGTTCATCTTCGGCGCTCTGAGAAGCCTGCTACGGACTTGTTCTGAGCTTACTTAAACCGATTCGCGGCCGTCGTAGGATGGCCGGGGCCTTCCATTTGGACGGAGACAGTTATGAAACGAACCGCTCCTGCTATTGTCATCCTGTTAATACTCATCGGCTGCAGTCAGGAAGACGGTGGTGTCGGCGGCAGTCAGCCGAAGGACATACTGGACGACGTGCAACTGCAACTCGATCAGGCCGGCGTTGCCGCCGAAGATCGACTGGGAGACGCGATAGAAAGGGTCGAAAAAGACCTGTAATCCGGATATTTCAAGAGAGCCGCGGGTGGCCGCCGCCGGTTCCCGTGACTTTTGTGTAGCCGACATATCCCGGCGGCGGACAGGTTCGTCGCGGCGCCGCGGTAACGACCCCACGCTTCGCGCAGCATCCCGGTGAGACGGCACCGGGTCCCTATTCGCCGTCCGGATTCAAGTTGCGACGGCCGCGCCCCGCGATTCGGTATCGAAGCCGGAAAACGCCGCCGGGATGCGCTGGATGTCAGCGATCAAGTCGGCCGGGAGATCCGAACGTATCTGCGAACTCGTACTCGCGTGGACGGTGTCGGCCGAACCGCCGAAGCGCCGCTCAATACGCGCTGCGATTTCGTCGTGGCGGCCGATGGCGGCGAACAGTTCGAGGATGTCATCGGAGATCTCGGCGGCGAGTTTGTCCCACTGACCCGCCTTGGTCATTCGATTCAACTTGCGGCCGAGATCCCCTTCGTCGTGTGTCTCCAAAACGGGCCAGTAGGCGGGCGTCGAGCCGTAAAAAGCGATCCGGTAACGAACCCATTCCGCGGCGGCGGCGACGGCCTCGTCATCTTTGCCGGTCGCGATGAACCCGCCGCCGCTGATCTCGAAGTTTTCGCGTTTTCTTTGTGTCGCCTCGAGGCCTGCTTGTATCCTCGGCATTACGGTTTCGGCCAAATATCGTTGCGTGCAAAACGGGTGCAGGCGGGCGCCATCGGCGACTTCGCCGCTGAGCTTGAGCATCGCGGGACCGACGGCCGCGAGGGTCACCGCGGGTAAGTCGAGACCCGAGCCTTCGGGTACGAAATTCGGGATCATCAGCGTAAAGCGATAATGCTCGCCCTCGTAGCGCAGCCATTCGCCGTACTTCCAGGCCCGCCAGATCGCGCGCAGCGCCTCGACGTACTCACGCATTCGCGGCGCCGGGGCGCTCCAGGGGACGCTGAAGCGCTTTTCGTTATGCGCCTTGATCTGCGTGCCGAGGCCGAGCACGAAACGACCGCCGGAGGCTTCGTTCAGATCCCAAGTCAAGTTGGCAGCGGACATGGGCGATCGCAGGAATGAAATCGCGATGCCGGTCGCGAGTTCGACGCGCTCGGTACAGGTAGCGGCGACCGCTAGCGGCAGAAACGGGTCGTGCTGATTCTCGAGTGTCATGATGCCATCGTAGCCGGCCGCCTCGACCGCTGCCGCGGCTGTCGGGACCGCGCGCAGATTGTGCTGCGGGATTGTCGTGGTAATGCGCATCGATGGTCTCCTGGGGGTCGAAGCTGGTTTTGGCGCCGGAATTCCAGGAAGGCCCGTCGCGTCCTATGTTTTGGACCAGCACCGGACTCCGGTTCGCGGCATTCAATTTGGCTATCACTCCTTCCACTTAATCCCCGGACCGGGTCGCAGCCGGACTGAGCGGGGTTCGATCGGTGTGTTGTCTGTCTCGCGCACGAAGCCGAGGTGAACCGGTGTGCCTGTTTCGTTGTCCACGAGTTCCAACGGGTGATCGCCGCGAGGATTGACGTGCGCGTCGCCCCACTCGCGGAGCGCCGTCAGCACGTAATGAAGATCGCGACCCTTGTCGGTCAGCACATAGTGCTGCCGGGCGCGCGCACCGGGCTCCTGATAGAGCTCTTGGCGCAGGATCCCGTTTGCCACCAGCGCTCTCAGCCGACCCGCGGTCATCGCTCGCGGCGCAGCCGTCTGCGTACAAAAATCCTCGAACCGCTTAACGCCGTTGAATGCGTCCCGGACTAGCAGCAGGGTCCACTTATCGCCCACGATTTTCATGGCGCCGGCCACCGGACAATTCTCGGTGTCGACTTTGCGCCAATCCAATTTTTTGCTTGGAGCGCTTTGTCGCATATTCGTTTCCGTCTTGCGTTGGCCATCATCATAGGGCAACCTAGTAGCTAAGTTCAATATCTGAATTCAGGGATCGGCAAATGGCAAACGATAGTTGGAAAAAGACCGCGTGTATTTTGTGTTATGCCAATTGCGGGCTGGAAGCTAAAACCGAAGGACACCGGATCATCAAAGTCAAAGGCGACAAGGCGCATCCGCGATCGGCAGGTTACGTTTGTCAGAAAGCTTCCCGCATTAGCTACTACCAAAATGACGCGGAGCGGCTGACCTCACCGCTCAGGCGCGGCCCGGACGGCAGCTTCGAGAAGATCGATTGGGACACCGCACTGTCGGAAATAGCCGAAAAGATGCTCGCTATCCGGGAACATTACGGGCCCCGTTCTCTGGGCCATTACGGCGGCGGCGGCCAGGGTAACCATTCCGGCGGCGGCTACGGCATCATGATGATGCGGGCGTTCGGCACGACCGAATTCTACAGCTCCATCGCCCAAGAAAAATCCGGCCGCTTCTGGGTCAACGGCAGGATGTTCGGGGCGCAGAATTGTAATCATGCGATCCAGCCCGAAGACGCGGACCTCATGATCGTTCTGGGCGGCAGCATCTGGCAGGCGCAATGCGAGCCTGGTGCGCGAACGCATTTGCGGGAAGCCGAGAAGGCGACCGGTAAGAAGATCATCGTGATCGATCCTGTCCGCACGCGCGACGCGGAATTCGCCGATCTGCATTTGCAGATCAAACCCGGTACAGACGCTTATCTGCTCGGCGCCATGCTGAAACTGTTGCTCGATGCCGACGGTATTGACCGGGAGTTCATCGCCGAACACACCGAGGGGTGGGATGCGGTCGCCCCGGATATCGCCAAGATCCCCGCCGCCTCGTGGATTGCACATACCGGCTTGGACAAAGCCGACGTCGACTTGGCTGTGCAGATGATCATCGAAGCCGAGGCCATGACGCTGAGGACCGAGCTCGGTATCGAGATGGGACGCAACTCGACACTGAATTCCTATCTCGGCAACCTGCTGTTTCTGGCGACGGGGCACTTCGGCCGGCCTGGAACCCACGGCATACACACCTGGCTGCAGCCGCTGGTCGGCAACTCCAAGGGCGCGCGATCGCTGGTGACGGACATGGAGGAGATTGGCGGCGTCTATCCGCCGAACCGATTTGCTCAGGAGATCCTGTCGGACAATCCGGACCGTCTTCGCGCAATGTTGATCGATAGCTCCAATCCGGCCAACTCTGCGGCCAATACCGCGGCAACGGAAGCTGCTCTGCAAGCTTTGGATCTGCTGGTGGTGGTCGATGTCGCCATGACGGAAACCGCGGCGCAGGCGGATTATGTGTTGCCGGCCGCCTCGCAGTACGAAAAATGGGAATTCACTTATTTCACTTTTTCCTTTCCCATCAACTATTTTCATTTGCGCCGGCCGCTGTTCGAACCGCTCGAGGGCACCCGCGTGGAAGGCGAGATCTATGCCGATTTGGCACGCCGATTGGGGCTGTTGCCCGACGACACCGTATTGAACGAACTGCGCCGGCTTGCGGGCGAGAACCGTGCGGCTTTCGCGAAGGCGTTTCAGGGGCTCCTTGCCGAGAGTTCGGTTTACGCCGTAATCGCCCCGGTCATCCTCTATCTCACCTTAGGCAAGTCGCTGGCCCACGGTGCAGCGTCCGCGGCGATCCTGTGGCCCGGCTGCCACCGCACGGCGGCACGTAACGGTGAAGCCGTACGGCGCGCGATTGGATCCGACAAGGAAGGGCCTGCACTGGGTGAGGCACTGTTCGAAACCATCCTCGATTCGCCGTCCGGGACAGCTTTCACGCACAACGAATTCGACGATGTCTGGAGTTTGCTGGCCTATCCGGACCAGAAGATCCGGATGCAAGTTCCGGAAATGCTGGAGTGGCTGAATCGTCTCGATCCGGCGAAGGACGTGCAGGATGCAGATTATCCGTTCGTCGTTTCACTCGGACAACGGCGCCAATACAACTCCAATCAGGTGATCCGGACCCCTCGGTGGCGTAAGCAGGACCATGACGGCAATCTGCGTGTCCATCCGCGGGATCTGCAAAAGATCGGCGCCGCCGACGGCGGTTGGGTAACGGTTGAGACCCGGACGGGAGCGTTGACCGCGCGCGCCGAAGCCGACGACAGCCTGCGGGTCGGTTACGCAACGCTGCCCCACGGCTACGGCATGACCTACCCGCTGGAGAATGGCGAGCGGGTCACGATCGGTCCGCGGGTCAACATGCTTTCGGCAAGCGAGGACTGCGACCCGATCGGGGCGACGCCCTACCATAAGAATGTTGCCGCCCGGTTGCGCTGCGCGAGCGATGACGAAGCAGGAATGAGCGAAGAAATCTCCCGCAAAGTGCGCGTCTACATTGATGCGGAGACAGCTTAGCGGGGGCTTCCCCAAGAGGCGTCAAAATACGATCGTCGTACCGTCCCAGTCATCGTTGCTCGGCCGGGCGCGCGCTATCGCGCCATCCACGTCGCGCCATCCTTCGCAGAATGTCGGTCCGCGCCGCCGCCGAATGAAATTCAGGAGCCGTTTGAAGGCCGCATAAAGGTGAAAAAAATTCAGAACGAGGCAGCGGTCGAGTTTGGTCAGCGGCCTATCGCTACAGATCAGCTTGTCATCGTACAGGCCGCGATCCGTTAATCCGATGACGGCAAAAGCCCGCAAATTCAGCGTCGTCCCGCGCGCCAGTCGAGGTCCGAGAACCACGGCGTCGAGCAGATCGCCGTCGAGACCTACGTAAGTCGGTATGGAACCATAATTATAGGGACAGGGCAGCGGCGAGATGAAGTCAACGTTGTTGTTACTTCCGCGTTTCACGAAACCCCAACGAGGCACCTCGATGACGACGTCGAACGGCCCACTTTCACAGTGATTCATAGTCGCCACTATCCCATAGTTCAACTCGGTAGCGCAAAAACGGCGTCGTCAACCGGCCAATCGAGATTCGACTTTCGGTTCGCCTTTCCCGCATCCATGCAGCCGGAAGAATTCGGCTGCGCCCTCATTACCCATGTATTTCCTGATGAATGCCGGTTCCGTCCGGGTCAAATCTGCCCACAGCATGCAGTCGATCGCATTATTGAAATTCGGATCGATATTGAAGCCCAGGATTTGCCCACCCATCTTGAGGTATTGTCGCAGCAACACCGGAACGCCCTTTTCGTCCGACTCGACTGTACTCAGCAGGTCTGAAATGATGTTTAAATCGATGCTGTCGAGGTCGACAAGATCGGCTGTCAGTTCCGATTTGACGCGGAATGGCCGTCGCGGTTTGACCTGGCTCGCCCGTCTCACCTCGGAATTTCTCCCGCGTAGAAACTGGACCAGGATCTCCTGAGATATCGGGTGATAGTCGTTGCTGATGCTTACCGGGCCGAACAAGATTCGGTATTGCGGATGGCGAGTCAGATATCGCGCGATACCTTTCCACAACAGCATCAGAGCGGAGTAGCTGCGTTGATACTCGGTGCGAACGAAAGACCGGCCGAGTTCCAAAGCGACCCGCAGGTCGCCAGTTAATTCAGGTGAAAATTTGAACAAACTGTGGACGTAGAGTCCCTTCGGACCGAAAGCGTCCAGGATCCTGTCCGTGTGGCCGATGCGATACGCGCCGACGATCTGCTTGCCGACCCGATCCCACACGAACAGGTGAGTGTAGTAACTGTCGTAAAGATCGAGGTCCGAAGATCGACCGGTACCCTCCCCGACATCGCGAAAAGACAGCTCGCGCAGGCGGCCGATCTCCTGCAGAACGATCGGGATCTGGTCCGCTGCTGCACAGTAGACTTCGTTGGCACCACTTTGCACCAGTAGTTGTTGAGGCGGTAGGGAACCGATTTCACTTTCGAAGTCCGCGGCGTCTCCAACCTTGGAAATATCTTCGCGCGGGCGTCCGTTTCGTGCGACGCGTCCGAGCGCAATGCTCTGCGGCTCCTTTTCTTTGAGCAGATAGGTTTTCGTCCGTAAGTAGCGGGTAATTTGGGCGCGATCGACCAGCGACGCCAATGTCGCCGGCTCGCTCCGCCGGCCGATGCGGATGTCGATAGTCGTACCGCGCTTGTTCATCATTTCCCGGACTAAGAGCGCAGTTCGCAGGTTCGGGTGTACCAGCCCGCCGAACTGGAATAGGTTGCTGTTGCGCCCGCCGATGTGCAACGGGATCACTGGGGCGGCGGACTTTTCGGCGAACCGCGCGACCCCTTCGTCCCACTTAGGATCGCTGACCCGCCAGTCTCCACGGTTCAGGCTCGAGACTTCCCCTCCCGGGAAGACCATGAGCATCTTGCCGTCGCGAAGCCAATTGGTGGCCGCTCGCGCGGTGGCGACGTTATGTCGAACCGCGTCTTTTCCGCCGAACGGGTTGATCTGAAAAAACAGCGGTTGTAACTGCGTGAAGCGGGCAAGAAAGTGATTCGCCATGACCCTGAAATCGGACCGTACTTCGCCGAGCAACTGCATGACGATGAGGCCGTCGAGCATCCCGTGAGGATGGTTTGCGACCACTATGCACGGTCCCTCCCGCGGAATCGAGGCGAGTTCACACGGATCGATGCTGAGAGTTACCCCGAGTCCGGCGATCACTTCACGAGCCAGATCCACCGGCCCCAAATCCGCCGGGAAACCGTAATAGAAATCGGCCAGCTTGCGCAATCCTAGCGCCGCATCGATCCCCGCCGCACACGGTTTACGCAAGCGCCCGAGGCTCTCGGACAGATACGGTTCGACAGAAAAGTTCGATCGCTCGAGTCTAGTCGCCATTCGCCTCACCACCGACCGATCGGTTCACGGTACAAAATACGCCGATCTAAGGGGATGATTCTCGAGACGAGCCGTATGCTGGTGTGCCCGGACCCACCAGTTCGTCGCCGGGACGTGCGGGACAGTCGAATGTTGCCGGAGCCATGGCCGCTCCATGGCATCGCGCCATCGCGGCATTGGTGCGTTTCTGCACGGCAGATGGCGGGAGCGACCATCCGCAGGCCTCACAAAATATCCGGGCTAACCGGGTCGGCCGCAAGTTGGTATCTGTTCCAGATAAACGGTACGGCGAGCTGGGCGAAGAATTTCCGTGGCATCTTCTCGGCGATTCCGGCCTCCGCAATGCCCGGGCCCTTTTTGTACAGAAACGTCCCCAACAGGATGTCCCACAACATCATGTTTTCGGCGTAGTTGTGATCGCATTCCGCGCGGTCGGCGGAATGATGCCAGCGATGGAGGTTGGGCGTATTGAATATGTAATTCAGCCAACCGCATTCCATGTCGACGTTACAATGCGTGAGGATCCCGATGTAGGCAGTGATGGCGCTGATCCAGACGATCGCGTCGGTGGAGATCCCTAACAGCAGTAAGAACGGTAGGCTGGCAACGACGCTTACGAGCGAGTCGACGAAGTGAAAACGCCCGGTGTTGATCAGCCAAAGCTTTTTCGAGCTGTGGTGAACGGCGTGAAACCGCCACAACAGCGCCCATTCGTGACCCAGGCGGTGTGCGCTATACAGCCCGATCTCCACTATCACGAGTCCGATCGCGACCTGGAATGGCAACGCCAGACTACCAGCCATCGAAGTGCCGTCGCCCCCCAAGATTCCGAGGCCAATCAGTTGGACGATGAGCAATTGCACGAGACCCTTGTTGAGGACGGTGTGGCTGAGATCGGGCCCGAGTTGGCCGTCCGACAGCCGCCAGCCGGCTCTGTACGGCAATAGCTTTTCCAGTAGAAAGAGCCACGCCACGATCCATGCATAGGAGATATTAAAAAACAGTACTTCTCGCCCGAGTGAGAAGCCGAAGGCCAGAATCGCGGCGGACGATACGACCAAGAAAGGCCACACGAGGCGTCGAGCGGCGTGATGTAGCAACGAGTGTCGGCGGACGGGTTCTTCGTTCACAAGCTTTGGTTCCCGATAGTTGCGCGAAAGTCGCGCGAAATGGCTTTAGCGGTGCTTATTGTGGTCAGCGCACTGCCGCCGAACGGCGGTAGAGATGAGATATTGGTCACTCTTTTTGTCCCGCGCCAGACCGCACAGAACGTCCGCGGTGATGGTCAGTATATCCGCTTCCTTCGCAATGTCGAACGTATACCGCGGACTGCAATTGCCCCCGCATTGTTCGTATAGAGCCTTGCCGTCGTCTCCCCGGCCTTGCGAGAACGCCATGATCCACTCATTGAGCTTTTCTACCGATTCGAATTGCTTGGCGTCGAACCGTATCGGGTTCGATTTCGTCCGCTTTTCTAACGTCAGGCACAGCGGCTGCTGCTCGTGTTCCGGCAGGACTACGGTTGGTTCGACTCTATAGACCACGAGCGGCTGTAGCGAACCACGACCGCTGTCGCCGCAATTCCGGGGAGCCTCAAATTCGGGGGTTTGCAAAGCTGCAGTCAACAGTTTTTCCGCGACTACCCGGATCGATTCGGGGTGTTCGGCCATGTTCTTCATGAACCCGGCGGAGCCGAGTTGGCTGTCCAGCGCGATCTCCCGCGAAGACCCGTTGCAATCTTCGCCGGGCACCATCGCTTCGTCGTCGGTGCTGTCCGCGCGGGCGTTTAACAGACAGAATAAACACAGCGCCGCTGCCAGCAAGCCGCTGTGTCCGTATATCGTATGCGGTTTGATGCGGTTACTCCTACGCGAAAGGCGGTTCGCAAATGAAATGGGTCGTCAAGTCAGCCTCGAGAGCTACCGCGCAAAAAGTGTCGGAGTAAGGTCGTTGCGCGCTCGACGGCAAGCCCAGGAAGAGTAGGTCGATCGCGGAGCAGGCTGTCGGACCGCCCTGACATACCCGTTAACGTCCGGCGCTTCGCCTATTCGCAGGTCCCAGTTATGACCATATTGCCCGTCACCCCGAGAAAAGGCTTCTTCGTTCCCTCCGCATAAGCCCGGACCCACAAATATTTGAGATGATTAAAAGGCGCGTTCGTGAGCCAGACGATCTTAAGCGCCTCTTGATCCGTGCCCGAACTCAGGATCCTGCCGTCCGTGGCATCGACCGTGGCAAACGGACCGCCGGCGACGACACCGGTTTTGCGATCGACCGCAAAACGCGATTGATGCATCGCCAGCGCTTTGGCGAAATCAGAGTGCTCCAATGCACCCGATTCACTGAGCTCCAAGACAGTCAATGCGTTACAAACGTAGAGGTTCTCGTCCGCGAAGCAGGTCGTCGCGAGAACGAGGGTGAATATAGCAATCCCGATCCGTTCCATTTGAAATTCCATCCAAATGCTTAGCCAATTAGCGAAAACGATACCGCGATTTTCGCTTTGCCACCATAGGCAGAGCGGAGATTGGAGAAATGGAGGCAGGGGACGGGGTGGCGTCCGGTGATTATTCGATCGGAGCCGGCGCGTATCCGCATTCCGGACAAGGCGCGTGGGGTCTTGATTTCTTCGCAAACTCGTGCTGCAAGATCCGATCTGCCTCGTCTTCGCTCAGACCGGTTTTGGCGCTGACAGCCTCGAGGGTCGTGAACTCCTCCTCGGTAATTACGCCGTCATCGAGCGCCGAATCGACCACATCACGAAAATCTTCCCGCCGCCGCCGCAGTTCATCCGCGAACGCCGAGGCCAAGATGCCGGTTGGCAGCGCGACCGTACCGATACCTACGATCATTACACCGGCCCCGAATACTTTGCCGCCAACGGTGATCGGTGTGACGTCCCCGTAACCGACCGTACTCAAGGTTGCGATCGCCCACCAGATAGCCGCGGGAATACTGCCGAAGTCTTCCGGTTGCGCAGCCCGCTCGCACAGATATATTCCGCAAGCGGCCACAATGAGGGCGATCGATAGCAGAAACACGGCCGCACTGAGCGCTTGCTGTTCATGTTTTATGGCTCGGAACAAAAGCCTCATCGCGGGTGAGTAGCGCGTCAGTTTCAGGATCCGGATCAGGCGCAGCATGCGCAGAAAGCGCAGATCGATATCCACAAACATACCGAAGTAGAAAGGCCGTATCGCGAGCAGATCGATGATCCCGTGTACGCTCAAGATATAACGTAGCCGGGTTTTCAATGCTTCCCGCGGCGAAGCCGGATTGGCATCGACGCATGCCCACAACCGCAGCAGGTATTCGACAGAGAACACCGCGACCGAAAATATCTCGAACCAGAAGAATTCGGCACTGTATTGAACGCTCAGGGAGTTCACCGACTCGAGCGTAACGGCCACGATGTTCAAGATAATGAGCCAGACGATGGCGAAGTCGGCAATTCTGCTGACGTCGTCGTTGGGGTTCGCCGATTCTATGATCGCGTAGATGCGCTGTCTGGAAACTGCCACTCGTTTTCGCCGAACGCTTCGAGAATAGGCCCTGTAGCGGCCGATCCGGCGCCTAACTTGAGCGAACCGTTCACCGCCGGAGAGACACTACGTCCCGACCCCCAAATGGCCGCAGCACGGGGGCCGTCGTCTTTCAGGCGAACTTATCTGCAGACAATGGCGAAAGCCGGGCTGCTACCGGATCGCTTGTGCCGATTTCCTCTACCGGGTCGTGTGGGTATGCGGGTGGGTAGGCGATCGAACAACTCCCTACTCGGCAGTTCGCTCAGGAAATCGGTCGCCTTTCGCGCAGTATGTAGGCCGTCATTAAGCCCGATCCTTTCACTTCGATGGCACGCCCCGGATCGAACAAAAAGTCGTCCCGTAACAGTTCGTAGGTCGCTTCAGTCACCTGGATGCAAGCTTCGGATCCGTGTGACTCCATGCGTGAGGCGAGGTTTACCGTTTCGCCCCACAGGTCGAAAGCAATCCGCCGCCGACCGATAATGCCGGCGAGTACCGGGCCGCTGTTGACACCGATCCTGACGGAAAGATCGTCGAATTCCTCGATCGCTTCGAGCATGTCGAGGCCGAGCCGCGCAATTCGGTGCGCGTGGTCGGGACGAGGCTCCGGCAGGCCGCAGGCAGCCATATAGCCGTCGCCAATCGTTTTGATTTTCTCGACGCCGTGGGCGTCGGTCAAAGCGTCGAAACGACTGAATACGTCGTTTAGCAACGCGACAAGATCTTCGGCCGACAAACGCGAGGCCATCGGTGTAAATCCTACGATGTCAGCGAACAATACAGTGCAGGCGTCGACGCGCTGGGTGAACGTGGTCCCTTGGCTACGAACGCGTTCGACGATCGACGGCGGCATTACGCTGTGCAACAGTTGTTCGGAACGCTGGTTGGCTTCCCGCGCACGGCGCTCCGCAGCCGCCAGATCGGTGATATAGGTGCGCATAATGAGTGCGATCGCGATCAGTACCAGGCCCAGAGTCAGGCCGTGGCTGAACAAGGTCTCGCCTGCCGGGAAACCGTACCGGGGTTCTAAGGGTATGAGGTTGTATTCGACGACGACAAAGATGAGTATCGCGCACGCGACGTAAAACGTCTGCACGATCCGCGCCGCATCGAACAATACGAAATGCAGACCGACGATGTACACGAATAACCAGTAGTGCACGGCACCGTTGTCGTTTACGCCCGATCCCGAAACGTTATACGCCATCGCTGGAATCCAGATCAAAAGGGCGATAAGCAATATGTGTATCGCCGCCGTAATCCACGCCATACGTACTAAGGCCAAAGAGATCGCGCCAATAGCGATCAGCACGAGGTCGCCGACGAGTAAGACCATGTGCCCTATGCTCACCGCATAAACAGCCCAAATCGCGCCGAGCGCGATCAGTAAGCCTGTCGACACCAGGAGGAATCGGCGGACCCTACCTGGCCTTCCGAGGCCGGTGGCGGGATCCTGCAAAATCCGAGTGGTCGCGAAGTCGCTCATGTACGGTCGGAAGCTAGCTACCAGAAATAGTTTGCCGCTTTTGTTCGGGACGGACTACATTGTAGGTCCGCAATATTGCTATCTATCGAAGCCGGTTCTCCCGATCGATATCCAGGCGCAGCCGATTGGAAAGCCGGGATGGCTACTCTCGTCCCTCGCGGGAATTGCGACGGAGGAAACGGCGCGGGGATCGTTAGCCGCCGATCTCGAGCTTGTCGCTATATTGACTGTGCGATTTTGAACCCGAATACTTCTTTGGGTCATAACGGTCAGGGTCGGCGGCTTCGTAGAGGGCGCGCCGCTCGGGCGTCATCGACGCTATATGGGCTGCCCCTTTTCCCGGCGTCACCGCTTCGACGCTGCCGTCCTCGTGCTGGATGATCACGCCGCTGTCCTGCAGCAGCTTCAGTCGTCGATCCCGTTCGGCTTTGTCAGGATGACAGACCAGCGCACAGTTACCGCAGGTGAGCGGGAGGTCCCGTTTGGAGATGCCGTACTGGATCGGCTGCTGCAATCCGCCTCCCGGCAGTTCGGGGCGATTGCGCCAGGCCAGCGCGGCTTCGCGTAAGACCGGGAGCACGTCCTCATCGCGCTTGGCGATGGGAAAGCGCGCCGGCGACCAGGTCGACCAGCGACCGGATTGATGCAGACCGGAGTTCCCGCCGCATACGTAGTTGCAGTGGTCATACGTGCGGCGCTTGGTATAGGTGAAATCGACGCCGCCCATGGTCACCGTTATCTCGTCTTTGCTGCCATAACGGAACAAACCGGACGGGCACGAAGCATTACACACTTCCTTGCAGTCCTCGCAGAAATTGTCGGTCTCCTGGAGTGGGTCGGTAGGCGTGAGCTTCGCGGTGGTCACCATCGTTGCAAAGTTCACGTTGGGTCCGTGGGCCGGCGTGATCACGTTGCCAGAGAAGCCGAACCAGCCGATCCCGCCCCTCACCGCCAGGTAGCGGTGAGAGATATCCGGATACTGGTTGCGCTTCATCTTCGGGGCGTCGTTGCGGTAGACCTCGTTCGCCATGACGGCGACGGAGTCGTGGCCGAACTGTTTTACGAAACTCGCCAATTGCGCCGCTATACCCGTCGAGATCGTTGCGGCCATGCAGTAGTCTTTCTGGTGCGCTTCTCGGTTTTTCTTACCGAGAAAATCGAGAATTTTGTCTTGATCGAGCGGCACGCCGAAGGTCACCGCGGAGCGGGCGTCCTCGAGTACATACGACAGGTCGGTCGATGGCGGGCCGCCTGCAAGTGTTTCGACGGTGGTAATACCGACTGCCGCCGCGCCGTAGTTGAGCGCGAATTCCTTGACTTTGGTCGTCAGTTCTTCGGTGGTTAGCTGACGGGCCGCCGGCCCGACGTTCGGATCGATATCCATGTGCCGATATCCTCACGGTTTGGGTATCGTTAGTCTAGGGAGGGGAGGAACCGTAGGTCAACGTTTATCGCGGACTCCATCGGTGCGGGCGCGAACTTGAGCTCGACGGAGCGACCGTGCTTCCGGTCCCAAGAGAAGCCCCCGCGCTATTTTGGGCCCGTGATGTTATCGGGCACGCTGGCTATAATATTGGCAAACACCAACAACGAATTCCTGTTCCTTAAAGCGAGGCGAAGCGCACCTAGGAGGCGAAACGATGAACGACAACACGACCGGGGACGCTAACGAATTTGAACCGAGAGTCGAAGATGTGACGACAATCCTAGGGCTGACGACCGCGCTTTATGAATCGATCGGCGTCGAGCAAGGCAACAGCCCCGACTGGTCGCGGATCGGAAGTCTATTGCATCCAGGCGCTCGATTCGGTTTCACCATGGGCGGGCCTTTTCGCTTCCTGAGCCTGGATGAATTCAAGCAATTTGCCGGCGAAGCGCTCGATGTCGAAAATTTTCGGGAAAAGGAACTTCACCATCGCCCGGTACGCTTCGGCAACATCGCACACGTCTATAGCACTTTTGTCGGCGTCTACGATGACGGCGCCTTTACTCGGCGCGGTATCAACAGCATTCAGCTGATGTGGGAAAACAGTCGATGGTGGTTACTGAGCATTATTTGGGATGATGAAAGCCCTGAAAACCCGATCCCGAAGAGATTTCTGCCCTGATCGACAGATTCGCGCGTGCGGCCTGCTATTGAAGCACTGACTAAATATGCGTTCCAAAAGAAGCTTCACTTTCGTGCTTATACCCGCGCCCAGGCTTAACCCGGGGTCCAGTTAAACAAAGTCCGCCCTACCGTCACCCCGGACTTGTGACCTACAGGGACGTAGGAAATGCGAA
>CAZFZX010000035.1:0-25557 GCA_964523765.1 uncultured Enterobacteriaceae bacterium
CGAGTTCTTCCCCGTCATATTCGACTTCGAGTTCTTCTTCTGCCTCCTCCTGTTCCGGGTTATGCGCGATCGCCGTCAACTGGTTGTTGCTCAACACCACCCGAACGCCGCGGAACTTCTCGTTTGAAAGGATAGACGCCCTCGCTAAACCGGCCTTGAGGACCTCCCTCTCCGCGAAAACTCGCTTTTCCCCTGCCCGCGGTATAACCCGTTCGTAATCCGGAAACCGCCCGTCCACCAACTTGGTTGTCAGCGTCTGCCCGTCTCGGGATACCTTCATGTGATTGCCACCGATGGCTATTTTTATCGGACTTTCCGCCCCGCCGAGCATCCGCATAATCTCGACGACCCCTTTTCTTGGAACGATGATCTGACGTGCCTCTCCAGTTTCTATCTCCACTTCTCGGTCACAAAGCGCCAACCGATGACCGTCTGTCGCCACCGTTCTTATTTGCGATTCACTGACCTCCAGTAGCAGACCGTTGAGATAGTAACGCACGTCCTGATGTGCCATAGCGAATTGTGTACCCTCTACCAACGCTCTCAGCGTTTCTACCGGTAACTCAAATTCGACGAACGGCTCGAAAGAACCGATACTGGGGAACTCTGTAGCCGGTTGCGTCGCGAGCAGAAAACGGCTTCGACCCGATTGGATCTTTACTTTCTCTTCCTTAATCGCAAAAGTCATTTCCGCTTCGGCGGGCAAAGCTCTACAGATATCGAGGAATTTCCTCGCCGGCACCGTGATCGTGCCTGCCTGTTCGATCGACGCCCCTAAGTCGACGATAACCTCTACCTCCATGTCGGTAGCCGTTAACGTAATTCTCCCTTCCTCATCGGCAGTAACCAAAACATTTCCCAAAATCGGCAAAGTTTGTCTTCGCTCGACAACGTTATTGATTGCCTGCAACGGCATGAGAAGATTTTCTCTATTAATAGTAATCTTCATTTAAAATAGTACCAATTATTGTATTTATAACAGCCCCGATATCTGTGTTTAACCGAAATTTATTTATATTTATCCGATAGTTAATTGGCTCTTACCCTGTTGGTAAAGGCGAGACGACTTATGGGCTTCCTGTGGGCGAAATGTGTATAAGTTGCTCGCCCGTTTGTATGCCCCGCTTACACACAGGCTTTCACGTCGTTAGGATCCGCTCCAAATTGACAAAATCCTCATTGATGCGCGTTTCACTACGCCGCAAATCTGCTATTTTTCGGCACGCATGGATCACCGTCGTATGGTCCCGCCCGCCGAAGGCATCACCGATTTCCGGCAGACTATGATTTGTCAGTTCCTTCGATAAAGCCATCGCAATTTGTCTTGGTCTAGCGATAGAGCGGCTACGGCGCTTTGAAAGTAGATCGGCGACCCGCATCTTGTAGTATTCAGCTACCGTTTTCTGAATATTCTCTATCGTGACCATCTTGTCCTGCAACGCAAGCAAATCCTTCAGCGCCGCTTTGGCAAAATACAGTGTTATGGCTTGGCCTGTGAAGTGAGCGTTTGCTATCAACCTATGCAGCGCTCCTTCGAGCTCCCGAATATTAGAACGGAATCTCTTACCAACGAAAAAAGCCACTTCGTCCGGTAAGAACACTCCCGTTTGCTGAGCCTTGCTCTTTAAGATCGCCACCCTCGTTTCTAATTCCGGTGGCTCTATCGCAACCGTAAGGCCCCACCCAAACCTAGATTTCAGCCGTTCCTCAACGCCAGAAACTTCCTTCGGATAGCGGTCGCAGGTGAGGATAATTTGCTGTTGCCCCTCCAATAACGCATTGAAGGTATGAAAGAATTCTTCCTGGGATCGCTCCTTACCGGCGAAAAACTGAATGTCGTCAATGAGTAAGGCGTCTACGGAGCGGTAAAAGCGCTTGAAGTCATTAATAGCATTGTGCTGCAAGGCCTTCACCATATCGGCGACGAAACGCTCGGAGTGCAGATAGACGACACTGGCGTTCGGGCGGCCCTGAACGAGCAGATTGCCGGCCGCGTGCATCAGATGCGTTTTCCCAAGTCCGACGCCACCACAGATAAAAAGCGGGTTATAAGCTTTTCCCGGGTT
Source organism: uncultured Enterobacteriaceae bacterium (assembly GCA_964523765.1). GTDB lineage: Bacteria > Pseudomonadota > Gammaproteobacteria > UBA11873. The sequence goes on from CAZFZX010000035.1 coordinate 2,067, forward strand.
CTCCGCGATCTGTAGCGACGCAGCTCTTGCCAGCTGGTTCGACTTACCTTCGACAAAGTTTTCGAACGTGAAATCGCTCTTCAAGCGCGTCACGTTCTTGTTGTTCTTTACCGGCCTGGCCGGTTGTACAGGCGGTTCGCTCAGCCGCGAGCTCTCGACCGGCCGTTCACCGCCCGGCCTCTCCCTGGAACCAACCGATAAGGACATCGCCACAGGTTCCTCTGGCGATAATTCGGACAGCAACGTTTCTATCCGCGCCGAGTACTTCTCCCGGATCCAGTCGAGGACAAAGCGGTTCGGCGCTAGTAGCTCCAATTCGTTAGTTTTTTCAACTACATGCAGTGGCCGTATCCAGGTGTTGTACTGTTGAGAGGTCAGCTCAGCTTCGAGATGTTTAAGGCATTTTTGCCAAACTGCCGGGTCCAATGGCCATTCCCTTTATTGGTCGTTTGCGGTTGCGCGGAGGACCGAGTTTAACCCTCATCATCGGAGTTATCCACAGTCGCCGTCACTCCTTAGTCAATTGACACATCAAGAGCCAGGAGCGTACAATCCGCTCGCCCTGAAGATGCGCCAAACTAACTGATTAAGCGAAGAAAACAACCTCACTGTAGACATGAAAAGAACTTTCCAACCCAGTAGATTGAAGCGCGCGCGCCGGCACGGGTTTCGCGCTCGCATGGCCACGAAAGCAGGTCGACGTGTGCTCAAATCGAGACGCGCAAAAGGCCGGGCGCGCCTGACCTCCTAAGCACCGCTTTGCGCTCTTCAGAGCGGCCGTTCCCGAAATCTATGCGATTGCTCAAACCGATCGAGTTTCAACACACGTTCGCGCAGGGGAAACGATACCGGTGCCGTTTTTTCACGGTAACGGCATGCGTCAACGAACTGAAACACCCTCGCCTCGGTTTGGCAATAAGTCGTAAACACGCCCCGCGCGCTGTCGAACGCAACCGCATCAAACGCGTGGTGCGCGAGAGTTTCCGTTGCAACGCGACTAGAATGGGCCCGGTCGATATCGTCGTCCAAGCCACCGCGACCGCACGCTCTGAATCGAGCGACGTCTTGTCCCGCAAACTCGAAGTTTTGTGGAGCAAATTAGAATAACAAACCGGATACATCATCCGGAACCCGACAGCTACTGGACCGTTTTTACATGGACAACACGCGTCTATTCTTGGTAATCGCTTTATCGTTTGTATCTTTGATGCTGTGGGAAGCGTGGCAGCGCGATTACCGTATTTCGCAACCGGCGCCGCCACGAAGCGACGCACCACAGCCTAATATCACCGAAACGCCGATGGTCGAAACGCCAGCGCTAGAAACGCTGCCGTCCGCCGCCGAGCCAACACCATCAACCGCTTCCCTGGCGTACGAACCGGCGGTCGCCGCGACGGACACGGTTTCGGTAAAAACCGATTTGCTCGAGGTCGACATCAACTTACTCGGGGGCGGAATAACGAGAGCGGCATTAGTAAAGTACCCGATCGAAATCGATCAACCAGAAAACCTCTTTACGCTGCTTGCGCAGACCGAAGAACGCTTCTTCATTCACCAGGGAGGACTTAAGAGCAGGGGCGACGCACCCGACCATCGGTCACCCTTTACGGCAGCGGCCCGCGATTATCGTCTTGCCCAAAGTGACGAGAAAATGTCGGTCAACCTGCAATGGCAGGCTGCAACCGGTCTCGTCGTTACCAAACGATTCACTTTCACCCGCGGCAGCTATGTCGTCGACATAGACTACCTCATCAACAACGGAACACTCGACCAATGGAACGGTCGTGTCTACGAACAACTTCAACGTACCAAAGAAAGTTCCCGAAAAGGTGTCGTCTACACTTTCACCGGCGCAGCATTGTCGACGCCCGAGAAACGCTACGAGAAATTTGACTACGACGATTTGCAAGACGCCGCTTTAGACGTCGAAGTGAAAGACGGTTGGGTAGGGGTCCTGGAACATTATTTTGTCAGCGCATTGGTGCCGCCACCAGAAAATAAAAGTCACTATTATTCTTTGATCCTGGACGACACCCGTTACGCCGTCGGTTATTGGGGGCCGGCGCTAGCGCTTTCCGCCGGTGAGAGCGGTGCTATCCAGTCGTCGATCTACATTGGACCAAAATTGCAGGAAGTTTTGCACGATGTCGCGCCGGGCCTCGAACTAACCGTTGATTTCGGCGTGCTCTGGTTCATTGCAAAGCCGCTGTTCATTGTCTTGCAATTTATCAAGGACCTCACCGGAAATTGGGGTTGGGCCATCATTCTCCTCACCATGCTGTTGAAACTAGCCTTTTATCCGCTTTCGGCGGCCGGGTATCGATCGATGGCGAAAATGCGAACGGTGCAGCCCCGCATGTTGGCGATTAAGGAACGCTATGGCAGCGACCGAACGCGGCTGAATCAGGCGATGATGGAGCTTTACAAAGAAGAAAAGATCAACCCGCTCGGCGGCTGTCTTCCGATCCTCGTCCAGATACCGGTTTTCATTTCTCTCTATTGGGTTCTTCTCGAAAGCGTCGAGCTACGCCAGGCACCCTTTGCTTTATGGTTATCGGATCTCTCGTCGAAGGATCCTTTCTACGTTTTGCCGCTAATCATGGGTGTCAGCATGTGGTTTCAGCAAAAGCTGAACCCCGCGCCTATCGATCCCATTCAGCAGAAAGTTATGCAAATCCTACCCGTCGCATTCACGATCTTTTTTATGTTCTTCCCATCCGGGCTCGTGCTCTACTGGGTGATCAACAATATCCTATCTATCGCGCAGCAGTGGATGATCACGCGCAGTATAGAGAATGCGGCGAAAACTTAGCCGCTGTCCTTAAAGTAATTCGATTCACTCGCGTGTTTCGCTTCAAACCGATCAAACCTTTATTGCGCCACCCAGGGGTCGAGCCTAGACCGTGCGCCGGCAAGAAGCCGCCGTGCCGCCCGTAACGGACACAATCGCCGCCCTCGCGACGCCTGTAGGGCGCGGCGCCCTCGGGGTCGTCCGCGTTTCGGGACCGGATGTCAAACGCGTCGGCCGACGGCTCAGCGGAGAATTACCGGCCCCGAGAGTAGCTTCATGCCGTACGATTTATGGTCCGGACGGGCAGCCCATCGACGAAGCGATCGTAATCTATTTTGCCGGGCCGAAATCGTTTACCGGCGAAGATATCTTGGAAATCCAAACGCACGGCGGCAACGTTGTTACCGGTGAAGTTCTGCGTGCAGTGTTCGCAGCCGGTGCGCGACCGGCGGCCGCCGGTGAGTTCACCGAGCGAGCCTTCCTAAACGGGAAAATCGATCTCATTCAGGCTGAAGCCATCGCCGACTTGATCGAAAGCGCGTCCACCCGCGCCGCCCGCCTGGCGCATCAGTCTCTAACGGGACGGTTTTCTTCCGAAGTTGCGAGCATCGGCAGAGAACTCGAAGCGATTCGCGTTCAATTGGAGGCTACCATCGATTTTCCGGACGAGGCGATGCCGGAAAGCGCCATCGAACAATGGCGACAAAGCGCCATCTCGGTTCGCGAGCGCCTCGCTGAATTGCAGCAGCGAGCAGCGCGCGGCGCAAAATTGAATCAGGGCCTCGATATCGCCATTGTCGGTCGACCAAACGTCGGCAAGTCGACCTTACTGAATGCGCTCGCCCAGGAAGACCGGGCGATCGTCACCAATGAGCCAGGAACGACCCGCGATGTGCTGTCGGTTACGATCGATGTTGAGGGCCTTTCCGTACGACTTCACGATACGGCGGGCCTACACGAAGCAGAAAACGCAATCGAAAGAGAAGGTATGCGACGCGCTCTGCAGACAGTAGACCGTTCCGACGCCGTGTTCCACTTGATCCTCGGCGAATCCGAGCAGCGCGACGTTCTAGTCGACGGCTTATCCATTCCGGTGTTTACCATCCGGAACAAAATCGATCTGGCACATTTATCGCCTTCAATCGAACGCCGTTCTAATGGGGTCTATGCTCAAATATCCGCTAAACACGAGCAAGGTCTAGACTTGTTGTTATCGGCGCTCCAGGATTGCTTCGAAACGGCCGGGGACGGCGATAGTGCGTTTCTTGCACGCGAACGCCACTTCGTCGCACTGCGTTGTGCAGCCGAAGCACTCGATTTCGATCACGGGACACTGTACAGCGACGCGCCCGAACTAGCAGCCGAGCACCTTCGCCGTGCGGGCCACGCACTCGGCACGCTGACCGGCGAATACACAAACGAAGCGCTGTTGGGCGACATATTTTCCACATTCTGTATCGGTAAGTAGGCGACCTCGGACTTCGACTTTTTTCGGCAGCGTAAACGGCGTTGCATCGATCGAAAAGTGTGACGGGCTATCGTTGTCGCTCGCTCAGCAACTGGTAGTACTCCCAAATGTCAGGGTCGTTACCGGTCTTGATGCGGTCAAGCGCTTTGGCAAGCGGCAGGAACGTCGCGCCGCTCGTCGCCTGTATGCCCGGGAACGAACCTTCCTCCAGGGTAATCCAACCCCACCGACCGCCATAATAGATCCGATGAACTTCGGCAACGTAGCTGCCGAGCGCGCGTGATATCGGAACGATCTGGTGCTCTGGGGGCGATTCTTTGCGGTAGATCCGATGCAGATCGTCGACGATCTCGTCGAGGTACTTGATGCTCACGTGCGACCAATCTAGGTCCACTTCATATTCCTCGGCAGCAAAACGAATGAACTCCTCGGCCCACTTCCGAGTGTTTTCCTGCAGTTTTTCATCTGCTTCGAACGCCCCCGTTTCCGCGCACAGGACAGCGGGGGTGAACCAAAGCAGGCACAACAACAAGCGAATTTGGCTCTTCAGCATTCGACCGCGGCTCCTCGTTTCAGTTGTTAGGCGTCATCATCATGGTCCGTTGCCGCAAACAAGGCCGCGGATTCCTCCACAAATCGTTCGAGCGATTTGCCTTCAGAAATTCGTGCGGCCGGCGGCATTACTTCATTGATGTAGTCAGGCGACCCCGAGAATTCCATCTTCTCGAGGATCGTGGGGAAAATCGTCAAGCAGAGCAAAAAGCCCGCTATCGCGCCGGCAAACTTCCATCGTTGCATGCTTGCCAGGTTGGTCGCTATGTGTAGGGTAAGCCAGAGTACGGAGCCCAATAGAGCGAAGCTGACTAGCAGACTGAAAACCGTACTGATCGTGGTATTAAGCGAATTGTATAATAACAATTCATGACAGTAGACCACGGCGCTTTGTGCCAAGAGATAGGACATCACTAGCCCGAATTGCGTCTGGAAGCGGCCTTCGTGCTTGACGACTCGGCCGACGATGGCCCAGAAAGCCGCTATCATGAAGCCAACCGCCATTACTCCGAAAAACCCAAACGCGATCTCCTCCCACCGGATTTCCGCAAAAGTATTCAGCCATTGTTCTGCAATCGCCACGACGGCGACCAGGCAGACGATGACGAACAACGCTGGAGCGCCACCGAGCCGGTTTATCAGCCAATCCACGCCCCCTATTCGAACGGTATCCGTTACCGGGTGCGCGGCCGCATAAATTCTCACCCGCACTCTGCCGAAGCCGTATTCTTCCCCGGAATGTAGGCGCGCGGACCCGTCCATGCGGCCGTGCCGTTCCGTGCGCACACCGTTCAAACTGTCCAAGTCGACTAATACCGGCTCGCCTTCCTCGCCGGTCTCCAGCGACGCGTGATACGGACTGACCGTCTCGTCGGCGAGGATCAAATCATTATCGAACGCCCGACCGATCGAAAGCCGAGGTCCACTAGCGCGACAGCGTTCGAGTATGCGCCCCGCTCGGCTTACGACTTCGAACACTACTTCCATTGAACGTTTGCGACAAATTTTCGTGCGAAATCCAAAGCCAGACCTTGCTCGACGCCCGCTAATGTAAAGTGACTGATCAGCGCGCTTTTGTTTCTGTGCACGGAAGCACCGAAAAACAGCACGTCGTAAAGCCCTCGGTACCGTCGATATTCGCGCACACAAAATGCACTCTTGGTCACCACCTGCCTATCGCCCAAAGAGCGCGACCGCACGAAGTCCTCGTGACAGACGAACCGCGTTACGTCCTCTTTGCCCGCGTCATTATCAGGGTAGGCGTTGGCGATCTTTTCTTTATACATGTTGTAGAACTGCAGGGTGTTGAGTTCGTCTGTCTCGAGCCAGTTAAATTGATAAGCGACGTTACCGGTGTTGAATTCGCTCGACAAATAGATCTGTTCTTCGCTGTTACAAGACGTAGCGGAATGGGCATAGCGGATCTCCGGATCGTCATCCGAGAAACCCCAACAACGGATGTGCGCGCCCAATTCGCTTGGGACTACAGCATCACCGAAGTTCGCCGCCTCCCAGGGCGACCGAACGAGGGCCCCGATCACCTCGCGTTGATTCGCCTTCAGCTGTTTTGCTACGACCGTATCGATCTCGCCGACATCGACCGCCGTTCGGGCCGATCGCGCGACGAAGGCGGCCAGTCGGTTGAGCGGCACCAGAAAGCTCAATTGGTTGCCGGCGGTAGCGACATTGACGCCGATGACCCGGCCCGCCGCGTTCAGAACCGGCCCACCACTCATGCCCGGGTTCACTGATCCAGAAAAGTGGATCCGTTCGTACACGCTGTAAGCAGCGATGCCGTTATAGGTGCCCGGGATCACCGTCCAACCCAGGTCGTGTGGATTGCCGATGGAATAAATAGATTCGCCCTGCGCGGGTAGACCCGCGGCGAGCCGCAGATAATAGCCGGGGGCGTCGTCGAGCCGCAGCAGCGCAAGATCGTTGACGACGTCGAGGTTGATCAGTGATAGCGAACCTTTTTCGCCATTGTGGCGGACGAATTCGATGCTGTACCGTTTGGGATGATTCGCGTATTCCGCGATCACATGGTAGTTCGTGACAAACTCGCCGTCGGCGCTGATCAAGAAACCGGAACCCAGTCCGGCCTGCTTTCCCGACGAACGATCGAGTATCCGGACTTGGTAGATACGATCGCTGTATTCGCTAAACAGCGTCCGCGCGTCGTTTGCCATTGCAGTCCACGCAGCTCCAAAGAACAGCGTCGCCGCGAGCGCGGCTGCTTGAAAATGGTCCTGCAGGCAGTCTCCGTCGACGCCCGCGTGGCGGCGGGACCGCATTGCTAGTAAGATCCCAATTCCCATCCATCTGCCTCGTTTATTCTTTCCCGCGGCAAGCCGCTGGCTGCCCGGCTAGGGCGCCAACGGGTTGACCCGCATTGGAAATTCCGCGGCAGTGTAGCTTGGATCCAAGGGGCTGGCGAATGGCGACGCGACGGGCGGCGATAGCTTGTCCCCGGAGGAAAAACGACACGACATATTCGCACTGAACCGCGGCGCGGATAGTCCGAAAAGGGGCTCGATGAGCGCTCTAATTGAAGTTTCCTACGGTGAGTTGATCGACAAGATCACGATCTTGGAAATTAAATTCCGAAACATCACCGATCCGGGACAACGCGGAAACGTTGAACGCGAATTGGCGGTCCTCAACGACGCTTGGTTACGGCTCGGTATCGATTCCGACGCGATTGCCGCTGAACGGGCCGAATTAAAAACGATCAATGAAAAGCTGTGGGAGATCGAAGATCAAATCAGGCGCAAGGAGGCCGATAAGGCATTCGACGAAATTTTCATTGAACTAGCGCGCAGCGTGTACCGAACTAATGACGACAGAGCCCGGACGAAGCGAGCGATCAACGAGCGGCTCGGTTCAAACCTAGTTGAAGAGAAGTCCTATCAGTCGTACTGAGCAGCCGTCGATCCTCGTGCACGTAACGGGCGACCGGATCGGCGATGCTTTGATAAAGTGGCCGGCCATCGTCGCGCTGAAAAACGCACTACCGGATTATCGACTGGTGTGGTTGGCGGGTTTGCGCAAGAGCGTCTTCAGCGACGCTCTCGCGTCGCTCGCCGAGGGGGTCATCGACGAGGTGCGGGATATGGCCGGCATCGGCGTAAGTTGGCGGGAGCTGATGCGGCCGCCACCGCCAGGAAAATTCGATATCGTCGTCGCGACGGAAGCCAAAATCCGTAACGCCGTGCTACTGAAACGCATTGCCCACGAAGTCTTCATTTCTCCGGCGTTGAATTTTCGTCTATCGGACCGAAAACCGGCCCCCGACCGCCCCTATCCCGACGCAGTATTCGAACAGATGCGCTGCCTGGCGACGCTGGCCGCCGGTCGCGAGCTGGATGTCGATCCGAGGATCGAGGTGGGAACCGAAAACGAGCACTTAGCCGCCGAGCTCTTGCCCGCCGGCGAGCGCTACGTCGGCCTGGCGGTAGGCGCAGCCGGGAAGGTTAAGCGGTGGCCGTTAGCGCGTTATATAGAACTGGCGAAACGATTGCGGGAAAAGGGGCGAACACCCGTCTTTTTTTTGGGGCCGGAGGAGGTTTCTCTGTATGGGGAAATACGGGATGCGCAGCCGGCGGCCCTGTTCCCGGAGCAGGATCCGCGTGCTCGGGGGCGCACGGGTCCGCTGCTCACCATTGCCTTGGCACAGCGTATTGCGCTCGGCGTGGCCAACGATGCAGGCGGTGGGCACCTCCTCGCCGCGGGCGGGCAACGCTTGATCACGTTGTTCGGACGGACGAACGTCGACAAATTCAAACCGCCTTATGGTTCGCGGATCGTGATCACGGCAAGCGAGTACGGCGGCACCGACGTGGCGTTGATCCCGGTGGAGCGGGTAAGCGAAGCGATCGATGCCGTATTCCAGGTGGACGCGCGATGAGTGCGCCGCGGCGGTTGCTGTTCGTGACCTTGAGTAATATCGGCGATTTAGTGATGACGACGCCGTTGCTCGAAGCCCTGCATCTGTCCTACCCGAGCCACCGCATCGACGTCGTCGCCGACGCGCGTTCCTCCGAATTGCTGACGCCGTGCCCGTATCTCGGGCGTCTCCTGCACAAAGACAAAAAAGCAGGATGGCGAGGCTCTTGGGAACTTTTGGCAACGCTCCGGGAGCAAACCTACGACGCGGCAGTAGATTTGCGTACCGCGTTCCTGACGCTGCTGATCCGCTGTGGCCAGCGCGGCGTCAAGCGCCGCGGCACTTCCGCGGGCGCGCACGCGGTACAGCATCACTTCACCGCACTCCGGCCGATCCTTGGACCAGACGTAGCCATCCCGCCAGCGACGCTTTGGCTCGACGAGCCGGCCCGCGCGCGCGCCGCCGATTTGTTATCCGGGATCCCGCGCGGCCGCCGCCTGGTGGTAGCGCCCGGCGCCAACTGGCCCGGTAAGATTTGGCCGACGGAACATTTTGCGGCGTTGATCAATCAAAGCGCCGAGGCCTTCGACAGCGTTATCGTGCTCGGCTCGACGGCCGATCGAGAATGCGGCGAGCACTTACGGGCCGCGGCTGAGCTGCCGGTCGCCAATCTCGCCGGGGATACCACGCTATTGGTAGCGGCGGCCTGCATGGCCGAGGCCGCGGCCTTCGTGGGCAACGATTCGGGGCTGGGGCATATGGCCGCGGCCTTGAAAGTTCCGACGCTCACCGTTTTTGGACCCGGCCAGCCCGAGCGCTATCGACCGTGGGGGCCGCGCGCCGCCGTGGTGTTGGCGCCCAACGGAGCGTTGGCCGCGCTCGACGCCACGGCCGTCTCTCGAGCATTGCACGCGCTCCTCGCCGAGCAGCAAGCCGCCTCCGGCCAGACTGCGGGTTGACGCTGGCGGTGCGGATCGCCCAAATCATGTTGGGGAAGCGTTTCGGCGGCGCCGAGCGATCCTTCGTCGATCTGTGCCGGGCCCTGGTGGCGCGAGACCACGAAGTGCTCGCAGTGTGCGAAGGCCGCGCGGACGTGCGCAGACACCTCGAGCAAATGGAAGGCATCGCTTATCGAACCCTGAAGGTGTACGGGCCTTGGGATTTCCTGGCGCGCCGAACGATAGAACGCTATTTGCGGGACTTCGGTGCCGACATCGCGCAGTTGCATCTCGCGCGCGCCGCCGGTCTCGGTGGCGCCGCCGCCCGTGCGATCGGGATCCCGACCGTGGCCAAGACTCACAATTACGTCGATTTGAAATATTATCGGGCGATCGACTATTTGGTGCCGACGACTTTGAAACAGCATAGGTTTTTGGTTGCCGGCGGGATCCCGGAGCCGAGGCTATCGCTGATCCCGAATTTCTCACCGATCGTAGCGCGGCGCGAAGCAGGCGCCGGGGGCGCTGTGGGTGACCGACCGTTGAACATTGTTGCGATCGGTCGCTTGGTCCACAAGAAAGGCTTTGATATCCTGTTGCACGCACTAGCGGCGGCCCGGCGGCACGGTGTCGTCTTCCGTTGCGCGATCGCCGGAGCCGGCCCCGAGCGGCAGGCGTTGCTTAAACTCTGCGGCGAACTCGCGCTGGAAAACGCCGTCAGCTTTCTTGGATGGCAGCATGATGTCCGCGACTGTCTCACCGGCGCCGACGTTTTCATCCTGCCGTCGCGATATGAACCGTTCGGGATCGTTTGCCTCGAGGCCATGGCGCTCGGCATACCGATTGTCGCCACACGCACCGACGGGCCGTCCGAAATCCTCGACGCTGACACAGCTACCCTGGTTCCCATCGACGAACCCGAGGACTTGGCGCGTGCGCTCGGCGACATCGCTGCCGATCCGACCGGCGCGCAACGCCGCGCGCAAGCGGCGCGCGCGCGTTTCGCGCGTGACTACAGCGAAGAGGCCGTCGTCACCCGGTATCTTGCACTCTACGCGGAGATGGCCGCGAACCGCGGCGATTCAAAGCACACCTGACGCCTCGATCCGCCCCCACACCATCTCGCTCGATACCCGGCTCAGACAGTCGCCTTTGCGCGCGCCGGCAAACTCCGGTACCTGTTCGACGCACGCGATCACGTACTCCCGCTGGCCCAGTGCATGGTTGCGGCGCCAGTCGCTCGGGCCGAACAATCCGAATACGGGGATCGAAGCGGCGGATAACACATGCATCGGCCCCGAATCATTGGTTACGGCGAAGCGCGCGCGCCGGCCGAGTTCCGCGAGCGCGGGAATGCTGAAGGCGTCGGTCGCGTCGATCCCGCCGGCGGTCGTGGTAAGCCGCTCATTTTCCGGGGCGTCGGGGCCCGCGCCGATCCAGACCGGACAGAGTCCGGCGGCGGCCAAACGCCGCCCCAGCGCTCCGAAATGAGGCCACTTTTTTTCCGGGCGAGAGGTGCTCGCATTGGCGTGAAGAAGTACGAACGTACCCTTGCCGAGCGCCTGGCGCGCCAACCAGTCGTCGACCGCGCCGCGGTCGGCGTCCGCTATGGGCAGCAGGGGCAGCGCGTCGACGCCGTGCACGCCGGCGGCGGCCAAGACCGCCGTCATCCGTTCGAAAATGTGATCCTGACCCGTCCAAGGCTCGGTCGGATGATGGGTGTAGGGGAAACGTGCGTGATTGCCTACCCTCACGGGCGCGCCGGACAGCGCGCAGAGTACCGCGGTGCGGTCGTTGCCCTGCAAATCATAGATCCGCGCGCAGGCGAGTCGCCGGATCCAGCGAAGCGTGCGTGCGGTGTTCGCGAGACCTCGGCGCGGGCGTGCGCTGACCCCCAGCGCATTCCATTCGGCAAAGAGCGGGCCAAATGGCGCCGTCGTCAGGAGGTGAAAATCGGCGTTCGGGTGGGCGCGTTGTATCGCCGCTATCAGGGGAGTCGCCATCACGACGTCGCCGAGAGCGCCGAGCTTGATGATCAGAATGTTCATGTAGCCGGGCGATTATAGCGTGGCGCGCGCGCGACGACCCGGGCCTTTCACGATACCATCGGTGCCGAACTAGGGGCCATGCGGACATGCCGTCAGTTGAATCAAGCCGGTTTCACTATCATCGTCTAAGGCACGAATTGACGAACTATTCGCTATTGAGGGCCCGTCACTGGGACGGTGGCATCATCAGCATGCATCAGTCGGGTACGCATTGGCTGAAATTCATGCTCGCCAGCGCGATAGCCGAGCATTTCGACATCCCGCCGCCTGAATATAATCATGCCAACGATATTATCGGCGGCCCCAAAGACCCGCGCCGATATCCTCAGATCCCCCTGTTGAAGAGCAGCCATAGCATTGCGCCGCTGATCATGCGCAACGCGTTCGTTTTGCGCCGGACGAAGTTGCCGCCGGTCGTATTACTGGTGCGGGATATTCGGGTTTCTCTGGTTTCGAACTACACCAAGTGGCAACAGCGCTACGCGGTGTCTTTCTCCGAATACTTGCTGGGCGACCCATCCGGACGCCGCTTCAACAGCGATATCTGGTGGTGCTTTCGGTTTTTGAACGCCTGGGGACGACTAGCCGCCCTCACGGGCGAGCTAGTCCACGTGGTGCATTACGAAAACCTGACGACGTCGCCGGAAGCCGAACTCGAACAGGCGGCCCGGCATCTCGGCTTGGCGCTGACTTCGGCGACTGTCGAAAAGGGGGTCGCGGCCGCTACCAAGTCGGCGATGGCCGGGCGCTCCGATCCGGCGCGCCCCCCGGGGGAAATAAACCGCGGCGACGGCGCGCCGATGGCAAAGTACAGCGACGCCGATCGGGCGTTCGTGCGCTCCCGCTGCGAGCGTTATTTACGCAGCGCCTTCGGCTACGATTATGCCGCCTGGTGACGGTTCTCCCGTAAGCGTTCGTAGGATTCTATCGTGTCGCTTTGCATACGTTCGAGGGAGTACGCATGGGTAGCCGGCACCGCGACCGGCGCGGCGAGCAACGCACAGGTCGATTCCACCGCGCCGCCAACATCGCGGGGCGGCACCAAGCCAGACGGGAACACGTTCTTCAGTATTTCACCAGTGCCGCCGTGGTCGTAACCAATCACGGGCGTTCCAAGGCTGAGCGACTCGACGGTCGTACGCCCGAACGCCTCCGGCTCTACGGTTAGCGAGTAGGCGATGTCGGCGAGCGCGAGGATCTCCCGCAGGTCGTCACGGTTGCCGAGGAAGGTGACGCGCGCGCCGAGTCCGTGGGCGGCAACCAGGGCCTGCAAATCCCGTTCGAAGCTGGCGCGCTTCGTGGCGGCGCCGCCGACAATAAGCCCGTGAACAGGCAGCCCGCGCTGGACGAGCTCGCCGATCATCGCGATAAAGTCCGCTTGTCCTTTCCATCGGGTCAGTCTTCCGGGAAGCACTAGCAGGCGCCTGTCGCGCAGACCGGGAAACTGCTCGCGCCACCGCGCGAGCCACTCCCGTGGCGGTTTGTAGCCGGCCGGATAACGGCGGCGATCGATGCCGCGCGGGATCACCCGGATCCGGGAGGCCGGAACGCCGGGATAGTTCGAACGGATGTAGTCACCGATGAAATCCGATATCGCGATGACCTGCTCGCCGCTCGTCATGATCCGGCTGTAGGCATTAACGGTATAGGGACCGTGCACAGTCGTGACCCAGGAGGGACGCGGCCCGGCCGGTAAACCGCGCAGGGCTCGGTAGCCGATCCACGCCGGCAACCGCGACCGCGCATGGACGATATCGATATTCTCCGTCGCAATGACGCTGCGAAGCAGGCGAATATACCTGAGTGTGCTGAGGGTCTTGGCGCCGATAGGGTAGGTAAGATGCTCGCCGCCGACGGCTTCCAGTTCCTCGACCAGGCGGCCGCCAGCGGACACGACCAACGCGCGGTGGCCCCGTTCTGCCAGGGCGGCGGCGATCTCTACCGTCCCCCGCTCGACCCCGCCGACGTCGAGGGCGGGCAGCAGCTGCAAAACGCTCAAGGCCATCTAGTGCCCTGTCCCACAATAAACGTTCACAATTCGCTGGTCTTTTTCGCCCCGGGCTGCGTTACTCGTCCTCGCGTAGAGCCCGCTACGCGTCGTCCTCGCGCCTTGCCAGTGACAAAAAATCCGGCGCGACTTATTGAAGTTTATTGTGGGACAGGACACTAGGTTTCCGACGTTCGAGTTGCGGGCGCCCAACGCTGCAAGACGAGGTCCGCGCAACGTGCGGCTTCGGCCAGCGGCGGCCGTGCCGTGAGTACGGCGCCATCCCGCCAGTTCCGATACGGCGTTACCAGGCCGCGTGCGGCGAGGTCGGCCGCAATGCCGCTAATGCGATCCTCGCGTTTCGCCGGAACTTCGAGCACGCCGACAGCGGCTCCGACGGTCAACGCTTCGTAGATCATCGAAACACTGTCGGCGCTTACCCAAGCGATGTCGGATCGCGCTAACTCGGTCACTAGCCAGCCCCGTTCGGCTTCGCGAAAAGGCACGACCGTTACGTGGTCGCCCGCGAGCTGTTGGAGTGCCGCCGACGTTGCCGGCGGTGTCCGACGCGAATCGGCAATAACCCACGTTTTTTCGGGCGCGGCATCGACGAGCGCCTGGATTTGCGCCACGAGCGCAGATTCGTCCCACGCAAAATGGTCAGAAGGGCCGCCGATCAACAATAGGGTGCGGTCGGGGCGGCGCGTCGGCACCTGCATATCGTTAAGGACGCCGTCGGTGACAATGATCCGTGGATTTGCACGCGGGCGATCGTGGCGCGGGATCAGGCAGAGATCGAAGCAGCGGACCGGGAGCTGCGGTTTCATCAGGTAGATGGTGCGCCCGCCACGTGCCCGCCGCGCGGCGAGTACAGGCCATTGACACCGCCGTCCCGCACCGATGACCAAATCCGGCGCCGGCATGCCCGCGCCGACGGGCAGGCGGCGCGAAAGGTAATGCCAAACCGATATCGGCCTTTCGCGGACGTCAAAAGAGACCGCATCGATTGCCGAGGTTGCCGCCAGCGCCTGGAGTAGGCCAGCGCTCTGGCGGTCGTGGCCGGGCTTGCCGTCATAAAACCGCCACACCACCAACATGAAAAATCCGTCTAACTCACACCACGGTTAACCAGTCGTCATAGTCGCCACGGCGACCTTCGACCAGCTCAAGATATGCCGATTGCAATTGCTGCGTTACTGGCCCGGGCAGGCCCTTGCCGATCGTTCGGTTGTCGAGTTCGCGGATGGGAGTGACTTCCGCTGCGGTCCCGGTAAAGAAGGCCTCGTCGGCGATGTAGATTTCATCACGCGTGATGCGTTTCTCAGAGACGGTGTAGCCTTCGGCGGCAGCCAACTCCAGCACCGTGTCGCGGGTGATGCCCTCGAGCGCCGAAGTAAGTTCCGGGGTGTAAATGACGCCGTTGCGGACGATAAAAATGTTCTCGCCGCTGCCCTCGGCAACCATGCCGTCCGCGTCCAGAAGGAGGGCTTCGTCGTAGCCCTCGCGCGCCGCTTCCTGGAGCGCGAGGATCGAGTTGATATAGTTACCGCAAGCTTTGGCTTTACACATGACACTGTTGACTAGGTGCCGAGTGTAGGAAGAAGTTTTGATCCGGATCCCCTTCTCCAATGCGTCGGTGCCGAGGTACGCGCCCCAGTACCAGGCTGCTACGGATGCGTGGACCGAGAGATTTTCTGCGTGCAGGCCCATGCCCTCCGACCCGTAATACACCAGCGGCCGGATGTAAGCGGTTTCGAGCGCATTGCGCGTTACACTCTCGATACAGGCTAGACGGATGGTTTCTCGGGAATAGGGGATCTCCATACCGAGGATGTGGGCGGTATCGAACAAGCGCCGCACATGGTCGTCGAGGCGGAAGATGGCGGTGCCCGCCGGCGTCGCGTAGGCGCGGATCCCCTCAAAGGCGCCTACTCCGTAATGCAGGGTATGGGTCAAAACGTGAACTTGGGCGTCGCGCCAGGGCACCATCTCGCCGTCCATCCAAATGACGCCGTCTCGATCGGCGTAGCTCATGTTGTCGTCTCCTAATTTGTCGTCGCGGAACTATTTCCGTAAGCCGTCGAGGACTCGTGCCGCGATACCAACGCGCCAGAAGGTTTCGTATCGGGAACAGGGCAAAGAGTCTGAACGCGGCGCGTTAAGCGCCGAATTATGAAGGTTTATCGCGGGACAGTACATAAGCCCCCCGGGCCTGGGCGTCGACGACAGCCTTCCGCTCTTCGGCGGGCGGACTAACCGGCGCCGAGTAAGTAGCGCCAGGCCGCTTCGACCGCTTCGCGGTGGCCGCGAAACGGCTCGGCCGCGACCACGCCCTCGATCTCCTGGAGGGCGCAGCGGTGTACCGCTGCCCGGTAGGCGAAATAGGCATCGTGCAGCGTCCTCACGGTTTCGGCCGGCATCACGTCGAGGCGGTTGAATGCTTCGAGTAGCCGCAGATTATCGGTGACTCCGAGCAGCTCGTGATGTGCATGGGCCCATCTGAGGACGCTGTATTGCACCAGGAATTCGATATCGGTAATGCCGCCGAGACCCTGTTTGAGATCGAAGAGTAAGGCATCGGAGTGTGTCCTCTCCGCCCGCATGCGCTCGCGCATTTCTCGGATGTCGGTGCGGAGTTTGTCGTCGTCGCGAGGTATTGTGAGCACCTCGCGCCGCACGCGTTCGAACGCTGCTATGGTCTCGGGGGCACCGGCGACGGCGCGGGCCCGAACCAAGGCCTGATGTTCCCAAGTCCACGCGCTGGTCTTCTGGTATTCGGCGAATGCCGCGACCGAGCTGACGAGCAAGCCGGATGCCCCGCTCGGCCGCAGGCGGGTATCGACTTCGTAGGCACGGCCGGCGGCTGTACGAGTGCTCAAGAAATGGATGATCCGTTGCGTTACCCGCGTGAAATAGACGTGGTTATCCACCACGCGGTCGCCGTTCGTCTGCTGCTGCTCGCCTCGGCTGTCGTGGATGAAGACGAGGTCAAGGTCCGAACCGTAGCCAAGTTCGAGGCCCCCGAGTTTCCCGTAGGCGACGACCGCGAACCCCGGTTCGCACGAACGGCCCGCCTCGAGGCAAGTCGGTTCGCCGTGCTTCGCGCTGACGATGTGTTGGGCGATGTCGTTTGCGTGGTGCAAGAGAGCCTCGGCAACATAGGACAATTGGTTGCTGACTTCGGCGACGGGAAACTGATCCATGATGTCGCTGGCGGCGACCCGCAGGACCTGTTGGTTCTTGAAATTGCGCAAAGTGTCCATCACCCGCTCGACGTCGTCACGGTCGTGCGCAGACAGCAAGGTATCGAGTCGTTTGACGAGTTCGTCGCGGCCCGGAGGGGTGAACAGCTCACGTGCGTCGAGCAGTTCGTCGAGTAGCAACGGCTGCTGAGTGATCTGCCGCGCAATCCAGGGGCTCGCGTGATAAAGGTCGATCAGACGCTGCAAAGTGGCCGGGTGGTCGGCGAGCAGCGATACGTAGACAGACCGTCTGGCGATGGCCCTAACGAGTTCCGCGAGGCGCGCGAGGGTCTGGGCAGAGTGGGTTCGTTTGCCGGTCGTGGCGAGCAAGTGCGGCATCAAGCGGTCGAGCCGGTCACGGCCTTCGCGGCTCAAACGGGCGAGAAACCGCGGCGCTTTCAGCGTTTCGATGACCGCCCTGCTGGCGGGAGCATCTTCGAATCCGAGCGCGGTGAGTTCGCTTTCGTGAATCGGCTCTTCCGACCACAAGGCCGTTGCGGCTGTCAGGGCTTGTGGTTGGCGTTCGCGTGCCGGGGCCTCTGGCGTCAGCAGCGCCTGGAAGCAGCGCCGCACGACATCGCGATGGCGTGTCAGCTCGGCGTCGAACGTGCCATAGGAGGGAAACCCCATGCCAAACGCCAGCCGAGATTGTTCGATCTCGTCGCTCGGTAGTTGGTGGGTCTGGCGGTCGGCGACTTGTTGCAGGCGATGTTCGGTACGGCGTAGGAACCGGTAGGCATCGGCCAGCGCCGCGGCGTCCGCGGGCTCGAGCAACCGCAATTCGGCGCAGGCCTGAAGTACCGCGAGGATCGAACGCTGCCGCAACTGTGCTTCACGGCCGCCGCGGATCAGCTGGAAGGTCTGTCCAATGAATTCGATCTCCCGGATGCCACCGGAGCCGAGCTTGACGTTGTCTTCCCGATCTTTGCGGGCGACTTCGGCGCTGATCAGCGCCTTCATTTCGCGTACTGCCTCGAGCGCGCCGTAGTCGATGTAGCGGCGATAGACGAATGGCTTGAGGATCGCCCGGAGTCTTTTCCTATCGCCTTCTGCCCCCGTGATGATCCGGGCCTTGATAAACGCATAGCGCTCCCAGTCGCGACCGTGGAGCTGGTAGTAGTGCTCCAGGGCATCGAAATTCGACGTCAGCGGTCCGCTGTCGCCGAAAGGCCTCAAGCGCATATCGACGCGAAAGACGAAGCCCGCCGCGGTCTGGTCATTCAGCAGGGCGATAACCCGTTTGCCGAGCCGGTCGAAGTATTCCTGGTTCGCGATCTCGCGGCGGCCGGCGGCGGTATTGCCTGCTTCGGGGAAGGCGAAGACGAGATCGATATCGGATGAAAAATTGAGTTCGTGCCCGCCGAGTTTGCCCATACCGATCACGGTCATAGTGATGGGCCCATCGTCGGTGCCGCGGGGTCGGCCGAAACGCGCCTCCAGTTGCACGGCGGCCCAGGCGA
The DNA here is from genome assembly GCA_964523765.1 of uncultured Enterobacteriaceae bacterium. Lineage (GTDB taxonomy): Bacteria > Pseudomonadota > Gammaproteobacteria > UBA11873. The sequence continues at coordinate 20,439 of CAZFZX010000035.1, forward strand.
GCCCGGTTATGATACAGGCATCGGCGAAGGCCGTGAGTTCGGCGGTGATCTGCATCACCTTGGCTTCGAGCACAACGTCGCGCCAGGCGATCCGCGCGAGTTCGCGGTTGCGCACGCGGCGGATGAAGGACTGGGCCTCGTCCTCGTCTGCGGCCGCCTCGAGGCCCGCCGACAGGGTGTCGGTGTAATAGGACGCCGGGCGCGCCCCCAGCGTTGCGCCGTCGAACTCGTCGATGAACCAGCGCGGCGCCGCGATCGCGGCTTCGGCAATGAAGGGGCTGACGGCAAAAGCCGCTGCCGCGGTTGCCCAGTCGAACCCGGCCACCTCGATTGAGGCGGTGTGGCAGGCGGCGAGGAATCGTTCCTTCAGGCGTTCCGTCTGGTCGTGTAATGCCGCCGGGATGTCGTGTTCGATTAGCGGCATTTCGATGTCAGCGAATTTCCGTAGGTTTGGTTGGGCGCGACCGCGCCCTAACCCGACAAAATACCGGGGGGGCCACGGTCGGCGCAAGGGCGATCAATGACAGAGGACGGTCGGAAAAGTGCCGTTGGGCAGGAGTCGTTTCCGCTCGTGGCAGCCACCCGTCGGGTTACGCTGCGCTAACCCGACCTACGGGAATCCACGGGCGCCGTAACCCGAGAGCTACTCAGGGCGTGACCACGCCGGCGCCGGACCAGCCCAAACCATTACTCGGTTCCTCGGCTCGATACGAGAAAACGATGCCGTCGGCCCCTTGCCCGCGTCACTGCCGGCCTGGACCTGACCGAAGGCGTAGATGACTTTCGCGGCATGGGCGTGGAGGCTGGCGGCGGCGAGCGCGCAGGTGGCCAAAGCGATGAAGGTAAATCGAAGATGTTTCATGGGCCGTTTCCCTCGATCAGAAATCGTTGCGAACCGTGAGCATCGTTTCCGTTCGTGGCAGCCACCCGTCGGGTTACGCTGCGCTAACCCGACCTACGGGAATCCATGGCGCCGTCGCACGGTAGGTCGGGTTAGGCGCGATAGCGCCGTAACCCGACAAGCTACTCAGGGCGTAACTACGCCGGCGCCGGACCAGGCGCTGAAATCTGAACCCGAGGCGATGCCGTGGTATGAGAACACGATGCCGTCCGCGCTATCGCCGGCGAAGGTATATGCGGCGTTTCCGCTGACAAAAGAGCAAACGCCCGCGCATGCCGTAGGCAAGGTCGCGCCACCCGTCAACGGTGCCCAGCCATTGACCAGTACGACACCGCCGCCGGTCAACGTCCAGCTGCCGTCGGGGAAGGTTCCCGCTAAGTTCACCGTATCCATTTGCCCGGTGGTGAAATTCGCGCCGAATGACGCGGTCATGAGCGTGCCGCTTTCCTCGGTTGCGCCGCCCAGGCCGTAATTCAGGGTCGGGGCGGTGGCGCCGCGAATGACGTTATAAGTCGCCGTACCCGTCATCGCACCGACCACGCTGTCCGCCGTCGGGTTGGTGGTGTAGGCCGCGTGGAACTTGTCGAGCTTGGTCCCCGGGGGGATCACCGCCGCGCGCGTGAAATTGTAACTACCGCTGAAACGTTGCCAGGTCGCCGCCAACGGCGCGTAGCTTCCGCTGACGACCGTAGAACCGCCTTGGTCGAAGGCGTCGCCGAAATGCGTGCCGAACGCCAGCGGCGGGCCGGTCGTGATCGACGCACCGTCAGCCGTGCCGTCGCCGTCGGCCTTGCTGCGGACGTAACTACCGTCGAAGTAATTGAGGGCGTATTTGACCGTAGTGTCAGTGAATGTCGATGTCAGGCCGAAGCCGGCGGTGCCGACGAGGTCATAGCCGTTGATATAGAACATTTTGATGACGTACGCGAGCCCGGCTGCGAGCGGCGGGCTCGAACCGTTCGGGCCGGCCAGGAACCCGTCGAGTTCCACGGGATAGGTGCTCAAGCCGGATACCGCGTTCACGGTGCCTTCGGTGAAGGACCGGGTGCCGTCGCCCAGCAGGCTGCCGGACACGCCATAGATCGAGGCACCGTGCTCGACGGTCATGTTGAGCGAGCCACTACCGAGCCCGAAATTCCACGTCAGTTGCCCGCCGGTGGCGCCGAGCCCGATACTCGAGCCGTCGGTCGCCGTCGAGAACGTCCCGCCGGTGAAAGTGTAAATCCCGCCGCCGCCGGTCGGTACGACACCCGGATCCTCGCCATAGATAAAATGCTCGCTCTGGTAACCCGTCAGTTGGGTCAACTCGTACCAGACCGATGCGGGATCCAACCAGCCATTGATTGCGAGTACGTAGCCGCCGGTCCAACGGCCCTTGGTCAGGATGTTATCGGAAGTGGTCCCGAAGTCTCCGGCCCCGATGGAAGCCGGCATCGAACGCAAGTGTTCGAGCGTGTGGGCATCGACCGCATCGAGCATATGGTTGCCGACGGTGACCACGTCGGGGTCCGAATGCCCGTTCACCGCATCGCGCAGCCCGTCGACATCGATCGTCAAAACGTGGACATCGGCATCGTAGGGCTCCCCGTTGACCGCGACGAACGAAGTTGGCGCCCCGTTCGTCAGCACCACGTGGACTAGCTCGCCCGTCATTTCGGTCTCCCTGGCGAGCTCTGAGAACGTGGCGCCAATCTGGTTCTCAACGACGGCGTTGTTACCGCAGGCGTCGCCAAGGTCGCACTGGACGCCGTCAGAGTCCACCTGCTGGCCCTGCTCGTAAGGGACCTCGTCCTCCTCCTCGTCGAAAGCCAAATCGCCAACGTCCTCGCGTTGTGCCACCCCGCCCTGCATCTGCTGGCAAGTAGTCCCGTCGCAGACATAGGCGTCCCCCGACTCCACCGGGCCCGAGAAGCTGCCGGAGGCCAGGTCCCACGTGCCGCCATAACCCTGCAGTCCGGTGCCGGTCGGCAGGCCGCCACAGTTGCTGTCGCAATGGCTGACCTTGCCGCTGGTCCCGCGGATACCGATAGTGGCGACCTTGGTCTTGATGCGAAAGCTCTTGCGATTGGTCTTGCCGATGGTCCCGGTGACGAGCCGTATACTGCCCTTGATGAGGCTCAAGAAACTGCGCTCTTTGCCGTCAGCCTTGCCGCTGAAGTTGTAGTCGTCGATGCGGTATTCGGTATTGGGCTGCAGAGAAGCAAAACCGCCATCGGTGAACTGGATCTGGGCGCGTCCGCGCGCGGTCGCGACCGTCTCGCCCGGGAATACCCGGTCGCCCTTGCCCAACCGCCGGTCCTTGCCCGTGCCGGTGCTGGCCTGGACCTGACCGAAGGCGTAGATGACTTTCGCGGCATGGGCAGCGGCGTGTGCTTGCAGGCCGCCGGCGGCAAGCGTGCAGGTGGCCAGTGCGATGAAGGTAAATCGAAGATGTTTCATGGGCAGTTTCCTCGATCAGAAATCGTTGCGAACCGTGAGCATGAACTCCACCCGGTCGTAGTCACTCGTGATGAGATTGGAATCGTTGTTGTTGTAGCGGATCGTCGGCGTCAGACTCCAGTTCCGGTCGAACTGATAGCGATAGCCGGCATTGACGTCGAAGTAATCGTCGTCGCGTTTCTTCAGAAACGTGGGATCGGCGCCGTCGTAATCGCTCAACTGATAAGTAAAAGCGCCGAACAAAGTGCCCTTGGGAGCGGGTGTTATCTGGCCGCCGATGCGTACGCCGAAGAAGTCGTTGGAGAAATGGCGGCCGCTGGATTCGCTTTTCTCGTCTTCGATGCCGCCGAAGGCGCTGACGAAAACCACCGGGTTATAAGCGGCGCCGAGATAGGCATGGCCCCAACCGACACCACCACTGTAGCGGTTGACGTCGCGGACGCGCTGGTCAGGATAGCGAACCATCGAGGCCTGCGCGAACACCGTGAACTGATTGGTCTGGTCCATCGTGTACTGCCATTGGCCGCTGGTGCCGAGGACCTCGCGGTCGCTGCGCACTGCGGTCGATCCCTCGACTCGCACCGTGTTGCCGTCGAGCGACGCCCGGAACTGGTTTTTCGGATCGCGACGCCAGTTGATCCCGACCTGACCGTTGGCCAGCAGCGACGAAAAATCGGGCTCATCCAGCGCCAGACGGTGATCGATGTTGGCGTTGACGAATAGGCTCAGGCCGCGATCCATGTCGATCGGTGATGTGATCCGGGCACCCGCGCCGATTTCCCAGATGGGGCTGTTCGCTTCCCGTGAAGAATCGGTGAGGTTGAAGACCAGGCCACCGAGCGCCGGGACCGCAATGCTGTTCTCATCGGTCGCACTGTTGACATTGGTGTCGTAACCGAACCCCGTTTTGACGTACGGGCGGTAGCGCGTCCGCGACGCGTCATGATATTGGTCGATGCCGGAAAGGTACCGGTCGATCGTCCGTTGCACGTCCTCGGGCAGATCCATCTGTTTGACTTTGTCGAACTCGCCCTTGGCGTCGTCGGTGTCGCCGAGCACGAGATAAGCGCGCGCGAGTTCGGCGCGCGCGGGACCGCTATCCGGCGCCGCGTCGACGGCGCGCTCCAAGGCGAACAACGCTTCGAGCGCGCGCCCAGAATCGAGCGCCGCCAGACCGAGGACGTAATCGAACGAGGGATCCCCGGCGCGCGCTTCCTCCAACGGTTTGAGCAGGTCGTAGGCGACCTGCGCCTGTCCCTGGTCGATGAGCGCCTGCGCCTTTTGGACCACGTCCTCGGCTGCTGCAACGTGGCTCATGGCCAGCAAAATCAATAAAAAAGTGGTGCGGATTTCTATTCGCAATGACACGATTGCCCCTCTGGCAAACTACCCCCGAAACGCGGAAAGAAAATACCACATTAGTGTTTCATAACGGATACGCTTTAGCTAGCAATGTTCCGTATTCCGAAGAAGGACATAGCGGCGCCAATTGTAGTAAATTATCAACGTCTGTATCGGGCGACCAAATAGGGCGCTTAGACGGTATGCGTCGTGTTAGGGTACGCAAGCGCCCGGCTGCAACCGCCGGGGCTTCGGCGAGGGAGGAAATTTCTTTATATACAACGAGTTAGATGTGTGCCTCAAGGCGCCTGATGGTAACGTAAGCCGAGGTTGACGATTTTCTGCAGCAATTGCTCATAGCGGATCCCGACTGCTTCGGCGGCCACCGACAATTCCTCGCCGAAACCGATGTCCGGGTTCGCATTCGCCTCGAGTACG
>CAZFZX010000036.1:0-25167 GCA_964523765.1 uncultured Enterobacteriaceae bacterium
AATCAAACCCATATGCAGCTGCATCACCGACACTCATGCAATATGCGGGTTAGGGAACCTCTGACTAATTCTTGGACAGGCGGGTATTTGTCTCACTGGATTCCCGCCTTCGCGGGAATGACGGTTTTTGGCCGCTACGGTTCGAACACGGGTGCGTCGTCGAATTCGCCCGCCGCGATCAATGACTAATTCCGGGACAGGCGGGTATTTGTCTCACTGGATTCCCGCCTTCGCGGGAATGACGGTTTTTGGCCGCTACGGTTCGAACACGGGTGCGTCGTCGAATTCGCCCGCCGCGATCAAAGCGGCGAACGAGCGCGCCTTGGGTGCACCTTCACTAGAGGGGAAAACCGCATCCAGTTTCTCGAACGTCTTCTTGCGATTGAACCACAAGAGGATACTGACCGGAAGGGACGTCCCCTTGATATGGAAAAAACGCTCCCGGTGATCAAAATCGTGCGGGTGACAGTAGGCCCAGTAGCATTGCCCCGCCCCGCCTCGGGCGAGAAACCGGCGGATCAAGGAGCGCGGTAGGTAGCGCAGGTAGAAACCGCCCAAAAAAGGAATGACGGCCGGGCCAATACGCGCAATCGGTGCAGGGATCTCGAGTAGACCGTTAGGCCAGCGAAACGGGCGCGCCGGTGCTCCGGGAAAACCAAAAATTGGATTTTTCGCCGGCAACAAGCTGGATGAGTAGGAGAATTCGAGCTCGCCGAGCACCTCGACCGCCCACACGCTGTCTCGGGTTAGCGAAAACGCAGGCGCCCGGTAGCCGACCACGGCTCGTCCGCTCAAATCCTCCAGACGTTTCTTGCTGTCCGACGTCTCGGCTCGGAATCGCGCCGGTGACTCCTGCGGCAAATGTACGTGCGAGAATGAATGAAACGCGATTTCGTGGCCGCGGCCCGCGATTTCCCTAACCAGCGCGGGCTCATCGAGCGCGAGTCTTCCTAGTACGAAAACGGTCGCTTCGATGTCGCGCGCGTCCAGAAAATCGAGAATTTCACGGGTTATTTGAGGGTATCGTTTCGGATAAGACTCGTCGGGCCGATGGTCCTCCAGATCGAGCGTGAAGATGAGTCGTTGGGGACGCAACGCTTCGCGCCTACTCAGGCTTCTCGAGCACACAAATGTTCGATGCGCCGATAACCCGCGCCAACCAGGAATCGACCGCTTCGCTGCGCCACGCGATCGGCGGAAACGACACCGACTCCAGCGCAACGCGGAGACCGGCCGCGCCGGCATAGGTGCGGATCTGCGCCAATGAATGGTTCTCGTAGGGAAACCGCGGCAAGCCGCGCAGTCGATCGAGAAACCCGAAATACGACAGCGCGACGCGATGTACCATCGCACGGCCGTTCCGCCAAACCAGGATCGATCGCCCGCCGGGACGCAGAACCCGGGCGCTCTCTGTCACGAACTGGCGTACCGCCTCTGGGCGTTGTTGATTGAAGAATTGACACGTAACCACTTCATCTACGGAGTCGCTGCCGAGCGGCAGGCCGAACGCGTCGCCACGAACCACCGACAAACCGTTGGCACGCGCCGCGCGGCAGGCGTCGAGATTGAAATCGACGCCAATCACCTTTTCTCGGCGAGAAATCAGGGGCGCAACCATCAAGCCGGAACCACATCCGACGTCGACGAGAATACGCGCCTCAGTATTGAGTAAGGAAAACAAAATGCGCTGCTCGCGCCGAAAATACCCTTCGTAGAGGTAGCCATTGGCGCGCGAGTTCTGCGCGCCGTAGCGCCCACGCATACTCGCGTACAGATTATCGACGTGACGGTCGGCGCTTACGTCCTTTTTGGTCATGAAATCTCTTTGCCCGAAGATCGTCGCGCCCGCGAAGCCGTAGCTGCCATAACAAGGAACCAGAACAAAATCGGTCCAGTGATCAGCGCGAGACGTATCGCGATCGCTATCGGAGCGCCGACGTCGAGTGAGTAGCCGAGCCAGCTGAAACTGCCCAGCAACGCGGCCTCGCTGATACCGAAGCCGCCAACCGTCTGGATCGGGATCACGGCAGAAAGATTGTAGACGATCCCAACACCGAGAGCCGTTAGGGGCGACAATGTCGGTACCACGGCAACGACGACACAAGCTATCGCCGTGAGGTTGGCCACCCATTTCAACACGGTGTAAGCGCCGAGTTTCAACGTGCGGTCTCGGTCCATATGGTGGCGCCGAACCATTCGTGCCTGCAGGGCTATGCGCAGGAACCACCGATGCCACTTGTCGCGACGCCGCCCGAGCAGTCGCCGAGCCGCGAAAGCGAGCAAATGCTCGAGATAGAGCATCAGCGCGATCAGAATCGCGACGCCGGACACTATCAGCACCAGGATCGGTAGCGTTTTCGCGCCCGCAAACGCCAATACGCAAACAACCGCCAGCAACAACGCAAGCACGATCATGTCGAACAGGCGTTGGAACAGGAGGCTCGCGGCGGCCGTTCCGGCGCGTTGGTGCATGTAGCGAATCATGAGTCCGATACCGGCGACCTCCCCCAACCGTGCGGGCAGTCCGATCAGCAACAGAACGTACCACGCGGTCGCCTGCAGACAATCGCCGAAGCTGGCGGGCGATCTGACCAGGAGATGAAAACGCGACGCGGTAACGAGGCCTTCGATCAGCAGCAGCGCAAAGCCCGCGGCGACCCAACGATAATCGATCCCCGCCGCTATCGTTCGGGCGGCGCTCCAGTCGACCTGCGCGACAACCAACCCCAACAAAATAACGCTTGATGCGATCGAACTCAGCCACAAAGTTCGCCGGCGCCAAGCCATCAGAACCGGTTCCGGCAGCCGTCGCGCGGTGAGCCGCGTCGACTATCAACCATGGGATTGATCGCTAGCGTCTCGCGTTGGCCGATCAGGTGCCAATGTGGAGCAAAGATCTCCGGGCGCCTCCGGAGACGAAACGCACTACCGTACGCTACTCGGTGCCACATTTTCGCGTACACTGCCGCGCCATGCGGTCGAACGAACAGCAGGACCTGCCACGACGCGAAGCCATCGTATTCCTGTTCGTTGCTACGGTTATGGTTGCGCTCCTGCAGGGTCTGTTCTATCAAATGCCGAAGCCCGCGCTGGACGCGCTGGACGCGCTGCGCTATATCGACTACGCGCTCAATATACACGACCATGCCGTGTTCGGATTGTCGGGTACTCGTCGCGACGCGATACCCGCTCCCGGCTACGCGAACAGTCCGATGTACCCGGCGCTAGTCGCGGTCGCGGCGTCGCTCGATACGGGCCTCGAGGCGTCACTGAGATGCGCCGTCACCGACAAACACCTAGCAGGCGCCGAGTGCCCTGGCCAATTCGGGGTCCTGGTCGTAATACAGAACGGTCTGATTATCATCGGGCTGTTTTGCCTTTGGGCGACGGCGAGGCTCCTTTTTCGACGGTCGCTCGTTGCTTGGCTGGCCTGCGCCTTGGCCTTAGCTTCGACCAAGCCACTTTTTTTTGCCAATAATCTGGTAACGGAGATCCTAGTTCTGGCGCTGTTCCCGTTGCTCATGCTCGGCCTTGTCCTGGCATCAAAGCGCGGCTGCCGATGGTGGCCGATCACTGGGATCGTACTCGGCTTGATGACTTTGACGCGGCCCGAATATCTTTATCTTGCGTACGCTTTCGCGTTGGTCGGTGTTTGCATGTGGGTCTGGGGCAGACGGAGACAAACGGGTACCGCCTTGCTCCTTTCCCTACTGGCGTTTTTCGCGGTGGTGGGGCCGTGGATGGCGCGGAACAATCATCACTTCGGCCACTTCGCCGTCACCGGCGGCTACGGCGACGTCATCTTCGCCTACCGTAGCGCGTACAATCGGATGTCTGTCGCGGAATGGGCGGCGGCATTCGTTTACTGGCTCCCCGGACATGGCGAGACATTGGCCGCGAAAATGCTTCCGCAAACCAGCTATGCCAAGCTCGGCACCGATCCGGCCTCGTACCTTTATACCGACGGTTCCGAAGTTTTCGAGCGCGGCCTTGCCGCGGTGAACGGAGATCGCGACCGCCTTTTCGCTTACCTGATCCGAACGGAAGTCCTCGCCCACCCGGTTAAACACGCCCTGGTGAGCGTCCCATTGGCGTGGCGCGGGATCCTCGCCGGCAAATACCTCGCCGTTCCGGGTGTGCCGTGCTTGGCGATCCTCCTGATCGTCGCCGCACGACGAGGCGAATGGCGTTTTCCGGCGCTGGTGCTGCCGGCCATGATCATGGTCGCTCTATACGCCGCGGTCTCCGTAAGCATCCCACGGTACAACGTCTACCTCATTTATTACTATGCCATCGCCACAGCATGGGCGATGGTTAGCTTGCTGGAGCGCCGGCGCTTCGGCTTGTGAATCTGCCCGGCAGAGTTCAATCGCCGGTCTCTTCGCGCACACCCAGGCGTTTCGACAGCAACCTGTGGAGCGGGATTGTCGGTACCGCCTTGACGTCGAAATCGATGGCGGCAAGCACGAACTGCAATCCGATGATGACGGGCAACGCGGCGAGCATTACCGTACCGGCGGTCGCCGAGGTTTCTGCAGCCCCGGTGGCGACCCAATGGTAAAGCCCGAAAAAAGTGCCGAAAAAGAATAATAAGGGGCCCAGTATCCACTGGATCGACGCGACGCTGAAGCTTCGCAGGAAGTAACTGTAGAAAATACGTTTGACGAAATTTGCGACGTGCTTGCCCGCGAAAACCGGTAGCGTCCTGCCGAGTCGCAAATGGTTCTCCTCTTCTCCGTACTTGGCCACCATTGGAATATCCACGACCACGGCGCGCAAAGTATTCAAACGGAACAGCATATCGGACTCGAAAAAATAGCCGTCGCTGACCTTGGATAAGGGCACCAATCGAAGCACGCCGCCATGGATCGCGGTGAATCCGTTATTCGGATCAAACACCTGCCAGTAACCGGTCGAAAACTTACTCACGAACGACATCGCGATGTTGCCGATTATTCGGTGCCGCGGCATCGAAGCCGTATTCTCAAGACTGAAGAACCGATTTCCCTTCGTATAGTCGGCGTGGCCGTCGAGCAACGGGGCGATGAGTCCGGGGATCAGATCCGGGTCCATCTGGCCGTCGCCGTCGAGCTTGACGACGATGTCGGCATCGGCCTCCAGCGCCGCGAGATAGCCTCGCTTCATCGCCCCACCGACGCCTTCGTTGCGCTCGCTGACGATCACAGTGACGCGCGGGTCGTCGTTCTTCTCTTCGATATAGGCACCGGTTCGGTCGGGGCAACCATCATCGATGCAAAGGATCCGGGTGACGCCGGCGGGCATGCGTGAGAGCACATCCAGTATGTGGGCGCGTTCACGATAGCAGGGGATCACGACCACGACTTTAGGCTTGGCACCGGTGCGTTCAGCCATCCTGCCGTCCAGCTGCTGAATCAACTTCTGCGTTTCGATCGCCACGGTTTATGGTTTGCCGGCGACACGCCGATTGCTACGAATGCACGATAACGCCGCGAGCGTTGACGCCTTTTTCCAAATCGTCGAAAGCTTCCATCGCTTCCTCGAGACCGTAGGTTTTTGACACCAGCGCATCCAGTTCGAGCTTGCCCTTGCGATAGAGATCGAGGTACATGGGGAAATCGGTCTTGAAGTTGACCCCGCCATACATCGACCCCATGAGCGTCTTGGCGGTAAAAACCATGATCGGCTGGCGGATCGAGTATTTGTCGTCCAACCGCCCGACCCCGACGATGACGATGTTCCCACCCTTACGCGACGCCTTCACGCATTGCTCGACGAGCTTACCGCTCCCGACCACTTCGAAAGCGTAATCGACTCCCATTCCGCCGGTCATCTCGAAGATCTGCTTAACCGCATCCGCGTTAGGATCGATGGTATCGGTGGCGCCGAATTGCGTTGCCATTCCCATCTTGTCGGCAGACAGATCGACCGCGATGATCTTCGACGCCCCTGCCAGGCGCGCGCCCTGTATGACGTTGAGGCCTACGCCACCGCAACCGAATACCGCAACCGTCGCGCCCGGCGGAACCTTGGCGGTCTTGATCACGGCGCCCACCCCGGTACTGACGCCGCAGCCGACCAGCGCCGCGGCTTTCATGTCCAGGTCCTTATCGATCGCGATCACACACGCCGACGGCACAACCGCGTATTCGGCCATCAATCCGCAGAACGACATGACGAAGATGTCTTTACCATTCTGGTGGACCCGCGTCGTGCCATCGAAGAGGTTGCCGTCTTGAGGCGCAACACTGCACAGGTAGGACTCCCGGCGCAGGCAGTGAAAACATTCGCCGCAGCTCGGAATGAACGAGATGGCCACATGGTCGCCGACGGCCACGTTCGTTACGCCCTCGCCGACCTGCTCGACGACACCGGCTCCTTCGTGGCCGAGTACGACCGGCAGGGGGCTGGGGATCGTTCCATTGGCGATCGATAAATCCGAATGGCATACCCCGGTGGCCTTCATTTTGACCAGGACCTCGCCGGCCTTCGGCGGATCGAGCTCGACGTCTGTTACCTCAAAGTCATCGATTTTGTTTACGACCACTGCCTTCATGCGGATAGCCTCCTCATCGCATCATTGCTTGAAATTGGTTCTTGAAGCGGTCCCGACGGCATTGACAAGCATCGAGGGCGCCTCGCGGAAACTCTTGTCGGATGAATATCATAACCCGTTCTGACCGGCCGCGGGCGATATTTGCGGCGGTAGCAGCGACGCCCGGCGGACTTATCTTTCAGTCGGCCGTACCCTCGAATGTCGGCAACTCGATCAGTGCTCGGACCGGAGTACCCCGAGTCAGCGCCTCAATCTTGGCGACGCGCTCGTCGGTCACCGGGTGGGTGCTGAAAAAGGCCGGCGGCTCTACACCGGACCCGGCCCGCAGGATTTCAAAAAGCTCCCCGGCGCCGTGGACGTGCCCGTAGATCCGGCCGAGCGCCTCGAGCGCCGCGTCGTCGGCCGCTTCCTCCTGGGTGCGATTGAACTTGAGGGCCGTGATCACGCCAGCTTGGTTGAGGACGCCCTCCAACAGCGAGCTATCGGTCAAGCCGGCCAATGTCGCAAGCGCCACCGAAATCGTCAGGCCTCGTCCCAGCGCAACAATCGGATCGCGATGCTTGACGTGCGCGATCTCATGGGCAACGACCATCGCGAGAGCGTTTTCGTTTGGCAGCCGGGCGACCAACCCGCTAAGAATAAAAATGTGCCCGCCGAGCGTCGCGAAAGCGTTAATCGTTTCATCTTCGACGTAGTGGACAGTGATCGCCATCTCCTCCGGCAAACCCTCTGCTTTGGCGATTCGGGTCGCCAGATCGTCGAGATACTGTTGGATGTCAGCCGCTCCTGCTACGAACCCTTCGTTCCGGTCGAGCGCAACGGCGACTTTCTCCGCTAAGGCCTGCTCGACGCGAAACGGGATGAATTGAGCGAGATATTGGGCACTCCAGGCGAGCAGCGCGACCAGCAACACGACTGCGGCTAACGCTCCGACTGCGAGCAAGAAGAATTCTTTCAGCGGGTGTTCGTCACCGACGTTGATCCCTTCGGGGAGTTCGGGGTTTTCGTATTTCACCGGCCGGGCTGAACGACTACCCCGGTGCCGTAGGCGTAGACTTCCACGCAACCAACCTGTTCCTTCGCGCCTTTCGTAATCGAGGCGGTCTCGAGCTTGACGTTGAAAATCTGCGATGCCCCTTGACGGATCGCATCCTCCTTCATCCGCAGGATGGCCTCACGGCGGGCACGCTCGACCAAGGACTCATAAGCCGTCACCCTGCCGCCGAATAGCATGCGCAGGCCGGCCGCGGTGCGTTTAAAATAATCAACCGATACCACCGTGTTACCAACCACCAGGGATGCCGTAACGGGACCGTCGTAGTTCGGCAGATGGCGGGTGCTAAAGGCCGTGATCTTCGAGTACTCCTTTTCGCGACGACGGATCGAGGTGAAATGACGGCGCTCGGCGATGCTGCCGTAGACATACCCCACGGCGAGCAGGACAAGGAACAGAATGATCTCATACATGGGGCGCGCTCCCGTCTATTCGACGACGACGGCGGTACCGTACGCGAACAATTCGGCGGCGCCCGCAGTAACCGACGACGTGGAAAAACGTACGTTGACTACGGCATTCGCGCCTACGGCCTTGGCCTGCTTCAGCATGCGAGCCACGGCTTCTTCCCGCGCTTCCTGCAAGAGTTCGGTATAGCCGGTGAGTTCGCCGCCGACGATGTTCTTGAGCCCGGCGAGAAAATCCCGACCGACGTGCTTGGCCCGCACGGTGTTACCTTGAACCATGCCCAGGTGCTTAACGATAGTCTTATCCGGGATGGTTTCGATATTGGTGACGATCATCTCGTTCTCCTTGTGCTCGACGGGGCGCCGGTTCCGCGGAAGTGGCCATTGTATTCTGCGTACACGCTAAACCGCCATCACGAAAGTGCGCTGGCTGCCGCCGATCATCGGAAGGACGCGGTCACCTCGCGCGAACCGGTACCCATCGACAAACAAGTTTGGGTCGCCGTCGCGGCGGGTGCTAAGATCGAAACCCTCCGGGGCGCGCGGGGTGGTCCGCACCGGATACGAGATCCCGCGCCGTTACGGATAACCGGAGGGCGGTTCCAACCCAATCCAACGACCCGTTTAAACGCGATATAAGCGGAAGCGCCTCCTACGCTGTCAAAAACCAAAATTGATAACAACGATGACAACTACTAACCATACGAACGGTCTGCAGAACATCAACGTCGAGGCAGTGTCACCGCTGCCCTCACCGCGGGACATCCGAGATGAAATCCCCATGTCGCCGGACGCCCACGATACGGTCGCCGAAGGCAGAAAAGATATCATCGAGATCATCGACAGGCGCGATCCCCGCCTACTGGTTGTGGTTGGCCCCTGCTCCATACACGACCTCGATGCCGGCCTCGCATACGCCGACCGGTTGGCGGCACTCAAGAACGAAGTCGACGAAAAGCTTCTATTGGTGATGCGCATCTATTTCGAGAAACCGCGGACGACGGTCGGTTGGAAGGGTTTCATCAACGATCCCCACCTGAACGATTCGTTCGGACTCGAAGATGGAGTGCGGGAGGCGCGCCGCTTTCTGATCCGGATCGCCGAACTCGGGATCCCCGCCGCTACGGAAGCGCTCGATCCGATCATCCCTCAGTACCTGGGCGATCTGATCAGCTGGTATGCGATCGGCGCTCGGACCACCGAGTCGCAGACGCACCGGGAGATGGCGAGCGGCCTATCGGCGCCGTGCGGATTCAAGAACGCCACCGACGGTAATGTCGACGTCGCCGTCAACGCGATCAAGTCGGCGAATCAGCCGCACCATTTTCTCGGGATAACGGAACTGGGAAAGACGGCGGTTATTCGAACCCGCGGCAATACGCACGCGCACCTGATCCTGCGTGGCGGCGCGCAACCGAATTACGACGCCGTTACTGTCAATGCAGCCGTCGAACTCCTTAAATCGAAGGGCTTGCCGCCCGCCATCATGGTCGACTGCAGCCACGGAAACTCCAGTAAGGACCCGGCGAAACAACCGCTCGTTGCACGGGAGTGCGCGAGGCAACGCAGCGGCGGACAACGCGCGCTCGTCGGTCTGATGATCGAGAGCCATATCCACTTCGGCAAACAAGCACTTTCGGCGAATCGAGACGACTTGAAATACGGCGTCTCGATCACAGACGCCTGTATCGATTGGGAGACGACGGCGTCCCTGCTGCGCGAATTGGACGCGGGCCTTTAGGATAGTCGGGACAATTGGGGTAAATACATGACGACTCTCGATACCGGCACCGATCAGCTTCTCTGCAGCGTAGACGACGCGGTCGCGACGATTACCCTCAACCGACCGGAGAAACGCAATGCGCTGTCGGACGTCCTCACGCCGGCGTTGCGCCAGATCCTGCTGACGCTGGAGAGCGATCGGAATGTCCGCTGTGTGGTCCTCACGGGAGCCGGTTCGGCGTTCTGCGCGGGCGGCGACGTCTCCGGTATGGGCGCCGGATATTCGGAGACGCCTGAGCGCCGATCCCATGAAGACGCCGTGCGCGATCTGATCCGGCGCGAAGAGACGCTCACGTTGCGACTCCACGAACTCGCGAAACCGACCATCGCCGCACTGCCCGGCGCGGCTGCCGGCGCGGGTTTCTCGATCGCGCTCGCATGCGACTTGAGGATCGGTACCGAAAGCGCTTTCGTAAAGCCGGCGTTCGCAAACATCGGTCTGTCCGGGGACTACGGCGGTAGTTGGTTCCTGACGCAACTGGTCGGGCCGGCCAAGGCGAAGGAATTGTATTTTACGAGTCCGAGGATCGGCGCGGCCGAATGCCTCGCGCTCGGGATCTTCAATGAAGTCGTGCCTGACGACCAATTTCGTGCTCGCGTCGCCGAGGTCGCACGCACGATTGCCACGGGCCCACCGATCGCACTCACTTATATGAAGAACAACATCAACGCGGCGCTTACCGGAGATCTTAGAAGCTGCCTTGCGGCTGAGGCAGAGGGCACCGTACGCTGCATGCGAACCGACGACCACGGCGAAGCCGTCAAGGCGTTTTTCGACAAGCGCACACCACGATTCAAAGGGCGTTGAGCGATCGACGTGGCAAACAAAATGGCACTATTCGCCGGTAGCCATAAGCCGCAATGAGTCTCGCCTTCCAGCTTTACATGGCCGGGTGGCTAAGCGCATGTGTCATCGCCGCTTTTGTGATCTATTTTCGCCGACACGAAATCGAGTTGTTCGATCGCATCTATTGGCGAATGCTTTTCCAGCGTTGGAAATTCGTCACGTTTTTGATTGCTTCAGCGACGATGACCGCGATGGCGCCCTACACCGGCGATCCAACTTGGGATTATGTTGATGCAGGCTTCATGTCGATCCTCGCCTACGCGACCGCACCCTGGGTGGTCGGGATCCTGTTTCGAACATTTCGTCGACAACGACACTGGTCGTTGCTTTATGCCGCGATTTGCGTCTGGATGTTTTCGGCGAGCTGGTCCTACGACGGATACCTCGTACTTCGTGACGGAAGTTACCCGTTCACCTGGCTGCCGAACATTTTTGCCTCCTCGGTGCTATACCTCAGCGCCGGTCTGTTCTGGAGCTTGGAGTGGAACGAGGGCCGCGGCGTCCATTTCGGATTTACCGAAACGGGTTGGCCGCAGCCTTCGTATACGGCGAACTTCAACAGGATCCTCTGGTACGCACTGCCATTTATGCTGCTGGTAGCGGCGATGATCATCCCTTTCCTGCTCTAAATATGCGTTCCAAAAGACGCTTCGCTTTCGTGCTTATACTCGCGCCCGTCACCCCGGACTCGATCCGGGGCCGGTATGACGGTGACGACGCACGGTTTCTACGGACGGTAGGAGGAACAGCCACCTGATTTTGGTATTCTGTCACCCGGTATCCAGACCAAAAGCAGTGAAATGAACAAAAAATACCGTCTGAACAATACGCTCATCACGCGCGGCGCGGCCGTGGCCATCTTTCTCGCCTCGGCAAACCTGCAGGCGGCGACGGACGAAGCGGGGCCCGACGACGGGGGGCCGGAAATTCGTGCCTGCGTCGATCGCGCGCTGCCCGAGCTTTCCATGAAGCAAAACCTGACGGTCCACGTCGTCGGGAGATCCGGGCGCACCCGGGAGACGACGCGAACTTTACATTGGAAACGTTTCGAGGACGGTTTCTCGAAAGCGCTGATCCGGATCATCGCGCCGGTGAACGAAGCGGGCCTGGCCGTTTTGTTGTTGGAACGCGAAGGAATCGAGCCCAACATCTTCATGTTTACCCCGGAACTCCAGCGTTCGCGCCGCGTCGCCGGCGGCGCGATCACCGGCTCGATCATGGGCACGGATATCAGCTATGAAGACTTCACCCATTTCATGAAGATCATCAAATCGAGCCAGTACGAATACCTGGAAGACACCGAGTTCGATGGCCACCCGGCGTATGTACTGGAGACGGTACCGGAGGACGATCGCTCCGCCTACTCGCGGATCCGTACGTATATGGACAAGGAGTTGTGCCTGCCGATGAAATCGGAGTTTTATGGGATCAACGGGTCGCTCGACAAAGAACTCTGGATCGAACGGGACGCCGTGAAACCGGTGGGGAATCGACAGATCCCCTTCCGTACCGTCATGACCAATCACAAGAATGGTACGCACAGCGAATTCATCGTCGAGGAAGCCCAGGTCGATCCGGACTTGCGCGACAGCACGTTTACGCGGAGCGAGTTGAAGAGGGGTTATCGGGGGCGCTGATCGAGGAGCCGCGGACAGTTTGGGCGCGACCGTTCGCCGTGCGTACGGTCACTCCGTGGTTGATCGTACTCGGCGTCATGGTACTGACCGTCCCTGCCTTGGACCGGATTGTCGATTTCGAAACCCTAACGCCGAAGTTCACCGTCGACCCGTCGATCAAAGCGCTGCTGCCGCGCGACGGTGAAGCGCTCAAGGTATTCGAGGAAACGCGCGACCGCTACGCCACGGACGACTACCTGCTCGTAGCATGGATCGCGGACGACCTGTACCGCCCGCAACGGCTGGCCAACCTCAAACGCTTGACGAGACGCATCGAGCGTCTGCCCGGCGTCGACAAAGTCGAAAGTCTGGCTTCCGCTTACAACCTTCAGGCGCGCGGAGACATCACGCGAATCGACGAGTTCTTAGACGAGCTCCCGAAAGATCGAGCCGGAGCCCTGCGGGTTCGCGACGAGGCGCTGGCGAACCCCCTATATGTGGGCCATCTCCTGTCCAGAGACGGTCGGGGCCTGCTGCTGGCCATCCATTTCGATCCGGCGCTGTCCTCGCCAACCCTGATCGAATTGGTCGACCGAATAGCCGCCGCTTCCGAACAGGAAGCGAACGGCGTAGAACAATTCCTCTCGGGCCCCCTGTTCGTGCGCCTGGAAGTCAGCCGGGTGATGTTGCGCGATCTCTATCGAACCATGCCGATCGCGGTCGCGGCAACGCTCTTGATCGCCGCCGTCGGCTTCCGCAGCGTTCGTGGGGTCCTGCTGCCGCTGCTCTCTAATACGGTTGCCCTGATCCTGGCGCTCGCCTGGTTCGTCGAAGCCGGACACACGATGAACTTCGTTACCGTGATCCTGCCTCCGGTCATTTACGTCGTCGGGTTCGCCTACGCGATACATATTGTTAGCGACTTCGACCGGCACCTCGATAAAGGGCTCGCTCGTGTAACAGCGACGAAGGCGGCGCTCGGCGATGTGTTCATGCCCTTGACCTTGACGGCGTTTACCACCGCAGCGGGTTTCCTGTCGCTGGCCGTCAGCGATATCGACTCGATCCGGTTGTTCGGTCTGTACGCGGCGCTCGGCACGATCTTGGCGTGGGCAAGTGCGCTGGTGGTGGTCCCGGCGGGACTGATGATTCTTCCGGTCCAAACCGGCGCCCGCGTACGCCGAAGACTGCTGTCGCGGCTCGCACCGAAGCTGGCGGATTTCGACCTCCGGCACGCGCGCGGCTTGCTGGCCGTGGGCGCCGTGTTGGCCGGGTTATCGGTGGCGGCGGCAAGCCAAATCGAAGTCGACACCGATTACCTGCGCAACTTTTCCGAGGCGAGTCCAATCCGGCGGAATTTTCACGCAATCGGGCGCGTGTTTACGGGTGCAGTACCGCTTCAGATCCTCATCGAAACCGACATACCGGAGACATTCAAGGAGCCGGCCGACCTGCGCACGATCGTCGAACTAAAGCGTTGGTTGGAAGCACAGCCGGAAATCGGCGGCGTCTATACGCTGGCCGACTATGTCGCGGTAGTCCACCGCGCGCTCGCCCCCGACGTCCCCACCGACGACGGCGTCCCCCGCTCGGCCTCAATGACCAACCACCTGTTATTGCTCGGCGGCGCCGACGATATCTATCGGTTTACCGATTTCGACTATCAATCGACGCTCCTGCACGTGCGGTCGACTGCGGTGTCGACCCACGGCCTCCTGGCCCTCGGTGCCCGTATTGAAGAACGGCTCCGAGCGCTGCCGCCGCACATGCGGGGCCGGGTCACGGGCAGCTCCTATCTGGTCGCACGCACCATAGAAGACGTGACTCGCGGACAAGTGGTCAGTCTTGCCCTGGCGCTGGGGGTCATTTATCTCCTATTGGTCGTGCTGTTCGGGTCGTTTCGCGCCGGGACGCTGGCACTCATTCCGAATGCGCTGCCGATCGTCGCCTATTTCGGGATCCTCGGTGCCAGTTCCATTACGCTGAATTTGACGACCAGTCTGGTCGCCTCGGCGGTGCTGGGGATCGCGGTCGACGACAGCATTCATTTTCTCACCCGGTTCGGCGTCGAAGCGCGCCGCGCGGATGACGAGAAACAGGGCGTGGTCGCCGCGCTGGCCGCTGTCATTCGGCCGGTGAGTTTCACCACGGCGGCACTGTGTATTGGTTTTTTCACGCTCACCACGGGCGAGCTCAAGAGCCAGATCGAATTCGGCCTGCTCGCCGCGGCGACCCTGTTCATTGCCTGGTTGTTAGACCTGACGTTCACTCCCGCACTATGCGGCCGCATGCGCTTTGTGACCTTGTGGGAATTGCTAACCCTCCGGATCGGGCGCGCACCGCATAAAACGATCCCGGTGTTCGCCGGTTTGACCAACCGCGAAGCCCGGATCGCGGCGTTAATCGGGGAGATCGCGACGTTCGAGGAAGTTGAGAATTCGCACGATTCCCGGGCATTAGAGGGCGCCGTCGTCGTCGGGCTAGACGAGCAGATCGTCGAGACCCCTCGGCCGCCCCGTGTGCTGGTACTGAGTGCGGATTCGCTGCGGCAGATTCGACGACGTTATCCCCGTATCGGTAAACAAATCGATCGAAACCTCGCGTCCGCGGACGAATATAAGAACCTCGGGGAGCTTCACTGAGCTATCGAATTCCGACTTGATGAGACCGCTTCTATTGAGACTTGTAGTAAGACTGAACACACGTGCTCTGTAGGTTGGGTTAGGCGCGGAAGGGCCGTAACCCAACAATTCGGCGATCATGTTGGGTTACGCCCCTCGGGCTAACCCAACCTACAATGTTCACGAATTATGAAAGCCTCGATAGTGCCGGATGCCAGCCTTCGCCGGCGTGCGGGTATCGAAATGCAACTCTCAAACCCGAATCGGAATCCGCACGACAATTTGGAGGGGCGCCTGGAGGAGAAAATCTGTATCGACGTTCGCGAGAACACAATAGCGTGCCCTAACAGTCGAGCAAACCGGCAAGATGCGATATGGTTCGCCTGTCACAATAACGCCTTTGGACCGGAGACATGAACCAGGCAAGACCATCGCTTATTAGAACGACCTGCGCGTTATTGTTCGTGCTGATGCACGGTATCGCCTTCGCCGAGGATGAAGCGGGCACAGCGGCGCCGCCAGAGCCGCCGCCGATCCCCGATACACTGAAATCACCGCGCGCGACCATGGAAACCTTCCTCGCGGCGATGAAAGCGACCCGCGAAGGCAACGACCAGCAGATCGAACAGGCGATCACGACGCTGGATCTATCGGAGGTGAACCCGCTGGTCCGGGCGGAGAAAGGCCGTGATCTCGCGTGGACACTGCAGGAGGTGATCGACCGCACGCGAATACCGGACACCGAACGTTTCTCCACTCGAACGGAAGGTAAACCGTTCACTTTCCACACCTACGAGAGCGGGAAAGTCGAGATCGTATTCAAAGAGCACGAAGGTTGGCGCTTCAGCACCACGACCGTCGCCGCGCTGCCGACCGTTCTCGACGAGATATCGGAAAAGGAGAAAGTCGAAGGGGCCGACCAGGCCGAAACGGCTCGCCTGCCTATTCACTTGCGGGTGCGCGGCATGATCCCGGCCCAATGGAAAGAGCAGAGTTTCGTTCTCGAACACTGGCAGTGGCTCGGCATCTTCGCCATCATCCTCGCCGGCATCGTCCTCGATAAGCTCGTCTCGTTACTGCTCAGCGTATTCGTCAGGATTTGGCGCACGCGCTTCGCCAAGGGCTCGTTTCGTGAGATATCGGATTCGATCCTGCGGCCGTTCGGCCTGATGGCCATGGCCTTCGCCTGGTGGGCGGGTTTGAACATGCTCGGCCTCCCCGCCGAGGTACTGGTGATCCTGCTGGTGTCGGTCAAGTTCCTCGCCTGCTTATCGACCGTCTGGGGCGCCTACCGGCTTGTCGACCTTATCGCCGCGTTTCTCAAAGATGCAGCGGCGAAGACATCGAGCAAACTCGACGACGCGCTGGTGCCCTTGGTCACCAAGACGATGAAGGTCTTCGTCACGGTGATGGGGATCGTGTTTATCGCCGATAATCTCGACATCGACGTGACCAGTCTGCTGGCGGGACTGGGCCTCGGCGGCCTCGCGTTCGCGCTCGCGGCGAAAGACGTCGCCGCCAATTTGTTCGGCTCGGTTACGGTGTTGCTCGATCAGACGTTTCACGTCGGCGACTGGGTCAT
Source organism: uncultured Enterobacteriaceae bacterium (assembly GCA_964523765.1). Taxonomy (GTDB): domain Bacteria; phylum Pseudomonadota; class Gammaproteobacteria; genus UBA11873. The sequence continues at coordinate 16,445 of CAZFZX010000036.1, forward strand.
CGTCGGCGACGTCGAGGGCTCGGTCGAGCACATCGGTTTTCGCAGTACGCGGATCCGCACGTTCTACGATTCGCAGGTCTCGGTACCGAATTCCACGTTGATCACCGCGAGCGTGGACAACATGGGGAAACGTAGCTACCGCCGTTTGAGCTGCAAGCTATCGATCGCCTACGACACGCCGCCCGACCGGATCGAGGCATTCTGCGAGGGGATCCGCGAGTTGGTGCGCCAGCATCCCTACATGCGCAAAGACTACTACCACGTCTATCTCAATGAATTCAGCGCCTCGGCGCTCGAGATCCTGGTCTACGTTTTCTGGAAAACACCGGAATGGGCTACCGAACTCCGTGAACGGCATCGTTTTCTGATCGACTGCCTGCGCCTTGCCCAGCGCCTCGGCGTGGAATACGCCTACCCGACGCAAACGCTCTACATGAAACAGGCGGAATCCGGACTACTGGCGCCGGAAGCAGGGGAATTCACGCCGCCGAAGTCTCAGCAAGAGGCGTTCGCCCTCGGCCGCGAACAAGCGCAGTCGATCGTTGCGGCGACGACCGGGCTCGGGGTGGTGCCACCCCCGGTTGAAGCAGGCGGGGCCGGCAGCTCCGCGGATGGCGAGTAAGGTAGCAATGTGAAAGCGTCGTCGAGCGGGCCGGCGACACCAAGCGCGGCCGGCTCGCCTGAGAAACCATCAAGCACCCGGCGCCAACGCCGCTAACGCATCCCAATCTGGACCAGGCTGGCCGTCGGCGCGGATCGCCTGGATCACGACCTGATCGGCGCCCTCAGCGAAATATTGTTCCAATTTCGCCCGGATCTCGTCTGCTTCGCCCCAAAGAACCATCGCGTCCATCAAACGATCGCTGCCGCCGTCTTTGACGTCGTCTTCGGTAAAACCCAAGCGAAGCCAATTCTTGAAGTAGTTCGGCAACGGCATATAGGGCTCGAGTGCGGCTCGAGCTATCGCCCGCGCCTGCTCGGCATCGGTACACAAGCACACCTTCTGCTCGCAGATCACGGCGGCCTCGGCATTCATGTTGCTGCGCGAAATGCGGGCTTGGGCCGGGTTGATGTTATAAGGAAAGGCACCTAGGGTACGCTCGGCCGATAGCTTCGACATGTTCGGTCCGAGCGCGGCGAGCACGACCTTTTTCTCATCGGGAGCGCCGCCCATCACTTCCCAGGCCTTGTCCATGGCGTCGAGATAGGCACGCATGGTCGCCACCGGTTTCTTGTATTCGTGACCGCGCACATCGGACACGAGCGGCGCGTGAGAAACTCCGAGGCCGAGAACGAAGCGGCCGCCGTATAGTGCATTGAGCGAGTTGTGACCCATCACCGAAGCCGCCGGATCGCGGGCGTAAATGTTGGCGATGCCGCTCCCGACAACGAGTTTTTCACTGTGGCCGAGTAGATAACCGCCGATCGCAAACGGCTCGTAATTGAATGCTTCTGGGTACCACAGCGTTGAATACCCGAGTTCTTCCACGCGCCCGGCCAGCTCCGCGAGCTGAGCCGCGTCCATCACATCGGTAAAGCTGAAGACACCGTATTTTCCGAATTTCACTAGACGCCCTCCCGTTGGTTTTCGAGGGCGGCAGGATAACCCGCGACCGGTGTTCGCGGTAGGCCGCACCCGGACTTTGTTTTCCCGAGCGCCGGGACTGGCGCGATTTCCTCAGGTAACGGGTGAAAACGGCGCCGCGAGGACGATTTTGTTCATCTGCCCTTGCAATGTTTCTTTGCGTCCCCGCGGCGGCCAGAACCCTTTCGCTACCGCCTCGGCCCGCACCGCGGCCCGGTGATCGAGACTTTCGTAGGCCCAGATATGCACGAATTTGAACAGCGCGCCGACGTCCGTGTGCATCGCCATTACCAGCGGCGACAACGCCAACCGTTTCGGCAGCGCTTTTTCCCAGTTTCGATATACCTCGTCGATCATGCCCGGCAGGATCCGGTACTCACGCCATTCGAAAACCGGCCCGAGGGCGCCCGAGGCCATCGTCGGCGAGAACGGTGCGGGAATGAAAATCTCCGCCTTCATCTGCTCGACCAGGTGCTTCACCTTCGGCGGCCAGGCATACTTTTTCTCGCTGGCGGCGCGCGCGCGCTTTTTGACGCGCTCGTTTGGATCTTTAAACGGCCAGATGTGGATCACTTCGTTCAACGGCCCGATATCGGTGTAGAAAAAACCGGCGAGTCTGGATAGCGCCCGGCGCTTCTCGTACGCCTTGCCGAACAGGTCGACAAACTCGGGGACGCCGCGCGGTTTCAATTGATACGTGCGAACTTCGTAGATCATGTTGATTTCCTGTTAGGGTTCCTTCGGCTATTCTCAAGACTGTCGCTACCGCGAGCTGCCTCATCATAACGAAACCCCAATACCGGTCCAACGCCGCGGTCTCACGGGAATCGCTCGATCCTTGCAATAGCGTGCGCAAGCTGTTGCCATAGGCGCCCTCGCGAATACCGAACCGCTTCGATACGCTGATCTAAAGAGGTGCCAATTGCTTTCTAAAGAACACCGCGGCGACGCAATCGCCGCGAAGCCCACGCTCGCGCGCACACGCCGGATCGCCGATATTCTGTTTGTCGTGCAAATAAGCTGCGCGGTCGGTTTCGGTGTCGCCCAAGGAGTGTTGATGATGACCACCACCGAGGGTGTCAGCATTTCCTGGCTGTCTTTCTGGGGCATATTCCTCTTGATCAACCTGTCGCTGTCGTACCGCGCGCACCGCATACAGCCGAGCAGAGTCACCCTTCAAACCGTGATTACCTATGCGACCTGGACTACGGCCATGTTGCTGGATACGGCGATCTACCTCTGGCGGGACGCCATGATCTGGACACAGATCGACACCTGGACCGCGATCTTTGCGTTCGCGGGTATCTCCGTGACGCTGTTTGTCGGTTACCGGCATAAACTCACCATCACCGATCCGCTGGTGCGCGGCTACCTCGCGGTATTTTTCAAGGGCGTTCCGCAACTGACTCTTGCCTACAACATTCTCATGGTCGGCGGCGCCGGCGTCTCGATCTTCGGGATCCTCACCGGACACATCACAATCTGCAGCCGTCTCGGTCAGGTCCTGATGTCGCTACGCGAAGCCGGTTGGGACCGCAACCGGCAGGGCTCCGCGATCAGCGAAATCGCCAACGAAGGCAGTTGGATCGTGACGACGATTGCCTGGTTTATGGTGGTTTAGCCCGCAGTTCGATGCGGACGATCTTTGGCACCGCGTCCGGCATCGAAGAATACGTCGTCCATACGTCACCACTCGACCCGTCGATCGCGATATGCCGGGGATAGGCGGGCTCTGTCGGCAACGGATAACGATCCCAGACGGCGGTCGCGGGGTCAAAACGCAGAAGCATGCTGCCCAACGCCGCCGTCACCCACACGTGGCCGGAATTCTGATCGACCGCAACGTCGTACGGACCGAGGCTGGGGAACCCCAGCGAATGGCGAGTAAACGCTTTGGTCTCGGGCGCGAACCGGGTCAGCGTGCCGGTATTGAACTCCGGGATCCAAACCGTACCGTCGGGACCGATCCCGAGCCGGCGCGGGCCGGAGTTGACGTGCGGCATTTCGAATAATCGCGCGCCGCCGCCGCGACTGTCGAAGCGGAAAAGCTTGTTCGCCGCGAGCATCGTGCCCCAGACAATATCGTCGCGATCGACCTGCAGACCGTACAATAAGGGCAAACCCTCCTGCGGCGTCAGCCCCGCGGTGGGGATCTGATACAGCGTAACTTTTCCGGTCGCGGGATCGATGCTGCCGATGCGCTCGGTGGCGGAGAAGTAGTCGTTGAACCAGAGCTTGCCGGCGGAATCTACCTCGATGCTGTGGGGATACAGTCCGACGTGAAAAGTTTCTATCGCACCGTCGGTTGGGTTCAATCTGACCACCGACTCCGTACCGCCGAGGAGCACCCATAACATGCCGTCACGATCGAAGGTGAGCGCGCGGACCTGCCCCATGCGCTCCGGACTTTCGTTGACCGCGTAGGACTGCGTTTCACCGCTACCCGGAACGATCGCCCAGACAACGTTATTGTAGAAAGCGGTGATCCACACACGCCCGTCAGGACCGATGGCGATATCGTGTGGCAACGACGGGGTTTCGGGTACGGGGTACTCGGTGATCCGCGCCGCGAGCACCGCGCCTTTCGCCGCGGTCCCCGGGCGCAACTCAGCAATGTGCCGCGCGTCCAGATGCTCTGCCAACCACGCTGCATAGCGCTCGTCGTCAAAGTCCGGGGGCGTCAAACCGTAGACGTCGATCGAGCGCATCAGCGTGATGGCGTCGAGCCAGCCGGCCGACGTCCGCGGGACCTCGTCGGGCATTACGCGGCCATACGAGATCTCGTGGCAGCTGGTACAGTTGAGCAGGAATTCGCGCTTCATCTCACCGTCCGGCAACAGACTCAACCAGTGCGCGCTCGACAGCCGGCGCCGGTAATCGCTCGCCGGGACCGCCTGGAAATCCGCGCGCGCGATCTCTCCGCCGCCGATCGCCAGCGTTCGCCTCGGTGCCGATCGTCCCGGTATCTTGGCCTCGACCTCATAGGTTCCCGGGTCCAGCGAACCCAAGTAGTAAGCCCCATCGTCGCCGCTGAATACGGTGGTTTCGATCCCGCTCGCCACCGCCCTGGCCGTTACCATCGCGCCGTCGAGGGCTTCGCCATCGGTCCGGACGTGACCGCTTATCCGGCCGTCCATGGCCGCGGCGGAGCCGGCGAGGGCCATACAGAAAAGTCCCGGCACGAGGCGACGCAAGGGTGAGATCCGAATACCCTCGGCCGTAGTCCCCTTGGACCCAAGGGCGCGGCGCAATTGACAAAAAAGCAATGCGCTCACCGATCGGTAATCGATGGATAGTCTTGCCGGTCGCCGCACGGTGCCGCCCCGGCCTTGACCACGGCCAAATCAAGCACGAACCGCAATAAGCGCATATTCGGATCCGCGTCGGCTATTATCGGTTTTCCGTTCGAGGTGAAAGTGCTCATCTGCGCATCCGCCTATGATCGAAGCAATCGTGAAAGGGGCCAACCCGCCGGCGCCAGCCCGACGGTTCGAAGTGCTATCGTCGGGTATTATACTGTGCGTCATATGAAGGAACCTCTGATCAATTCTGGGACGCTCGCCCGGACCGGGGAGCATGGGGACAAAAAGATGAAACTTTCGATAGATCGGTATAGAGCATTGCGAACGGCCGCTGGCGCTTTGCCAGACGTTCCACCGTGCCTACTGACAGAACCGCGCGCCACCGATGTCTAAGGAAGCGCGATCTGACGGCATCCGACTCTCGCATCGAGGACAGCGGCTGGTCGACTCGCCGAAGATTCCCGCCTACATTGCCGAGCACTTTGCACGTGCCGGTCAAGCTTGGGACCCGCAACTGCGGCCCGACGGCTACGTCAGCCTGTGCATTGCCGAGAATAAGCTGCACAACGACGACCTGATCGCGCGGTTGGCTGATTATGAAGTGCCGGCGCCAGCGCTGGGCTACGACGCGATGACCGGGAACCCCGAATTCCGGCGGCGCCTCGCGTCCTTTATGGGACGCAGCTTCCTCGGCAGAACATTCGATGCAGACCAAATCGCGGTGCTCGCGGGTGCCGGCTCGGTCCTGGAGATACTCTGCTACGCGATCTGCGACACTGGTGACGGCGTGCTGATCCCTACTCCCAGCTACGCGGGGTTTTGGCCCGATCTAGAAATGCGAGACGAGCTGAACATCGTGCGCGTGGACTGCACGAGCGAGGACGATTTTCAACTCACGCCGGAACGTCTCGATGCGGCCATGGACGCGGCCGAGTGTCCTGTTACGGCGCTTCTTTTTACCACCCCCAACAATCCACTAGGACGGGTGTACACGGCCGATGAATTGCGCGAGGTCGTCGCGTGGACGGAACGGCGCGGCATTCATCTCATCGTCGACGAAATCTACGCCTTGTCGGTTTTCGGGGAGCGCGAATTCGTGAGTGTCGCGTCCCTGCGACCCCATTTGGGCGACGGGGTGCATGTCGTCTGGGCTTTCTCCAAGGATTTCGGGGCCAGTGGTTTGCGCTGCGGCGTATTGGTGAGCGAGAACCGAGCCGTGATCGAAGCGGTAGGGGGCCTGGCATACTGGTCGGCCTGCTCGGGCCACACCCAGCATCTGCTCTCGGAACTGGTCGCCGATGAGGCGGCCGTAGACGCGCACGTTGCGGGCATGCAGCACAAGCTCGGGCAGGCGTATCGAAGGGCAACGGAAGCGCTCGATGCGGTCGGTGTCGCCTACCTTCCGGCGGAGGCGGCACTGTTCCTGATCTGCGACCTTCGCGCCTACCTCGACGCCCCGACCTGGGAAGCCGAGCGGGCGCTGTGGCGACGGATCCTGGAGGAAGCAAACGTCAATCTCACGCCCGGCGAAGCATGCAGGATCAGCGAACCGGGCTTTTTCCGCCTCTGCTACGCCTCGGAAAGCAGCGAAGCGGTCCAAAACGCTATTGAGAGGCTCGGGCGGGTGCTGACGTCGGCTATGATGTAAGCGCCGCGCACTGCGGTGCAGCCCCCGAAATGGACGTTTTCGGGACCAAAGTTGGAAAAAAAGCATTTCTACCCGCCGCTATCGGAATTTCGTTACCCGGCGCAGGATCCGGTATCATTGTTAAATTCCGTTACAAGGACCTCGAAAACCGAATGGCCTGGAAGTTCAGGATAAAGGACCACGATTCCGGCTCCATTTCCGAGCAGACGCTGGACCAGCAGGCCGTGCATATCGGACGTGATTCGAACAGCGACGTCAGGCTCCAGCACGACCGCGTATCGCGTCGACATCTCGAAATAAAAAAAAGCGAATCCGGCGGTATCTCGGCGACGGACTCCAGCAGTAACGGCAGCTTCGTACACCAGGATGGCCAGTGGGTTCGTATCGAAGGCACGGTCGAGCTGCCGCTACTGTCGATCCTGCGCGTCGCGAACTGGACTATTCAAGTCGATGAGGTCACAGCCGAACCGGTCGAAGTGGAGGCCGAGCAAACGTGGGACCAATCGGTGATGATCCCGGTCGCTAATCTGGGCCAGCGAACCGAAGCCATTCTCGTTTTCGATTTGTGCGAGTCGTCGCTGATTGCGAGCGAAGACGACCATATGGCTTATCATTTGAAACAACGACTGACCCAGATCGCCGAACCGGTGCTCGACCAATACAACCGCCGATTTTTCAAGAGCACGGGAGACGGATTTCTCGCGACATTCGACGATGTCGAAAAGGCATTCCACGCCGCGATCAAGATCGAAGATCACGTTCAGATCCGTAACCAACGCACTTCGCATTTGCCCATCCACTACCGGATCGCACTCCATTACGGAGAGGTGTGGGCGATTTCCTCAGGTGGGGACGACGTCCATGGCAACGACGTCAACATCACTTTCAGAATCGAAGGCGTTCAGGCGCCTGCTTTCGCGGACGTCAAGGCGCTGTTCCCGAAACGGGATCGCATCCTATGTTCGGGAAGTTTCCGGGATGTCATCCAGGGAAAAGACCAAGCGCCGGCCGAATGCGTCCACTGCGGAGCGGCATCGTTGAAAGGCATCACGGCGCCCGTAGACATTTACTGGCTGAAAACCCAATACGCGATCGAGGATCTCGAAGCGACGCAGGCGATCCGCCGGCTCTAATCCCCCCCTAAGGCGGGTTCCTAGGAACCCCAGTGATTTGCGCCGTGACCTTCGCTGATGTGATAGGCGGCGTTGAATACGAGGTAAGAGCCGCAACGCGAGCAATCCACGTCGTTTCCGTAGCAGCAAAAAGTGCGTTCGAATGTGCCGCCATCGCCCATGTACAAAGGCAGGGCCGAACCTAAGAGCGCGCAATTCTCGCCCTCGCGACCGGTGTAGTCGAGGGCAACGCCGGACTTCATCATTTCGAGCGCCGCGATGTTAGCTTTGATTAGCGTCGGGTGCAGCCGCTTCAGCGCGATCACACGGTCGACCACGCGATCCCGATCGGCCAAGTCCGGCCAGTCGAGTCCGCTGTCGTCGTCGCGAGTCGGCACGTAGAGAGTGAAAGCGAGTCCGTTGATCGGCCAAGTCTTGACTTGCTCGACGAACCCCTCAATCCCGGATTCGTTCTGCCGGGTGATCACCATTTGAATGATCACCGTCGTCCCGTCACCCATCTTGCGCGTGAACACGGCGTCCTTGACCTTGGCGAAGACGCCATCGCCGCGGATTGGGTCGTTGAGCTGCTCGGGCCCGTCAAGCGACAAACTGACCACGTGTCCCGGCACCGATGGGATACCGTAGGTACCGTTGGTAACAATGGTCGAACGCTCGAAGAGGTCGACCGCTTTAAGAACCAACTTCCTACGGATCATGGGCTCGCCGCCCATGAAAAACATCGACTTGATGTGGTGCTTATCACGCAGCTCGGCGAGGTGGGCAAGCATCGTTGCGTCGTCCATTTTGTCGCGCGGCTCGTTGGGGTTTTCGTCGCGGAACACGAAACAATGCGTGCAGCGCAAGTTGCACGCATTGGTCACGTTGACCAGCGCCGAAGGATAGTCCTGTTCGCCGAAATCGGCGGGCGCCGCGGCGCGCTCCCGGATGACTGTATCGACCATCGTCTCGCTCGCTCCTACAATGCACGAGAGTGGTGATTGTAACGCGTTCGCGATGCTAGCTGCCAGATAACGCATCCGAATCCAGCCAGGGGAAATTGCATGACGGATAAC
>CAZFZX010000037.1:0-24983 GCA_964523765.1 uncultured Enterobacteriaceae bacterium
ATGGCGACCGGCGCATCCACCGCCGATCTCGCGATCATTCTCGTCGACGCGCGCCTCGACATCCCCGATCTCCACTTCATTCCCATCTCGGCCTTGCTTGGCGATAACGTCGTCGATCCGACCGAGAACATGGCGTGGTACCGGGGAAGAACCTTGATGAACTTCCTCGAAACCGTGTACATCGGGTCTGACCGCAACCTCGAGGATTTCCGTTTTTCCGTGCAGTACGTTAATCGCCCGCACCTCGATTTCCGTGGTTATTGCGGCACGGTCGGCTCCGGGATCATCCGTAAAGGCGAAGACATCCTCGTACTACCATCGCGCAAAACCAGCACGGTCAAGGATATCGTGACCTTCGATGGTTCGGCCGAAGAAGCCTTTACGCCACAGGCGGTCACTATTACGCTCGAAGATGAGATCGACATCAGCCGCGGCGATGTCATCGTCCGGCCCGGCAACCTCCCGCGCCTAGGCGATCGCTTCGATGCCATGATCGTGTGGATGGCAGACGAAGCGATGCGCCCGGGCCAAACGTACGTGTTCAAGCAGACGACGAATTCCGTCACCGGCAGCATTAGCACGCTGCGCTACGTCGTCGATGTCAATACGCTGCACCGCGGGAACGCGCCTGTGTTAAACCTGAACGAAATCGGCCGCTGCACGGTTCGCCTGAATGAGCCGATCCCCTACGACGGCTACCGCCGCAACCGCACGACGGGAGCCTTCATCATCATCGACAGGATCAGCAACGTGACGGTGGGCGCCGGGATGATCCAGGATCGCGCGTCGGACGCGGATCGCCACGATCATTGGGACGACGAACCGCGCGCTGATTCGCTGCGGGGCCAGTCGAGTAACGTCACCGCCGAGGAACGCGGCGCAAGATTCGGGCAGCAAGCTGTAACCCTGCTACTGACCGGCTTGTCGGGCGCCGGTAAGACCACTTTGAGCTATGCGCTGGAACGCAGGCTTTTTGACCAGGGCCGCGCCTGTGCGGTGCTCGACGGTCAAAACCTGCGACTCGGGATCAGCAGAGACCTTGGTTTCTCCGCCGAGGACCGCTCGGAGAATCTACGGCGATCGGTGGAGGTCGCGAAGCTGCTCAACGGCGCCGGTATGATCTGCATCGTCGGCCTCATCGCTCCCAGCGCTTCGGTACGCCGGCGTGCGGCGGAGGCACTGGGGGAGGATCGTTGCCTCGTTGTGCACCTATCGGCCCCGGTCGAGGTGTGTCGCGAACGCGATGAAGGCGGGCATTATTCGCTCGCCGATACCGGCGAGCGCGCAAACTTTCCGGGGGTCACTGTGCCTTACGAAGAACCCGAAAATGCGGACTTAGTACTCCCGACGCACGAGTTGTCGATCGCTGAGTGCGTTGATCAATTGGTCGGATTGCTGGAGACGCGCGGGCTAATCTGACTCCAATCCGGCGCTACGGCCGCGCCTCCAGCACCATGTTGACCCGACGCCACTGGCGCCGACTTAATAGCTGTTCCAAATTATCGACCAGTTTCGAAATAAGGGCCGGCAGCCGCGCATCGTCACCTTCATACCGGCCCCGGTTCGAGTACGGTGTGACGGACCCGGTATCCAGTAGAAGAAGCCCGCCGCAGGCGGACATTGTTTAACTGGGCCCCGGGTCGAGCCCGGGGTGACGGGCGGGTATAAGCACGAAAGTGAAGCATCTTTCGGAACGCACATGTAGCGCACGCGTAGATAACGGTCGGCCAAGCCGGTGGCCCGCGCCGAATCCGCCGACATCATCGGGTCGGCGCCATGCAGAGCGGGGTCGCGAGCCCCGACCCCATGGTCGTCACCGCCGAGGGGTCAACGCGGCGCCATCCGGATCGCGCCGTCGAGACGAACGCTTTCGCCGTTGAAATAACCATTTTCGATCATCGTTATCGCGAGATGGGCGAATTCGCCCGGCACGCCGAGGCGTTTCGGAAAGGGTACGGACGCCGCCAGCGCGGCCTTGACGTTGTCGGGCAGAGTTTCCAGCAGGGGCGTACCGAAGATCCCCGGCAGGATCGTGTTGACGCGGATCCCTTCGCTCATCAGATCGCGGGCGATCGGTAAGGTCATGCCGACCACGCCGGCTTTCGATGCGGAATAGGCTGCCTGCCCGATCTGGCCGTCCACGGCCGCGACGCTGGCAGTATTGACGATCGCCCCGCGTTCTCCGAATTCATCGACCGGGTCGAGCGTCATCATGCCGGCCGCGGACATCGCGATGCAGCGGAATGTCCCGAGCAGATTGATCTGGATGATACGCTCGTATTTGTCGAGCGGATAATGATTGATCGCACCCGTTTTCTTGTTGCGGCCCGCGGTCTTAAAGGCATCGCCGGTCCCGGCGCAGTTGATCAGGATCCGTTCCTGCCCGACCGCGGCGCGCGACTTCTCGAACCCGGCCTCGACATCGGCGGTGGACGTTACGTCGACCTTGCAAAAGACACCGTTCAGTTCGCTGGCTACGGCCTCGCCTTTCTGCTCGTTGAAATCGAAGATCGCGACCTTCACGCCGCTCGCGGCCAATGAGCGGGCCGTGGCCTCGCCAAGCCCCGATGCGCCGCCGGTCACAACGGCGGTAACCGATGAATCGAGTTTCATGTGGTTCCCCTTATTTGTGGATTAGCCCGGTATTATGCCCGGTATTGCACGCTTGCGTTTACCGGATTCGGTAGCACGTGATTTTGACCGGCGCGCCCAGCGGGCGCCGAGCAGAGTGTCGCCCGACGCGCCCAATTCCGCGGGCAGCTTAGCCCGCATATTTCACGAAGGCGGTTTCGAAACGGTTTACGCGCGCTGTTCATCAAGCGCTTAGCGTCATTATCGGGCCGTCGCTAGCGGAGCGGTCTGCACCTGAACGGTTTCAGGAAAAATTTGACTGTGAATCTTGAACAAATTCCCTCCAACCATAGCTACGGCTATGCTTGTTCGGGCATTTGTCCAACCTTCCGGGCCAAATTTCCCCTGAATTCCGTTCCCTTCATGAAATATGCGGGTTAGCCCGCCGCGCGCATTCGCTTGATTCCGTCGACGAAATTTTGCAGCGCCGGGGTCAGATCGCCGCGCGCAAGCACCGCGTCGATCAGTTGGAAACGACCCCGCGTGGCGTAAGCGCGACTGAGAGCGGCGGCCAGTTCGGTTTTGTTCGTCACGCGGTAGCCGTCGCCGCCCAAAGTGGTCGCTATTTCGGAAAAATCGAGTTCGACGAGATCGTTGAATTTCGACCCCGGTTGAAACGTCCGCAACATCTCCCAGGACGCGTTGTTGAATACGACGACAATCGGATCGACGCTCAGACGTGCGCAATTCAGCAACTCCCATCCCGTCATCTGGAAAGCACCGTCGCCCACCAGCACGAGGGGACGCCGGCCGGTTGCGGCCTGGATCCCGATCCCGCCCGGCACCCCATAGCCCATTGTCGCGTAATAGGCTGGCGCCACGAGTTCGGTATTGACGATCGACAAGGTGGAAAAGAGGCAATCGCCGATGTCGCACGACATGGGCATCATCCCATGTGCATCGAATAGATCGTTGATACCGGTTGCGATATCCACGGGCTTCAGCGGCGAATCGTCGGCACCCAAGCCACGGGGATATTCCGCGTGCGCGTGATCGGGGCGCGATGGACGCTCGGGGAAATGACCGGATTTCAATTCGTCGAGCAGGGTGGGAACCAGATCCGACAGCGGGATTTGCTCGTAGTGGTGATGGTTCAGCGTCACCGCACCATCACCGATCACGATGCCCTTACTGAAATCAATCCGCGATTCCGAAACACCGAAATTCGTATCCGAAAGTATCGCCCCCATCGATACCAGACAATCGGATTCTTCGACGAGCGCCGTCAGCGCCGATGCTCCGGCCGCACCGAGGTAGGTACCCAATACCGGGCTCGCGGAATCGCTCAACAATCCACGGCCCATGAACGTGGTGACCACGGGGATCTGCAGCGCCTTCGCCAACTCGGCCACCCCAACCTCGACGCCGAAGCGTCGGATTTCGATACCGACTAGGAGCACGGGCTCGCGCGCCCGCCCGATTTGTCCGAGCATCTCGCGGGCGCAGGCCCTGATCGCGGCCCGGTTATCGGTTTCGTCATCAGTCGATGCGGCGACACTTACGTTCGTAAGCTCGGCTTCCACTAAATCTCGCGGCGCCTCGATGTAGACGGGCCGCGATTCCAAAACGCATTGATTCAGCGTGTCGGCGATATCCTGCGCGGCTGAGGACAGATCGTCGAGGACGGTCTGCGCGCACGTCACCTGGGTGAACATTGAGAGTTGCGAACGGAGTGTTTTGGCCTGATGGTGGATGAGTAATCCGGTCCCGCTGTCGGCGCGTCCGGGCCCACCCGATAGGACCATCACGGGCGATTTTTCGGCGTAAGCATTGGCGACCGCGTTGAGGATGTTGATGCCGCCCGCGCCGTAGGTCACCGCCGCAACGGACGGCCGTCCCGAGATACGGGCCGCCGCATCGGCCGCGAACCCAACCGCCGGCTCGTGACTCAAAGTGTAGAGCGGGATCTCGGGACGCGCTTCTATCGCTTTGAACAGCGGCAGCGCAAAATCACCCGGCAATCCGAAGATCTCTCGGGCACCAAATTGCATCAGCGCGTCGATTAAACAATCGGCGAGCTTCATCGTGTCGACCTCCCCTGCTTACCTATTTAAATCCGCCTGCTGACGAATTATGTAGCCTACGGCTCTGCAAATACAGCAACCGGAGAGGTGCGCTCGATACGCTAGATAACTGTTCCGAAATATCGATCACTTTCGTCATGCCGGACTTGTGACCTACAGGGCCGCTCTCTGGCATCCTGCCATCGCGGCATTTGTGCATCCATGCACATCAGACGTAGGAAATGCGAAGGGATTGCAGGAGCAATCCTAGCCGACCGCCAAGACGGCGGAAGTGCGCCGGGACCGCAGGAGCGGTCCTAGCTCCGGCATCCAGTAGAATAAAGCCCGCCGAAGGCGGACATTGTTTGACTGGGCCCGGGATCAAGTCCGGGGCGACGATAGTCGGACCTACGGGCGACTTGAAGCGCATTTCGGATCACTTCTTGCCGGCCGCAAACAGTTCACGCACCAGCTTGGCCTTGTACTCGTAGCGGGGTAACGCGCCGGGTTCGACTAACTCAATATTGGCGCGAAAGATCAGTTTCTCTCGTAAAGCGCTCTCGATGGCCGCTTTGAGTTCTTCGAGATCGATACCTTCGCCGCCGTGCTCTGCCTTGATATGCACCGGGGGCTCCCAACCCTCGGGCGGCTCCCGATGCATTTGGATCTCGATGACGCCGTTGGTGTCCGGTGCGAAGCCGGCGATCACGTCGCGCACGGCGGCCGGATAAACGTTGACGCCCCGCACGATCAGGAGGTCGTCGGTACGGCCGATGATCCGGATCCCGAAGCCGGTGCGCCCGCAATCACATTCGGTGTGTGTGATTTCGACGTGGTCGCGGGTACGGAAGCGGATCAGGGGAATGCATTCGCGATCGAGCGAGCTGCAGACGAGTTCGCCTTTCACCCCGGCAGCGATCTCCAATACCTCACCGCTGTCGGGGTCGATGATCTCCGGGTGTATCAGCCCTTGCGCGACGAAATGCATGCCGCGCCGATGTTCGCATTCGGCCCAGGCCATGGCGCAATAGTCGCCGTTGCCGGACACCTCCACGACACGGCAGCCGAATGTCTCCTCGATCTGCTTGCGGACGTAAGGGATCGAAGCGCCGGGCTCGCCGCCGGCCAGGATCAAGTCGAGTCCGAGCGTCACCGGATCGATATCACGCTCGGCCAACGACCGGGCAAAATGCAATGGGTAGGACGCCGTGCACAGCAGCGCAGTGGCGCCGGCGAAGCGGAATGCATCGACCAGTCGATCGGTCATATTGACCCCGATCGGGATAGAGGTACCGATTTGCTCGAAAGCATCGGCATAGGATGCGGCGACGACGAACGGCGAGACGACGAGCGGCACGCGCGCACCCGGACGCAGGCCCGCCGACCAGAATGCGCGCGTCGCGGACTCCCGCCAGACCCCGATATCGTGCTCGGTCAAACCGATGTAGGTGGGGCGCCCCGTCGTACCGCTGGTCGAATAGACCCGGCGTACCGCCGCCGGAAGGCAGGCGACGTGATGGCCGAAGGGCGGTACCTCCAATTGGCTCTCGCGCAGTTCGTTTTTTTCGGTAAATGGCAACGCCGCTATGTCTTCGAGCGTGCGTATCGCCGCAATATCGATACCGTCGGCGCTGAATTTCCGTTGATAAAATACCGAATGCCGGGCGACGTAATCGAGCTGTTTTTGGAGCCTCTCGGTATGCAGCCGCCGCGTTGCATCGAGCGTCGCGCATTCCGCTGCCTCGTTCCAGATTTCCTTCATGGCTGCGTCTCTTTTACCACCGCCACCCAACGTTCGAGCGCCGCGATATCGGCGTCGGCCGGTACTTGGCGGTCCGTAGTGATGATCCCCAATCCATCGGGCGCGGGTGCATCCAGCGGCACCTTGTGCGGTGACGGAAGACCGTCCCCACTCCACAGCAACAACGCGACCTGATGGAACCGGGCGATATTGTCCGCCGTCTTCAACCCCGCCCGCCAGGCTTCGTCAAGCGCCGCGCTTTCGTCTTCGAATACCACGACGACGTCGCTACCGGCGTCGCAGAACTGTTTGACCACCGCGCCAAAGGCCTCGACCCCCGCATCCAGGCCGGTGGAGAACTGCCGCGCGAGCGTCGCCGGTCCGGTAACACCGGCGAGCAGCGCGGCATCGTCACCGACGGTCGCCCGTATCCGCCGGCACGCCTCGAGACTCGCTGCTAACGGTCCGTTGGCAAACGCCTGCTCAATATCCAGACCCTGTCCGCCGGCCGAGTGCAATTCCATTTCGCTCGCTGCCGCACACACGATCCCGTCCGCGCCGGTCGCCTGGTGCAACTCCGACAGGGCATTGGCAAGTTGGGTCGGGTCGTTGCGGAAAGCGTCGAGGGGCCGTGCCGAGATCCGGGCGGCGAGTTCGAAAGCAAACGGGATCACGACGCGATGGTCGCGTCCTCGCCCCTGCGCGATCGCTTTCGCGCGTTTGCGCGGCGGCCTCATGGCCGAAAGGCGGGGGCGAGCGGCGCGGCATCCGGCCACGAACCGTAGAGCGCCAGGATCTCTTCCGCTGGCTTGCGCTCCAACCACCCGGCTTCGAATTCATCAAAAGGCACGCCGCGGTCGATGCGCGCCTTGCGCGCCTCGTGCCGCAGCGCCTCGCTCGCCTCGCGGTCGACGGTCTGTTTGTCTGCATTCCACACGACCTGGTAGATGTTTCTCGCGCTCCACGGCGAACAGAGGCCGGCGATGAGATCTTTCTCGATGGACTCGACGTCGCGCTCGAGCGGATCGCCGAAGCCAGCGCCGCCGGTGGACAACCCAATCGTGACCGTTTCGTCACCGTTGATTGGCCTGGTCGAACGCCCGAAGGGTTCGGCAACGAGCTCGCCGAATTTACCTTCTACGAGACTCTCGAAATCGAGCTTGCTTTCGTCGAGTTCCGCCAGCAATTCGGAAACCTTGGTCCCGGCCAGCGACAGGCCTGGTACCGTCGGCGGCGCGTACCCACCGAAGATGGGCTGGGGTGTCTGGATGGTACTGTTATCGGCGATTGCCATGAAGTACAAGGAAGGCACGTGGTGCGCGGCCCAGAACTGGGCGGTGCCGCAGCCGCCGCGGTAGCGCCCATGGCCGCCGGAATCCGGCCAGTGCTGCGAGAACGGGATGATCATCGGGAACTCGTTTTCGATACTCTCGACATCGGGCGCGCGCCCGAACGCGCACCACGGAAAGCCGTAGGCGTCCATACCGTCGCAGCATGAACGGGCGCCCTGCCCCTCGGTGTTGATGGGGTAGGCGATCATGTCCGCGAACGGTAGATCCCATTGCGATACCCCGGCGATGACCGTCGCGTTACCGCCGTTGCCCATCGAGGCGGTGGACTCCTGCCATTCGGCCGTCGGAAAGCGCGCGCGCGCGATGCAGTTTGCCACCGCGCTCATCGCGCCGGTGCAGATCATGACCGCGTTGCTGGTTGCCGCGCGATCGGTCGGCGACAGACAACTTGCCTCCGGGAAAATGAAATCGATGGGCGCGAAGGTCGCGCTCGATATCGGCAGATCGTGGAACACGTATTCGTAAATGTAGTTGGCGAGGTGTCCCACCACTGCTTGCGGGTGCGCATTGTAGCTCGAGAGATTCTCCGGGCTGGTGCCGGTAAAGTCGATAAGGAGACCGTCTCCCTTTTTGATCATGGTCATGCAGCAGTTGCGCATGAGTCCGCGGATATTGCCGGCGGCATCGGAAAACGTGACGCAGCGGTAAGTACCGTCCGGCCACCCTAGCAAACGCTTGCGCGCGCCGGCTTCCGCTTCGTCGAGCATGCGCCTGAACAGACCCGTGACGAAGTCGACACCGTCTCGCTCACACATCTCGACGATGCGCATGCGTACCCGATCCGCGGTCGTGCAGCGCGCTTTGAGGTCGACGATAACGTTCGCTTCCGCGCGGATCCCGAAGGCGCGGAAGAGTTCGATGATGTCGTTGTTGATGCGGAAATTCTGACCCACTTTCATCGGCGGCAGATTCATGCCTTCCTCGAATCGCGAGGTCGCGGAGACCGGCATTCCGCCGGGTTCCTTGGCGCCGGTTTCGGTCGTATGCGACAAGGCGGCGGTCCATGCGACTAACTCGCCGGCAAAAAAAACAGGTGTAATGGCGACCTGGTCGGGATTGTGTATCCCGCCGTAAAGCGCATCGTTGGTATAGAAAATGTCGCCATCCTCGATGCCCGGATTCTCCTCATATTTCGCCAGGATATACTTGATGATGATCGGCGGGATCACGGCGTGCAGGTAGGTCCCGGCAGAAGCATTAACGAGATCGCCCGCGGCATTGAACATCGCGACGATGGAATCGCCGGCCACGCCCATCGAACTGCGCGATGAGCGCATGAAGATCTCGTAACCCTCATCAAGGATATCGGCGGTGCGTTGCACCGCGATTTCATAGGCGCCGCGAGAAACCTTCTCGACGCACGCCGTTTCGTGGGCCGTGGCCGGGGTAACCTTCAGTGCGGCCAGCTTTTCGGCGACGGTAGGGATACTCATGCTGCGACTCCTGCGTTCTCTGCGGCCGGGGAATACTCGAGCAGGCCGAGCCCGCGGCTGTCGATGTGAAAAAACTGCCCGGGCGGAACGACCAGCGTCGTGAAATCCGCCTCTACTAACGACGGTCCATCGATGCGGTGCCCGGGTTGCATGTCTTCGAACCGGTAGATCGGCGTCGGGATCCGTTTGGCGAGCGCCGACCAGTAGGCCTCCCGCTCGCCGGAGCGCGCGCTCGACGCATCGGTTCCGCCGAGCGGCTGCTCCGGCAGCACAAGTTTCTCGGTCGGCACGGTCGCCTTGAGTACGATGTTGTCGAGGTACACGCCGCCCGGTTTATGGATAACGTGGGGACTGAACGCCGCGGCGAACTCTGCCTCGAAGGCATCATAGATCTCCTGCATCTGTTTCCCGGAGTCAATCTTGACGTGAGGTGAGGATACGCGTTTGACGTGAACCTGACCGCCGTACAGCATGTCGAGTTCGACCTGGTAGATGACTTCATCGAGCGGTAGCCCTTCGGCGGTGATATCGATCTTCGCCTGTTCGATCAGTTCGTCGACCGCCGCGTTGAAGGCGCCATACTCGGTGCTGAGTTCTTCGGTCACGGGCTCCATCATGATCATGCGTTTTGAGACTTCGTAGACGTGCATAATGTCCATGACCGAGCTGCCGAGCGCGCAGAACACCGGCGACTGCGGAAAGATCACGGCAACCGGCACGTCCGCGCGGTACCCCGCCACGTGAGTAGGCCCACCGCCGCCAAACGCGAAAATGGCGAAATCTTCCGGGCGGTAGCCACGCAGATGTACTTCGCGCTTGATCGCAGAGGCCATGCTTTCTTCGATGATATTGCGGATCATGGCCGCCGCTTCGTCGACCGAGACCCCGAGCGGCACGGCGATCTTGTCCTCGATCGCGGTCCGCGCTTTATCGAGATTGAGCGGCATGCGACCTGAAAAATAGGCGTCCGGAGAAATGTAACCGAGCACTACGTCGGCATCGGTCACGGTGGGCTCGGTACCGCCGAGGTCGTAGCAGACGGGTCCCGGCATCGCGCCGGCGCTCCGTGGGCCGACTTCGAGACGATCGAGCAAAGTGTTGACAGAGGCGATCGATCCGCCCCCCGCACCCATGGTCGTCGTCTGCAGCATTGAAATACCCACCATCCAGCGGTCGATCACCGGGCGAAACTCGTAACTGCGCACGCCCGCGTCCACCACCATGCCGACGTCAAAACTCGTACCACCGACATCGGAGGCGATGACGTTGTCGTAGCCGAGCGCCCGGCCTAGATGGTAAGACCCCATGAGACCGGCGATCGGCCCGCCGTTGTAGGTACGGGACGCCGTCGTCTTGAACATCTCCGCGCTGCCGCCGGTGTTGTGGGTCAGCAGAAACGTACCCGTATACCCCATCTCGCGCAGTTGATCCCAGGTCGCTTCCATTTCGAGTTTGATCGACCGTTGGAGATAGGCGTCGAGGATCGCTGTCATCGTGCGTTCGTATTCACCGACTTTGCCGACGACTTCGTGCGATAACACGACCGGGAGATAACCGACGTGATAGCCCTTGTATTCCTCACGGATGATCTCGCGCACGCGCTTTTCGTGTGTCGGGTTAGCGAAGGACCACAATAACGACACGGCGATGGCGCGCGCGCCGTTATCGATCAGGTACCGTAACTTGCGGCGGACGTCGTCCTCGTCGAGCGCCCGCATGATTTTCCCTTTCGAGTCGACGCGCTCCTTCAGGCCGACGATGAGCGCGCGCGAAATCAACGGTTCGGGTTTGTGCTGGACCGCGAGATTGCGACGCTCGCTGATCCTGAGGCCGTCGCACCATTGAGCACCGCGTCCAATCAATACCGCTTCCTCATGCCCTTCGGTCGTCATGAGACCGAGGCGCGGCCCGCGACGCTCGATAAGCCGGTTCATCGCGACCGTCGTCGAGTAACGCACCACCTCGATCTGTGGCAGCAACTCTTCGACATCCATATCCAGCTGATCGGCGCCGTCTTCCAACACGCTCAGGAAACATACCGACAGGTCGTACGGCGTGGTCGGCGACTTGGCCATCACTCGGCGGTCGTCGAACGTTAGAACCAGATCGGTGAACGTACCGCCGACATCAATGTCCACACTTCTCATGGTGTCGCTTCCTCCGCCGGTCGCATATGCCCGTCCTCGATGACGATTTCACCGTTTTCCAAACGCCTTTTCAGACTGTCGATGTCGATCTCGGTCGTATTGGTTATCGGATGGCCCGGCGGCAGGTACTCGGTCTCCACCTGCAGGCCGCAGCCGGGGCAGTAGAATTCCAGGATCCGCACCCACTCGGGATCGGGCGAGAAGGTGTAGGGCGCATCGATCAACGGACGGTGGATCTCGGCCGGCGCACGTTCGCCAACCAGGAGACCGCGTTTGACATTTTCCCTGGCCGAACCGAGATCGTTCGCGCACTTGCCACAACGCCAGCGCTCCTCGTCGATATCGAGGCTCAAGTTGTCCCCAACGTGAAGTGTGTTCATTCTATTTGCCTCTAATTGCGATGGCGTCGCCGCGGGTGTCGACGGCGAGAGACCAACCGTCTGTGAGAAACCAGGTGAACGTGCCGCCGTCGACGACACACGGTCCGTTCAAAGTACGACCGTAGAGCGCGCCGTGTTCGAAAACCGGCAATCCGTCCGCTCCCGCGAACGGTGATCTCCGGTGCTCCGTCGGCGCCGGATCCCCGGCCGGAGCCCGTTCCGGGCGATCCACCCGCCCGATCGAAAAACGCGCATCGAGCCGCAGAAGGGTCGGCGCCCGGAGGTTCTCCGTTAACGATGCCGAGACCTGTTCGATGTCACCGCTAGCGGTGCTCTGTTCGCGTGCCGCGTTCTGAACCGTCCAATCGTAGGTCGCCGCCGAGGGATCGAATCCCTCGCCCTCGAGATCGCGCCGGGCCTGTTCCATCAAGCCGGTACCGGCAGCGGCAACGTCCGCGGTTCCGATCAGTGCGCACTCATAAACATGGAGCACATCGGATATCGCCGAACCGAACGCACTGAACACGGTACCGAGGGCGAACAGGCGGACCGTCCGTAAACCGAGCGCGTCGGCCACGGCAGTCGCGAACAGCGGACCGTTGCCGCCGTAAGCAAACAATTCGACCCCGTCGAGCTTGTCCCAACCTGTCTCCGCTATCGTGTCACGCGCCAGGGTCGACATCGTTTCGATCGCGCGCGCCACGATGCGTTCGCCGGCCGCGACCTCGTCGATGCCGAGGGGCCGGGCGACGTGTTCGCCGATAGCTGCGGTCGCCTTGTCGACGTCGAGGACCCGCCGCCCGTCCAAAAACGCGCTCGGTGACAGCGCGCCGACGAGCACCAGCGCATCGGTGAGGGTCGCCTGGGAACCGCCGAGCCCGTAGCAGGCCGGGCCGGGCGCGGCCCCCATGCTTTGCGGACCCAACTTCACGACGCCGTCCGCGATGCTGGCAATGCTGCCGCCGCCGAGCGCGTTCGAACGCAATACTGGCATGGGCGTATTGACCGGGATCCCGAAGATGTTGCCGGCTGTGCGCATTTCGATGTGACCGTCGGTGATGGCGCTCGCCTTCCCGGTCGTGCCGCCGATATCCATCGCCAGCACACGGTCGAGTTTCTGGTCACCGGCGATATAGGCCGAAGCGTGGGTGCCGAACAGCGGGCCGGATTCGATCGTATCGACCGCCTTGGTCTTCCCGATCCGGGCAACGCCACCGTTGAGGTGTCCGACGAGGATGTCGCCTTTCCAGTTGTGATCGACTTTAACCTGGTCCTCGGCCTTGAAGAGCGAATTTGCCAACGCGTTATGGACGTAGGCGTTGATCAGGGCGTAAAACGTCCGGGACATATCGTCCGGCTGCATCAGCATTTCGCTACCGGCGAGCGCCGGTACCGAACCGAGAAAATGATCTGGAAACTGCTCGCCGATCACGCCTAAGGCCTGCCGTTCGCGTTCCCCGTCGGGAAACGCTCCTTTCAGCGAAATGTTCACCCGGCGGATCCCTTGATCGATGAGTCCTTTGAGAACCGCGACGATCTCGCCGCGCCCGGCATCGTCGGCGAGACTCGTAATGTGCTCGGCGCGAATGAGCGACGGGACCACCATGGCGGCCTGCTCCGGCGTATCGCAGTACAGGTCCTTTTCATGGCCGGGACTGACGATCAGGCCGAGTTTCGGCCCTTTGCGCTCGGCGAGGACGTTCGAGGTCAGCGTCGAAGTCCACCGGATCAGGCGCACCTCGTCGAGAAAGTCGGTCAGGCTCGGCAATCCTAAGCGGCTAGCCGCGGTTTCGAGACTCTGCATAAAAGAAACCGTGACATCGTGCGGGGTGGACTCGACCTTGATCAACATCGGCTCTCCCTTACCGCTGACCAAGGTGTCGGTCATTGTCCCGCCCGTATCGACGTCTACACAGTACATTTCGTGGTCCCCTTCAAGTCGTTGGTCACGGTCGCAGCCCGCCGCTGGTGTCGCCCGTTGGCTCGATCGCAGGAGCGGCTGCTTAGTAACCATAGGCCAAATATTTTCCGGTTACTATGTCCGATCAATACAAATATATTGGGATATTTTTGTATGAATGAGCTAAATTCTAAGAACGATGTCTGATAACCCCGAGCGAAAGAGGCGTCAGTCTGCGGCGGAGACCCATGCAGAGCGCGGCGTTGCAGCCGTACTCGCCGTCGGCACGGCGATGTCGACCACCCGCGACCACAGCCAGATGCTGGCAGAAGTCATCGCCGCCGTCTGCCAGACGATCGATGCGACAACGGGCGGTTTCATGAGTTTTGAGGCGACCACCGACGAGTTGGTACTGCAGGCGCCAGCCTTCGGCGTCTACGCCGAAGAGGTGGTTTCCCGCTACCGCGTACCATTAGCACAAGGCGGTAACGCGGCGCGCGTATTTCTGTCGCGCGAACCCTATATCGCGAACGACGCGCAACGCGACCCGCGCTTCATTCAACGCTTCGTCCGGCTCTTCGATACACGGAACACGATCACCGTGCCGTTGGTGCTGCGTGACCGGCCGATCGGCATATTCCACGCGATCAACAAGAACAACGGCGACTTCAGCGACGACGACCTCGCCGATCTATCCCTGGTGGCACCGTTGCTGGCGGCGTGTCTGCAGTCGGCGCTGACCCTGCGCGCATTCGAATCGGAGCGGCACCTCCTGACGCGCGCGATGGCAGTCCATCAACGACTCCTGGATACCGCGCTCGAGGGTGACGGCGTCGAAGGCCTGTGCCGAACCCTCAACGCGCTCATCGAACGACCGCTGATGCTGTGGGACGGTCTGCGTCAGCCGCTGGCCGCAATCGATTGGCGGCTCGATCCGCGTTGGCCGCTTTTTGACCGCGGCAACGCCCACGCCGCCGCGGGTCGCCTGTGGCACGTAGACGTTGAGATCGCGAATGCCCGGCTCGCGGTCGTGAACATCCCGATCGGCAATGAGCACGGCGGCTACCTGTTGGTCGATACGGACGGCCGGGCGTTGGATGCGATCGACACCAAGGCGATCGAGCAGGCGGCAACGTTTTTCGCCGTCGAAATTTTCAAACAGCGATCGACGCGCGCTACCGAAAGCCGCGCGGCGAGTGCCCTCCTTCTCGATCTGTTCGGCAGCGATTTGACGCCGGACGACGCGGTGGCGACCCTGGAGAAACTCGACTTTCCGCTCCACGGTCCGTGGCGAATCGTCCTCTGCGAGTTGTATTCTGGTTCGGGGCGCGTGTCGGGGGCCGCGTTTTTTGCGCTCGGTACGGTCGTGCGCGAGGCGATGGAACGCGGTCTCGGGGCGTTGAAAGTTAACGTGAAACCGATGCTCTGGCGTGACGGGTTCGTCATCATTACCGACGCCGTCCACGCTGAACGGTTCGCCGAGCGAGATGTACAGCGGCGCTTGCACAGAGCAGTTTCGGCGATTGCTTTCGACGGGGAACCACTGACGCTGCGCGTCGGGATCGGCCGGCGCGAAAGCGCTCCGGGGAAACTGGCGACATCGCTCAAGACCGCCGAGCAGGCGTTGCGCGCGATGACCCGCCTGCACCGTTCCTCGCAAGTAATGCGCTTCGAGGAACTCGGCATCTACCGGCTGCTGCTGGGAAGCAATCAGGCTCAGGAACACGACGAGTTTGCCTCACAAGTTCTCGAACCGGTCCTCGCATTCGACCGGCGCAACGGACGTGACACCGCGATGAAAACCCTGCGCGCATTAGTCGCCTGTAACTTCAACGCGGCCGAGGCATCGAGGACACTCGGGATCCACGTCAACACGATCAAATACCGCATTCGTCAGTTGCAGGACCTGCTCGGCGCAGACCCGGGCAGCGGTGACTCGCGTCTCGAAATCGAACTCGCGTTGAAGATCCTAGAATTGGAGTGACGGGCGCCGCCGCGAATCGTTATCATGCCGCGCCCATGTGACCCGCCAGACGCCAACACCATTAGGGAAGCTCTGATTAATTCATGGAACGTCGCCTCGCGCCCAAAATCGTCCAGGTCTGTGTTGCGGATCTTGCCAATAGTCCCGGCTATTACCTGCGATCCGCGCCTTGACCTGAACGATTTTAAGCGGCGACTCGACTGCCCCAGAATTAGTCAGAGGTTCCCTAGCTGATCTGAATCAGTCTTGAACGCGTCGATGAGTTCGAAAATGGCAAGCAACCGCCGATTATGTCGAAGATATGGAATTCGAAATGCAGGGATCTGTCGGTAGCAAACTCTATGCGATATACGCCGCAACGGTGTTCGATCGACCGTACCTGGTGTCTGCAATCGCCGCGGTCGTCCTCGGTTTTTCCGTCTATTTCGCCCAGGATTTTCACCTCGACGTATCAGCGGAATCACTTGTGTTGGAAAACGACACCAACCTCGACTACTACCGCGCGATCACGAGCCGCTACGCTTCCGACGATTACCTGATCGTCGCCTATACCCCAACGGCCGATCTATTCGCGCCCGCTTCACTCGAAAGACTGCGGGAATTGCGCAACGCGCTGGTCGCGCTCGAACGGGTCACTTCCGTGGTGTCCCTGCTGGACGTACCGCTGCTGCAAAGTCCGCCGGTCACAATCGCAAAGTTGGGTGAAGAACTTCGCACCTTGGAGAGCAGCGATGTCGACATGGAGGCCGCTCGTAGGGAATTGAACACGAGTCCGCTGTATCGAAACCGGCTAATGAGTCCGGACGGGAAAACCACGGCGATACAGGTCGTTTTCGCCCGCGACGAAACCTATTGGAGTCTGCTCAACCGGCGCAACGCGCTCAGAGAGCAGAAACTACGTGGCCCGTTGAGCGGGACGGACAAAGCCGAGTTGGCGGCGGCGAGCGCAGCGTTCGACCGCTACAACGAACACGTCCTCGCGCGCCAGGAAGAGGATATCCGCCGCGTTCGGAAAATCCTCGAAAACTATAAGGACCAGGCCGAAGTGTATCTCGGCGGCGTACCCATGATTGCGGCAGATATGATGAGCTTCATCCGACATGACATCGTGCTTTTCGGCACCGGCGTCATTGTGCTCCTCTCGATCGCTCTGGCACTCACGTTTAGGGGACTGCGCTGGGTCGTCCTGCCGTTCGTAGTCGCGATATCGGCAAGCGTATTTTCCGTCGGAGTTCTCGGCTTGATCGGGTGGCCGGTAACGGTTGTTTCCTCCAACTTTCTTTCGTTGATTTTGATCTTCAGCGTGTCGCTGGCCGTACATCTCATTGTTCGGTACCAGGAGTTGTACCGCTTGTATCCCGACGCTACGCAGCGCCATCTGGTCGCCGCGACCATCGAAAGTAAAGCGGCCCCTTGCCTCTACACCGTGGTCACTACGATGGTTGCTTTTGGCTCTCTGGTGCTGAGCGATATCCGCCCTGTTATGGATTTCGGCTGGATGATGGCGGTTGCGCTCGCCAGCGCCTTCGTTTTCGCTTTTACGCTGTTTCCAGCCGCGCTGATCCTGATGCCGAAATCCGCTCCGAAGAGTACGGAGTCGTTGACCGTCGCGGTCACCGGGTGGTTCGCCCGACTGGCAGACGATCACGCTAAGCCGATATTGATCGGTACCGCTGTTGGCGTCGTCTTCTGCGTTCTGGGGATGCGCTTACTGTCAGTGGAAAATCGATTTATCGATTACTTCCACGAATCGACGGAGATCTTCCAGGGCATGCAGTTGATCGATCGGAAACTGGGCGGAACGACGCCGCTCGACGTGGTCATCGATGCGCCGGCAAGCGCGCCGGACGCTAAAGGTTCAGAGCCGGCCTCCGAGGGTCCCTTCTTCGACCTGTTCGAGGAGGCGGAGGATGACGCAATAACGACTCGCAGTCACTGGTTTAACACCCATAAGCTAGCGGACATCGCCGCTGTCCACGGATATCTCGAAGCGCTACCGGATACCGGTAAAGTGTTGTCGCTGGACACCGCCATGAGCGCCCTGGATGAACTCGACGACGACGGCCGCCTTGACGATTTCTTTCTGTCGCTACTATACAAACGGCTCCCCGAAGACATCCGCGCCCAGATCATCGAGCCGTTTTTCTCGGAAGAGGACGACCAGATCCGCTTCTCCATTCGGGTCCGTGAATCCGACCCTTCGTTAAACCGACAACAACTCATCGACCAAATCCAAGCGGATCTTTCGGCGCTACCGCGCCTCGAAGGCGCAAACGTATCGCTAACGGGAATGCTGATCCTCTACAACAATCTGCTCCAGAGTCTGTTCCGATCCCAGATCCTGACCTTGGGCGCCGTTTTCTTCGCTATCGTCCTGGCATTCGCAGTATCGTTTCGATCACTGAAGGTCGCCGCGATCGCGATCGTTCCCAACCTTCTGGCCGCCGGATTGGTGCTTGGCTTGAAGGGCTGGCTCGGGATCGCGCTCGATATCATGACGATCACGATCGCAGCGATCAGCGTCGGCATCGCGGTGGACGATACGATCCACTATGTCCACCGTTACCACGAGGAATGGGGCCGGGGCGGCGACTACCGCGCCGCCATTCATCGCTCGCACGCGAGTATCGGTCGGGCGATGTACTACACCACTTTCACGATCACTCTCGGCTTTGTGATCCTGAGCATTTCCAACTTCATCCCTACGGTCTATTTCGGCTTGTTAACCGGCTTCGCCATGGTCAGCGCCCTGGTCTGCGACCTCGTCGTCCTGCCGGTACTGCTGGCGATGTTCAAACCGTACGGGGAAGCGACGCATCCGTAACCGTATTGTTCGTCCGGCGTAGGAAGCGATGAAGAATAAGACCACGGTGAACACGAAGAACACGGAGATGCAGATATGAAATTGCGATACAAAAACATCTCCTCCGTGTTCTTTGTGCCCTTCGTGGTTCTATTTTATATAACGCAACAATGTCTACGGTTCGATTGAGTAGAATCGACCTAAGTCCGGCAGGCTCCTAGCCTTCGACCGCCTCCATCAATGCCACATGCTTATCGAGCACTTTCAACGTCGCCTCATCCGAACCGGCGGGACAAGCGAGGATCGCGCGATCGACGCCCAAATCACGGTATTTTTTCAATTCGTCGGCATCTTCCGGTGCCCAAAAAAACGAAATCTCGATGTCCGCAAGCTTACGCCCGTGCTTCTCCAGGCGTTGCCCGAGGTCGGCAATATCTTCCTCGATGTTCTGCATCTGCGACGGCAACGGCACCCACCCGTCACAGTAACGCGCGACCCGCTCGCGGCCCCAGGGCGAGGCGGCGCCCATAATGATCGGCGGATGCGGTTTCTGTACCGGCTTGGGCCAGGACCAGATGGGGTCGAAGTCCACGTACTTGCCGTGGTACTCGGAGTTCTCTTCGGTCCAACAGACCTTCATCGCCTCGAGGCGTTCCTCGAGCACTTTCCAGCGCTGTTCAAACCGGGTGCCGTGGTTTTCCATTTCTTCGGCGTTCCAACCGGTACCGATACCAAACAGGAAACGACCGTTCGACAGCAGGTCGAGCGAGGCGACTTCTTTGGCGGTAACGATGGGATCTCTTTCCGTCACCAGGCAGACACCAGTACCGAGTTTGATGGTGCTCGTCGCCACCGCGGCGGCCGTGAGCGCGACGAACGGATCGTGAATGTGCCAATACTCTTTTGGCAGGTCGCCGCCACCCGGAAACGGTGTACGCCGGCTGGCCGGAATGTGCGTATGTTCCGGGTACCACACCGACTCAAATCCGCGATCCTCGGAGGCAGCGGCAAATGTATCCGGACGCATGGCGTAGTCGGTCGAGTAGAGCATGGTGGCGAATTTCACGGGACGACTCCTTTTTCTGGACGGAAGGGGGCTGAAAACATTTTTTCCTAGATAATTGATCCGCAATGCGCTTCACGTTGTTCGTAGGTCCGCCTGCCGTCACCCCGGACTCGATCCGGGGTCCAGTCAAATAATGTCCGCCTTCGGCGGCTTTTTCTACTGGATGCCGGAGCTAGGACCGGAGGAGCCGTCCTAGCTCCGGCATGACGAAAGTGATCGATATTTCGGAACAGCTATCTAGACGCCCCGCAAAGAACGCTAGGAATAGCACAGTTCGAACGGCTCCGACAATGCATCATACCGCGGTAAAGCCGCGCCATGCCCCTGGCCGTTTCGGTTGAGACACGATACGGTAAGACCATGCCGAGGCGGATTGCACTACTCCATCCGGGCGACATGGGGGTCACCGTCGGTGCCTGCGCGAGTGCGGCGGGAAATTGGATCGGCTGGGCCGCCGACGGGCGCGGAGAGACAACGCGTCGACGCGCCGAGCGGGCCGCGTTTACGAGCTATTCGAGTCTCGAGAAACTTCTGGCCGAGGCCGACACCGTGATCTCCGTGTGCCCGCCCGTGGCGGCGAAGGCAACCGCGAAAGCGGTGGCGGAACTGGCGTTTCGAGGACTCTATGTCGATGCCAACGCCGTCTCGCCGCGTACCGCCGAGGTCATCGCCCAAACCGTGGAGCATGCTGGTGCGACTTATGTCGACGCCGGCATTATCGGGCCCCCCGCGCGCGAGCGCGGGACCACCCGACTGTACGTATCCGGCGAGCAGGCCACCGAGGTCGCCGCCTGTTTCGCCGGTTCGGCGCTCGAAGCCACCGATATCGGTAGCAGCCCTACTGCCGCCTCGGCGCTCAAGATGTGTTATGCCGCATGGACCAAAGGTTCAGCGGCCCTGCTGCTGGCGGTTGGTGCGCTAGCGCGCGCGGAACGGGTCGAAACGCCGTTGCGCGCGGAATGGGAGCGCTCTCAGCCGGGACTCAACGCGCAATTGCAATCGAACGCGGCCACTAACACCGCCAAAGCATGGCGCTTCGTCGGCGAAATGCGCGAGATCGCCGACACCTTCGAAGCCGCTGGTTTGAGCGGCGCTTTTCATCGCGGCGCAGAACAAATATACGCCATGATCGGCGAATACAAAGGTGCCGGTAGCGCACCCGAACTGGACGAAGTCCTGCAGACGATGCTCGGCAGCAGGACGCTTGAACCGCCGCCCTAGAATCAACCGGTCGAAGCGAGCGCTTGGACCGCTACAGCCCCATAGTTTCTGCGAGTATCGATAGGGAGAGGTCATGGCAACGCGATCGAAGGAGCGTCTCGGCATCGTACTGTCGACGGTTACCGATGCCCCGCCGCAGGAATTCGTGGCGATCGCGCAGCTCGCCGAGGCCCACGGCTACGAGTCGGTGTTCGTCAACGAAGGTAGCGGCGACGCACTCGCATGCGCCGAAGCCATCGCTCTCGGCACCCAGTACATCGACACCGGCACCAATATCGCCAATATCTATTTTCGCCACCCGTTCCTCGCCGCAGCAAGCGCGCGGACGATCGCCGATCTCAGCGGCGGCCGGTTGATTCTCGGCCTCGGGATCAGTCACCGCGCGTTGCTGGCATCTCTGGGCATCGACATGGGCGATGCGCGCGCGAACCTCCGCACCTATGTCACCGCGGTCCGCGGCGCACTTCGGGGGGAGGCGGGCTCCGGTCCCCTGAAGCAACCGGCATCGGAGTATCCGGTCCCCCTTTATGTTGCCGGGAACACGGTCGAGAGCGCTGCCGTAGCCGGAACGCTCGCCGACGGCTTGATGCCGTTCCTGTCACCCCTGTCGTACGTTCCGACGCTGATCGATGCCGCCGCACAAGCACGTGCCGACGCAGGGTCGGATGGCGAGTCTTTCGGTTGCATCTTGAGCATTCCGACATTCCTGAGCGACGACGAACCCGCGGCGCGCTCGGCGGCGCGCTATAACCTCGCCTTTTTCGCCCAACTGCCCAACTACCGGCGGCAATGGCGGCGCGCCGGTTTCAAAACGGCGATGGACGCGCTGCAGAAAGTCTGGCGCACCGGCAGCCGCCGGGAAGCCGCCGCCCAGATCCCTGATGAACTCGTCGATACCGTCTGCGTATTGGGCACACCGGAGCACTGCCGAAGGCAACTCCAGGCATTCCGCGACGCCGGCGTCGAGGTGCCGCTGCTGGCGGTAAGCCCGGTAAACGAAGATCGACTGGTCGCGACGCACAAAGCTGTCGAGGCGCTCGCGCCTGATTAACCTGCATATTGCAGGGATCGCCCGGTTCAGCTGATGTGTTCGCGGCGGTATCGCACCGGCGAGCTACCGAACCAGCGTTTGAATGCGCGACTGAAATTCGCCGCGCCGCTGAATCCGACCGCGAGCGCAATCTCTTCCACCGTCAGATTCGGCTTCCGTAACAAGCGCAAGGCCAAGTCCTGCCGGGCTTTATCGCGCACGGCCTGAAAACTGGTGCCGTCTTTGCGCAACCGGCGGATCAGCGTTCTGACGGACAGTCCGAGATTCCGCGCGGCATCGTCGATGCAAAGCTTGCGCGGGTCACGCGGCAACACGGCGTCTACATAGACGCGGGTTCGGGTGACCGTATCGGTCGGCGTCAAATCGGATAACGCGACTTCACATTGGGCGCGTGCGTTCAACCACGTAGTCTCGTCATACTGCGGATTCGGGATCGCCATCCAAGCGGCGGGCATTGTCAGCACATTCGCCGATTGCTCGAACAAAACCGGGCAATCGAAACCCTGCCGGTAATAGCGTCGTTTTCGGGTGGACGGATACTTCAACGATAGCGAGGCCGCCTCGAGGTTGACATCACCAATCATCGACACGTAGTCCTGCAGGATCCGAAAAGGGATCTCGAGGAGTACGGGGCGCAGATCGTCGAAATCTCCCAACTCGGCGAACTCGATTTTGAACTTGAACCCCGTCTGCTGTGTCGCGCCCCGCAAATAGGGCCCGCGAATACGCACGTAGCGGGCAAAAGCGCGCACCCCGTCGCCGATGGTCGGCGCGCTCATCAGCGCGAAGGTCAATGGGCCGTGGAAATGGTCGGCCGTCCGGCGGGCCATGTCCAAATGCCACCCGCGGTCGGGGCGGCTGGAATCGACGGCGCGGACGAGGGCAAAAAACTCCGCCACCGAAATCGTATCGGGGTCTGACGGCGCGCTTTCGAAAACACCGAACCGGGTCAGGATTTGCTGCGGCCGCGGGTGCTCACGCGCCAGCAGCCGCAAATACGTTGCCGGCATTCGCATCGCTTCAAGGGATCGGGCATCCATATCCATATGACACTTAATGACAATAATTTTGTCAATAGGTGCAATGGCCAACCCGGGCGCCCGCTCCTACCATAACGATGGACTGAACCAGAACATCGGCACGAAAGGCGAGCGGACCATCGTCGCCAGCGTGCCGGAAAAACAAAGGAGCAACGAGCCATGCGCGTAGGTACCACCTTAGTCAACCAGAACTACACCGACTGGGACCGCTACGAAGCGGAAGAACGCGGCGAGGCAGTGCCCGCGCGGCCTTCGAAACCCGACAGCGAAGTGTTCAACGAAGAGCTCAACATCGCGCGGATGGCCGAGGAAACCGGCTTCGACTCGCTCTGGACCATCGAGCACCATTTCACGCCGTACACGATGGTCACGAACCCGATGCAGTACCTCACCTACATCGCCGGTATCACCGAGCGGATCGACCTCGGCACCATGGTCAACGTCCTGCCCTGGCACAATCCGATCCAGCTGGCCGAGGATGTGATCATGCTGGATATGTTCTTAGGCCCCGATCGCGAGTTCGCCTGCGGCGTCGGCCGCGGCCTCGGGCGCCGTGAGTACGAGGGTCTCGGCATCGACCAGGCGGATGCCCGCATCCGCTTCGATGAGTCACTGCAGATCCTGCGCCAGCTCCTCGCCACCGGTACCTGCGACTTCGACGGTGAGTACTACCAAATCAAAGGTCTGCACTTGCGGCCGCAGCCCGACCGTGACCTGAGCGTCAATCTCTGGGGTGCTGGTGGGACCGACGACAGCGTCGCGATCATCGCGAAACACGACGTGCGCCCGCTAGTTATCCCGACCACTAGCCTCGGTCTCGCGCTCGAGACCGCGGAGAAACACGCCAAACTGCACCGCGAAGCGGGCTATGCCCCGTCGCGGACCAAGCTCGCGCTATGGACCTATGCCGCCGAGACCGAAGCCGAGGCAGAGAAAGGCGCCAAGCAGTACATGATCGAATACGCCGACTCGGCACTGCGTCACTACGAATTGCTCGGCAGCCATCTCGGCGACATCAAGGGTTACGAAACCTACGGCGACATGCAGGCGGCGCTACGAGCCGATCCCTCGCCGTTTCTGAACGGCTTCTACGACTCGCACCCGTGGGGCACGCCCGAGCAGATCATCAAACGGGCGACCGATCTGGCCGAATCCTTCGGCACCGACGAGTTGGTGTTCCTGTTCAAATACGGAAGCATGCCGATCGAGGTTGCCGAAAAGAGCATGCGGTTATTTGCCAAGGAGGTCATGCCGGCCCTGAAGGAGTTGAATCCGACGCCGATTGAGATTCAGGACGCAGCGTAATTGCTGAAACGCCCGGGCAGACCGCCGGCCTCCCGGGCGCGTCGAATCTGCAGCTTTCGTCAGGGGGCTCCGCTTACTGAGCCTTTCGTAATTCGTGAACATTGTAGGTTGGGTTAGCCCGAAGGGCGTAACCCAACATGATGACCGAATTGTTGGGTTACGCCCTTCGGGCTAACCCAACCTACAATGCACGTGTGTTCGGTCTTTATGTAAGTCTCAATGGTCGATGGTAAGCCCCCTGTCGTTCAGAAATCCAGCGTCAACTCGACAACGAAAAGATCGGAACCTTCGTCGTCGGCAAAATTGTTTTCGATCACATCATTATCGAACACGTCTCCGCAAAAGACGTGCAGATTGACAACGTCGGTCAGCTGAACCTTAGCGGTGAATTCCACGGTCGTGGCGAGATTGTCGTCGCCGCCTGACGCACGCCCGACAAATCCTTGCACCGTCCCGCGCGCCTGCGTCGCGCCCGCGCCCCCGTACCAGAGATCGGCGGATTCAGTCAGACTCACGCGATTTCGCGTTCGTCGTCAAAGTAATAGTGAAACAACTGGACCTCGGTATTCGCAACGATGCTCCCGGCACGGTCGCGGATAATTTCGAGACCGATTCTGCTAGCCTGCATATTGCACCAGCATCGCGAGAGCCGGCGGAATTCGCAGCCTCTGTGGGGCCGGTTTGGAGGGAGAGTGATAGCCGTAGCTATCGCTTGAGCGAAAACCAAACCACAGTGAGCGAGAAACCGCCGGAATCGCGATAGAACGGCGCCGGGAACAGTTCGCTACGGTCCGAACTACGCGGTAGTTCCGGGAATCGGACCGACTATCAACGCATTACCGCGCAGGCGTTGTTCGGCTGGTGCAATATGCAGGCTAAATAACGGAGCAGAAATACTGAGCAGTTAAATTGAACTCGGGTGGTCC
>CAZFZX010000038.1:0-24650 GCA_964523765.1 uncultured Enterobacteriaceae bacterium
GGATCGCAGGTAATAGCCGGGACTATTGGCAAGATCCGCAACGCCGAGACGGACGATTTTGAACGCAAGGCGGCGTTCCACGAATTAATCAGAGGTTCCCTACTTGTCCTTCTAAAAGAAGAACGTCTTCTTGCGATTCAAGGGGCAAGCGAAAATTCGTCGCGCCGGTGGGGAATCCAGTTTAGCCCGATTGCCGACGCCGATATTCCTCCGGCGAGGTCGCGGCGCGGTAGCGCTTCATGGCTTCTTTGCGATCCGGCACCAGCGGCGACTCGGTGACGGGCGGCGGTGACAGATCGGGCGGATAACAACCGAGCTTCTGTTCGCCCGGGTCCAAAGGGGGCCGAAATACAAGCTCGCGTTCGTTCGACTTCTTCGCGGGAATGACGCGCCCTTGGGCATCGGAATCGAGATCCCACCACCACTTCTTTGTGGGGTTGATGCGGCCGTTACCAACCTTGTCGTCGAACTCGGCGATCCATCGACGCGCGAACGGGAGGTTTCGTGCCGCCCAGCGAAACGGCCGCTCCGCCGCCGTGCCTTCTAGGTTGTAGGGGCAAGTCTTCATGCAGCGCCCGCACATTGAGCCGGCGCCGTTCGTGATGCGATAGCGGGCACATTTCTCGACGTCCGGCTTCCACATTTCATACCCGTTGAACATGATCTTGTCGCCAAAAGGAATCGCGGTGACCGGACACTCGCGCGCGCACTTACGGCAGGTCTGACAAAAGTCCTGCAAACCGAAATCGATCGGGTGATCGACAGCCAACGGCATGTCGGTCGTAATAATGCCGGATTTGAAACGCGGCCCCACGAACGGATTGAGCACGAGTTCGCCGATCCGCGGCATTTCGCCGAGTCCGGAATTCAAGATCAAAGGAATATGCAAAACGTCCTGATCCATGACGCTGTGCCCGCGAGCGGAGTAGCCGAGACGCCGGATCTGCTCCCCGACGATACCGCCGATCAGCTGCGCGCGCAGATAAGCGCGCATGCTTTGGGCGCCAGATATCCAGTCGTCGCCACTCGCGCCTTCCATCGTCTCGTAGCCCTGATCGATCAGTACACAAACGGCGTACTGATGATAGGGATTGACCTCCTTACCGTCGATGTCGTGCGAATACCAGGCGTGTTCGGGGATCTCGCAGATCCCGACCAGGTCGGCGCCGAGGTAATACAGCGCCGCCTTAACGGCTTCGGCGTTCTTCTTCGGATCGTCGGTTCCCGCGGTGATCGATTCGGCTTCCTGCCCGTATTGCAACGGTACCATGCCGCCAAGTGCGGGGATCAGCGCGTGACCGAACGGCGATTTCGTGATCATGCGAAACCCATCGAGTTCCTTCTGCGCTTTCGGCCCGAGGTCGCCCATGGCGGCGCGAATGAACATATCGCGCCGCTTCGGCGACCGTGGAATGTTCGGCCCGTCGATTAAGGTCGTAGGCTCAGCCACCCGCTTGACCGTTTCCATTGGATACTGACCAAGATGAAACGGACGGTTCTTAAACGGTTCGCCCGCGAACCCCGGACGGGTGCCGCCAACCCCGAGCCACCACTTGAAACCAGGCGACTTGGTGCCGACCCCGGGCGCGAGCGGCCGATCGGCGGCGAGTTCCATCGTCGTCGTGACAACGGCCAGGCCGAAGCGCTCGCCGACGAAAGGATTGACGCATCTCGCCGAACCGTTGCTGCCGAGGGCCTCGGCAAGGCCGCACTCGACGGCGAGCCGGTTCAGATCAACGTCCCGCGCCGTTGCGGTATGCAAACGCGAATCAAAACCCAGGAAACGCAGATAATTCACCATCACTGCGCCGACCTCGGCGCTGCGGATAGCCGCTCTTTGCGGTTGCGTGCCGACAATCCACGAGCCGCCCGGCTCGGTATGATCCGGTTCGCGTGTGTACTCGGTCAGGATAACCAGCGCGTAACCGTGCTCGAGCGCCGGCGTCGGTTCCTGCGCCCGCGCCCAGGCTTCACGCCCTTC
Organism: uncultured Enterobacteriaceae bacterium; assembly: GCA_964523765.1. Classification (GTDB taxonomy): domain Bacteria; phylum Pseudomonadota; class Gammaproteobacteria; genus UBA11873. Next base: position 1,982 of record CAZFZX010000038.1, read on the forward strand.
GCGCACGCTGGTCTCGGCCATCACATTCTCAGCCGATCCGGCCGCATACTCCTGCTCCTTGGCCTTCGCGAGCGACTCGTTGACAACCGGCGTCTCCAGGACGGCCGTTGCCGGGACGCGGCACGTCCCCGCCATACTGACGTCCAAGTAATAACAGGCGGCCTTCAAATGGTCTGCGCGTGTCCCGAGGTCGGACGGGATCGGCGCCTCCTCGGGCGCCGTCGGGCCGACGCGCATCCGATCCATGATGTTGAAGTAGTCGCCCATCGCATTGGCGAGCGACAGCGGATTGTCGGGCGCTTCGACTTGGAACGGCGGCGTCACAACATCAGCACTGTCGCATTGATCGACCCGCTCGAGGCGTTCGAGCGGGAAAGGCCCAAGACTCACGGCGCGGTCACGATGTGAAAACAGTCGGGTCATCGATTTACTCCAGGGGTTGGAATTGGTAAGCGCCCGGCGGTTGTCGACCGAGTCCGATCGCGCGCCGACAAACACTACCAATTCGGGGTCGGGGGATTTTCCTAAGCAGCCCCGACTTTGGGTATAGAATCGAGTTTGCGTAACTCGTATTCCTCCAGGGATGGGGCGCTCATCGCCTCGCGAAAGCGATCGAAGGACCACGGCCACATCGCGAGTTTGCCGAAATCGTTGAAGTACCAACTCTTGCATCCGGTAACCCAAACGGTAGTGGTCATCGAGTTCTGTAACGCCTCGTTGTAGGCCGCCGTGACGTCCTTTTTCGGTTCGATTTCGTCGGCGTTTCCCGCCATCCACTCGTCGACAAGCTGCAATACGTAGCTGAGTTGCAGTTCGTTGATCGTGATCAACGAATAATTGCCGATCGGACTGTTCGGGCCAGTCATCAAAAAGAAATTGGGAAAACCCGGCACGGCGACCGACTTAAACGCATAAGCACCTTCAGCCCAGACTTCGTCGATCGTGACGCCGTCCTTCCCGATCAATTCCATCGGTCGCATGAAGTTGTGGGCGTGAAACCCGGTCGCGAGCACCAGGACGTCGAGTTCGTGGAGACGGCCGTCGGCGGTCCGGATCCCGTCGGGCTCGATACGCGCGATGGCATCGGTAACGACCTCGGCATTCGGTTTCTGAATCGCCTCATAAAAACCGGTCGCGAAGATCAGGCGTTTGCAAGCGGCCTGATAGCTCGGCCGCATTTTCTCGCGCAACACCGGATCTTTCACCTTGCTTTCGAGGTGATATTTACACATCCAACCGATACACCAGAGTAAGAATTTGTTGCCGATCACTGCCTTGGCGAAGGTCATCTCGAACAAACGGCTGTAGCGATCGCGGATCTTTCGCGCCAGCGTCGCATCGGCGCGCAAACGCGCTTTTTGTTTGGCTGTGTAGGCTTTATTCGGTAGCGGGAATACCCATTGCGGCGTCCGTTGGAAGAGGTCCAACTTACCGACTCTATCGATGATCTCTGGAACGATCTGTGTGGCGGTGGAGCCGGTACCGACGATTCCGACTTTCTTACCCGTGAGGTTTACTTCGTGATCCCAGCGGGCCGTGTGGAATTTGTCGCCGGCGAAAGAATCGATACCTTCGATATCCGGATAGTTGGGATGATGAAGCACACCGGTAGCACCGATCACGATGTCGGCTACATGGAGCCCTCCGCCGGCGGCCTTGAGGGACCATTTGCCGTTCTCATAGCGCGCGCTTTCGACTTCGCTGTTAAAGCGGATCAGGGTCTTGAGGTCGTATTTTTCCGCTACGTGCTCAAAATATTGAAAGATCTCTGGTCCATACGCATAACGGTTGCTCCATTCCGGGTTCGGCTCGAATGTATAGGTATACATGTGGGCCGGAACGTCGCAAGACAGACCCGGATAGGTGTTGTCGCGCCAGGTGCCGCCAATCCGATCGGCTTTCTCGAAAATCACGATGTCCTCGACACCGCGCTCGCGCAACTTTATCGCGGAAAGGAGGCCTGACATGCCGGCACCGATGATGGCGACCTTGGGTTTGCGTGTTGTGACCGAATTCGGATCCGTCTCTGGAGTCTTTTTTATATCAGCGCTCATAGTACAAATCTCGTGGGCGACGTCTATGGGTTATTGATAGAACGCGTTTGACAGGAAAACGCCGTTGATGACATCTTTAGAAGGCTATTGTGACATAGTACCGTACGCCAGACGGCGACGGAACAATATTGACACCGAATAGTTACGCCGGAGATACGCCACACAGTGATAGAGTCCACGTATTTCCTCACCGCGCTGTTCGCGCTCGGAATGGCTTGGGCGTTTGCTCGATCGGATCCGGATTCGAGCACCAGCCGTGCGCTCTCCATCGCGTTGGCGATGACGGGCTTCGCCATCATCACCAACAACTTTGCTTTGGAGTTGGCTTTAGACGGTCCACTGCCGGTTTGGGCCAGGCTTTTCGTCGTTCCGGAAGTCCTCGCATTTTGTGCCGTATTCGAATGGGTGCATCAAGTTCGTCACACGATTCCCGCGGGCGATTTGCAGACGCGATTCGGAGATAAATCGATTCGTGTCGCTCAGTGTCTGGTGATTGTCTACGGCATCACTTCCTATTTGCATCCGGATCTGCGCATGCGCGAGTTTTTCGGCGGCATTCACAGCCCGCTCGGCTGGTCCACGCAGGTCCTACTCCTGTTTGCCGCACCCCTGAGCCTCGCGATGCTGCTATGGGCCGCATCTATTCTCCTCTGTCTGAATCGCCGCCCGGACCCTGCCGAAAGAGTACGGCTGGTGGCATTTCTCCTGGCGGGTCCGTTGATCGCGGCGGGAATCGTAGTACCGCGTGAGATAGCGCCGACGACGACCGCCCTCGGCCTCATCGTGATGCTCGGGGGGGCCATGCGTCATGCCCAATTGCATGGACGCCGCGGCCTGTTCATGAGCCGTTTCCTATCGCCGCAGGTCGCTTCACTCGTGAACAGAGAAGGCTTACTGAGCGCGATGCGGGAAGACTGCCGCGTACTCTCGGTCGTCTGCTGTGATTTGCGGGGGTTCACAGCCTTCGCCGGCGCCTTCAGTTCGGAGCAGGTGATTCAACTGCTACGCGACTACTATGATGCTGTCGGTACCGTGGTTTTTGAAGTCGAAGGCACGATCAAGGACTACGCCGGCGACGGTGTTCTGATCCTGATCGGGGCACCGGTGCGAACCGACGATCATGCAAAGCGCGCCGTACGCCTGGCCGGACGCATCCGCGAAGCAGTAACCGCCGTAACCGATCATTGGGGCGCGGAAAACTATCCGTTGGGCGTCGGTGTAGGCGTCGCCAGCGGACCGGTCACGGTAGGCATCGTCGGCGGGGAAGGCCGGCTTGAATACGCGGCAGTAGGTCAGACCGTGAACCTCGCGTCTCGGCTCTGTGCGCAGGCAAGCGCCCGCGAGATTCTCACCGATCGCGAAACGGTTGAACTGTGCGGCGACCGCACCGGGGCACATTTCGAACCGCTGGAAGCGTTGGCGTTGAAAGGTTTCCAGGATCCCGTGGCCGCATTCTCGCTGGGCTTCCATTGAGCGGGCAACGGTACGCCAGAGAAACGCGGACACAGTTGGCGCCTTCGACTCGAGCAGCGTAAACTTGGATTTGGAGGCCTTTCAGCCGAGTCGGGATTTTTGCTTGACGCGATGATTTTCAAGCCGGCCATCGAAAAAATGGTCGGGCCCGACAGAATGAACCAAGCACCCGGGGTGTTTTATGCGGAATTTTCTTCGACGTGAAATCGCGCTGAGCAACGATTTGTTTGATCGGCTGCCGTGGTCGACTGTTGCGGGGGTGACCTCCGCGCTCCTTCTCGGCATTTTCATTCTTGCCGGCACCCTTTTTGCGGACATTTCGGCTGTACACAATGCCGCCCACGATGTGCGCCATAGCATGAACGCCCCCTGTCATTAGCCGGACGCTCTCGCGTGTATAGCGATCCGCGAGGCGCGAGACTCAACACGACCGCTTCGACAATTTTTGCCGTCGCATTGATCGGCGGTGGATTGGCGGGCGCGATCCTTAGCGGCGCCCGGATCATCGCGGTCGATCCGTTGATCTTACGCGCAGAAAGCTACGAAGTCGCAGCCACCGATGGGCCGACTACCGGAGCGGCTCCTTGGGCGCCGCGACAAGGCGTCGAGCGGACCGCGTACACCGCACTGATGAGCACGCTGACCGCGATCGGATTCGGCTTGATTTTGAGTGCCGCAATTGCGTTACGCGGACGGCCGGTGGGGTGGCGCAATGGACTCGCGTGGGGGCTCGCTGGATTCGCGGCGGTACACGTGGCGCCGGCTTTGGGACTTTCGCCGGCGCTTCCCGGAGCACCCGCTGAGGCGCTCGTTGAACGTCAAATCTGGTGGGTCGCGACGGTCGCGCTATCGGCCGGCGGCATTGCGATCATTGCCTTCGCTCAACGGACGTCGCTAACGCCCTTGGGGCTCGTATTGTTGGCCGCACCTCACATCGTCGGCGCGCCCGCTGGCGGGGCCGCGGCTGGGCTCGCGCCGGCGGATCTCGAACGGTCGTTCGTCTATGCGTCTATGCTAACGAACGGTATCTTCTGGTTGGCTCTTGGAGGTCTCTCCGGGATGCTGTTCAATCGATTCCAAGGGGTCCGCCCACCGTCACCCCGGACTTGATCCGGGGTCCAGTCAAACAATGTCCGCCTACGGCGGGCTCTTTCTACTGGATGCCGGAGCTAGGACCGCTCCTGCGGTCCCGGCGCACTTCCGCCGTCCTGGCGGTCGCAAGTCCGGCATGACGAAAGTAATCGATATTTCAGATCAATTATCTAGTCGAAAACCACGACCGCGGAACCGGGAGTGGTCTTCTTACCTTCAGCATTTTCTACCCAGACTTCAATCTCCGCGCGCCTCTCGCCGTCCTGTTCCCACTTAGCGGACACCCGCCCGCGGGCGGTCATCGGCTGGTCCGGCAAGTCCATTCCGCGGTACTGACACGCGATCTTTTCGATTCTGGCCTGATGTCCCAACCAATCGGACAGGAGCTGGCCCAATAACGCGTATTTGAACCGTCCGTGAACGATGATCGTGCCGATCTGCTTCGCATGCGGTGATGCATAATCATAGTGCAGCGGATTGAAATCACCGGATCCCGCCGCGTATTTAACGAGATCAGCGACCCCCGGTGTCTTTACGAGTTCCGGCAAATCGTCGCCTTCCTCGAAACCATCCCAACTCGCGGCCATTTCGTTCCCCCTCTTTCCTTATACCGCTTACGGCTAATGGAAGATCCACTGGCGGCGTTGCAGCGCGATGCGCTTGCCGGTTTCTTCGTTGACGTAGGTCGATTCGCTGCTCATCACCAACATCTTTCCGAGCGCCTTACTGTCGCGCACTTCGAGCGCAGTGATCCGACTGACTACCGATAGGGTGTCCCCTGCGCAAACTGGACCGAAATATTCGGTTTCAGTGCCCCCATCCAGTTGACCGTCGAGACCGTGGTCAATACTCGGCTCCCCGGCGAACGGGCGGCTCGTCGTATCGCTCGATTCACCGGGGATGAAGATCGCCGTTCCCAGGTAGGTCGGTGGTGCGGGCAAACTGCGATAGCCCGCGGCCTTCGCGGCTTCCTCGTCGTAATAGACGGGATCGGTATAACCAACGCCGCGGGCGAAAGCCCTTACGCTGCTGGTCGTCACTTCGTAACGCCAGGGCGGCAGGTCGCGGCCGATCTGGTTGCGCATCTTCTCGGTGATTCGAATCTCATTGGCCATCGTTTTCCTTCCTTCATTCCCGCGTTCGCAATTTTCGGACTAGGGTCGCGGCCAATACCAGGGCAGCAAACAAAGCAATGTTGCCAACAATCACGATCAACAGCGCCCAAAACCAGTCCACTATTCTACTCCCGGCCGGTCCCCAGGAATCCGCGCTCATCGAGAAATGCGACGATCCGATCGGCAACACGCGCCGGCGGGCCCGACAACAAGTCGCTGTTTTTCGTCTCCCCGACACCGCCATCTACCGCCGCCCGCATCCGTTCGCCGACCGTCCCCGCAGAGGCCCTCCCCGCTCGCCTCTTCGGCCGGATCCGCGGTGCCACGAACTTCCGCAGGGCGGTCGCCGCAACGGCTTGCTCTGTTAACAGTTGAGGTTCCGTCGAAATCACCTCCGGCGAGGTCGTCCGCCGAGCGAGGCACAGCGCCGCTACCGCTACGTAACGGGGATCGTTTGCTCTCGGCGCGAATGCGACGACGGCAGGCAGGCGGGCCCTCCATCGTTCCCGGCGGCCTCTTTCGAGCCGCCTCTCCACCTCCATGCCGGTGTCGGAGAAGCTGAAGCTTGCCACGTTCGTCATGCAGGTTGCGCCGAGCGCAACCGCGATCATGTGGGACAAAGCTTCGGCCTCGCCGTCGACAGACTCGCCCCCGGTGAAGACAAGCCTTTCCGCCGACCCGGCGACCGCGGCCGCGATGGCCCGACCAGCGAAGCGGGCATCGAGGTACAACTGATCGCTCATGGGAATCCGGACAACGCGATCGGCACCCATCGCCATGCCGTGAGACAAAATGGTATCAGCTGCGCTCGCGCCGATCGCAATGCAGGTTACCGTGGATATCTGTCCGGCTTCGCGTAATCCCAGCGCCGCCTCCAAAGCCACAAGATCAGTAGGGTTAGGGACTGTCCTCAGGCACTCATCGGCAACCGACAGACCGTCACGGGCGATCCGTGCCCGTCCCTCGACGGATGCGCCTGCCTGCATCGCGACGAACACTTCCGGTCTACGGTCTTCACCGAACACCTGACCACCGGGGGGACTCATTCAGAATTGTCCCCGCGCGCCAGGCGGCATTTTTCAGCGAGGAACGGCAACAACTCGACCGCGTCCGCCCCGATAGAGAGATCGGCGATCTTGAAAATGGGCGCCACGGGATCGATGTTGATTGCGATAATGTTGTCCGACTGTTTCATGCCCATCGTGTGCTGAGTTGCCCCGGATAGACCGCATGCGATGTAAAGCCGGGGCTGTATCGTTTTACCCGTTTGCCCGACCTGCCTCGCCTTCGGTAACCACCCGAGATCCACCGCGACCCGGGTTCCGGCAAGCACGCCTCCCAAGGCTTCAGCCAATTGATGCGCCAATCTCACGTTTTCGGCGGAGCCCATCCCCCGCCCCACCGAAACGACGATCTCCGCCTCACTGAGGTCGATCGTCGCCGGGTCGCTTTTCATCACCCCGCCCGCCTCGATGAATCGTTCCTCGGACACGACGAGTTCTTTACGGTCCACGACCGCCGCGCGACCCGGCGACGGATCCGCCGCACCGAGTACGTCGGCCCCTATCGTGACGATGCAAGGTCCCGCGGTGGCAGGTGTCAATTGAGCGTGGATCCCGCCACCGGCAAGCGCACGGGTAACTTCCAAACCGCCGTCGCGCAAGCGCATGTTCACGACCCGCGGGAAAAGCGGCCACCCACGTAGCGCCGCGATACGGCCCGCGAGGTCATGCCCCCTGCTGGTGGCGGGAAACAGGCACAAAAGCGGTCCCTCGTCCGCGAGCAGCGCGCCGAGACTCGCGCCATAAACGTCGGGGTCATAGCCGTTCGGGTCAGCGGTCGCAAAGATGCAGATCCGGTCCGCCCGGTGCTCGGCGAGTTGTTTGAGCACAGCCTCCTCTTCGAGACCGAAAACGACGGCGACGACACGCCCCGAGGAGCCGTCGGCGATGCGCCGCGCCTCGGCCAGAAGCTCAAAGGAAACCGGCATAGACCGCCCATCCATATGGTCGACGAATACGCAGACATCGGTAGGCGGCCCGCTCATGACCGCGAAGCCTCATTCAGGATCTCGGCAATGTCGCGCACACTCAGACGCGAGGCTTCGTCACGGGCACTACTGATTTCATCGAACATGAGCGCGCAATACGGGCAAGCCGTCGCGATCGTCTCAGCGCCGGTCGCGGCGGCTTGGTCGTATCTGATCGCATTGATCTTTTCACCGTGCTCCAGATCGAACCACGCGTGTCCGCCGCCCGCCCCACAACAAAAACTCTCCGCGCCCGCACATTGCATTTCGCGCAAATCGGCGTCCGATGCCGCGCGCAAGACCTCGCGCGGCTGCTCGACAACCCCGTTGTGACGTCCGAGATAACAGGCATCGTGATAGGTGATCGCCCCGCGGTCGACGGAGTTAACGTTCAAGCGTCCCGCCTCGATCAACTCAGCCAGATAGGTGGAGTGATGCACGACTTCATAGTTTCCACCGAAATCCGGGTATTCGTTCTTGATGATATTGAAGCAGTGCGGACAACTGGTCAGGATCTTGCTAACCCCGTATTCATCGAGCTTGGCAATGTTCGCGCACGCGAGTTCTTGAAACAGACCTTCCTCTCCAAGCCGGCGGGCGGGATCGCCGGTACAACGCTCGGCGGGACCGAGCACGGCGAAGCGGACACCGGCACGCCCGAGCAACTCGGCTACCGACCGGGCGATGCGCTGCCCATGTTCGTCGAACGCGCCCGCGCAACCGACCCAATACAACACGTCGATAGCGGTTGCGTCGTCGACCATTTCGACGGTGGTGGGAAGCGCGAGGTTTGCGGTCCAGGCGAGGCGCTGTTCGGCCGCTATACCGAAAGGATTGCCGCGCGTACTCAACGCTTCTAGGGACTTCGCCATAGTCGGCGGCGCGCCGCCGTTCATCACCGCGGCCCGACGCGCGTCGACCAGGTACTCGATATGCCGCACGCCGACCGGGCAGACTTCGATACAGACGCCGCAAGTCGTGCACGACCAAGCGGCTGCCGTCGCTATCAATTCGGCCAGCGGCGTTGGCGACCGTTGTCCCCAGCGGTTAACGCGCGCGCGCAAATCGACTACCACCTCTTTCGGCGAGAGCGGCCGCCGAGCGGCTGAGGCCGGGCAGCTTTCCTCACACAGGCCACACTCGGTACAGGCATCGAGCGCCATCAATTGCCGCCAACTGAAGTCCGTTTCGTTTTCGGGCGGTACGCGAGACGCTTCGCCCGATTGCAGCTCCTCAAGCCGAAACGGCGTAGATAACGCGCCGCTCGGCCGATCGCTGCGCAATAACAGGCTGAGCGGCGCGACGATCGCATGGCGCATCGATCCGAAGGGGATCAGCCCGATGAACAGGAACGCAATAACGGCGTGGCCCCACCACGCTCGATGGTGCCAGATGGGGAGCGTCTGGGGATCGGCGAGCACGGCGGCGAACCTGGCGACGAGGCTGCCGACCGGCGACCATGCCGACCAGACACTCTCGCTATGAGCGATCCGCAGGCCCTCGACCAGGAAGCCGCTGACCGCTAAGAGACCGAGGAGAAGCAGCGGCAACCCATAGGCTGCATTGCGCAAACGCGGCGGCCGTATCAGGTAGCGGCGAATGGCGCCGGCGCCGACTCCGATCAGCAACACGACACCGAAGAGGTCCGTCGCAAGTGAAAAGAGAAGGTAAAAAGGGCCGCTGAAAAAACTCAGCGGCGTGTCGATCTCGACCGTAAGCAACTCCGTTGCGACAAACAGAACCAGAAAGCCCCAAAAAATCAGCAGGTGTAGCCAGCCCGCCGACGAAGCCCTTCGCACCCGAGGCTGCAGGAATCCATGTTTCAACAGGTAGCGAATGCGAGCGCCGATCGGGCGCGCCTTTAAACGCGGATCTTTTCGACCGCGCGCCCACTGCCACATGCGCGCACCTAAGCCACCAACGAAGACGATGAGCGACCCATAGGCAAGCGCGAAGAAAGCGGTTCGCTCGACGCCGCTGATCCCGGCAAAGATTTCACGCGTAGCTTCCTCCATCACGCCAGCCGACTAATCTTGGCTCGGCCCGGCCGCGCAACCGGCGGTGAAGATTTCCGCGGCTTTCTCGATACGCTCGACCAGCGAGTAAGAAAAATTACGCATCCCGAAGTTGAGGATCGTGTACATATAGATGCCGGTGAGCATCTCCGATAATTGGCCTGGATCAAACGCGGCGTCGAGTTCCCCTTTTTGCTGCTCGGCCCGAAGGTGGGTCGTAAGCACCTCGATTAGATTCGGGCGCGCCGCGGTTTCGTCGTCGACGGACCCGGTGTGCGATCGCATCACTTCCAGGAAGACGGTTTGATAATACTCCGGCGCGCGTTCGACGATGCGAGCGAAGCGAGTAAAGCTACGTTTGATTTTGTCCACCACGGGTCCGGCGCCTTCACCGAACTCCTCGTCGAATACACCGTTCGCATGACGCACGGCGCTGTCGGCGATCTCGCGCAGAATATCGGCTTTGGCGGGGTAGTAATTGAAGAAAGTTGCCCGGCCGATATCCGCGGCTTCGGCAATCATGTCGATAGTTGCGTTTTCGTAACCCCGCTCCTTAAACAGCGCAAACGCAGCTTGGTAGATCTCCTGTTTCTGCGCCCGCTTCTTGCGTTCGCGACGCGACAGTTTCAGCTCCTTTTCGGCCTGCGGTACGTCCATGACATTGCTCTCCGGGAGTTAGGGATCCCGGACACCTGCCGGGTTGGATCAGCGCCGTGCCAGGAGCCTGTCGAACTTTAGGACGTCCCAAGTCCGGCAGGCCTCTAGCCGCGCCCAACAAAAAAATATACTATAGTCTAAATTCATACTTGCGTCTGCGTTTTTTGTCGCGACGTCCATTGCGTCATTCGCGGCAACAAACTCGGTATCGCGATCGGACCCGTTGCTGATGATTGAGCATTGGTACGAATCCACCAACCGGACGTGGGGAGCGGTTCTAGCCGAGACGGCAGAGCGCAACCCGGGCCGCGAGGTGATCGTCCATCGCGACCGCCGCCTCACCTATGAGGCGTTCTACGAACGAGTCCAGGAATTCGCCCGTGGTTTGCTGTCGCTCGGCGTTAGCCGCGGCGACAAGGTGGCCATCTGGATGGCCAACCGACCCGAATGGATGATCGCACAATTCGCGGTCTATGAATTGGGCGCCGCGCTGGTACCGATACACACCCGGTTCGCGCGCGAAGAAGTAGGCTACGCGCTCGAGCGCTCGAGCGCTCGGACGCGTCGACCCTGATTGTCGAGACGAGCTTTCTCGGCGAAAAGATCGACGCCCGGGCGTGGCTCGAAGTGCTGATGCCGGAACTGTTCGACACCGCTCCCGACGGTTTCAAGACACACCGATTTCCGCGCCTCGACCGGGTGGTGTTCCTCGGAACCGACGACCAGCGGCCGGCGGGTGCGCGGGGATACGATGAGGTGAAGACCTTGGGTCTCGATTGGCGCGACGACGATGCCCTTGGCCGCGCCCAACTCGCCGTTAATCCCTTCGACATCGGAAACGTCATCTTCACATCGGGTACGACCGGGTTCCCCAAGGGCGGCCTGTCGATGCACCGTAATAACATGGCGGCACTCCACCATTGGATCCGCCGGAGCGATCTGCGGCCCGAGGACCGCCTGTACCTAGGCGTTCCCTTCGCCACCAATTTCGGCTGCACCTACGGTTCACAACTCAGCATCCTGGCCGGAAATACCATCATCGTCGACGACGCTTTCACACCGAACACGACGCTTACCGCCATCGACGAAGAAAAAGTATCGTGGTTCCCCGGTGCACCAACGATGTACATCATGATGCTCAATCATCCGGAGCTTGCCGAATTCGACCTGAAGTCCTTACGCATGGCGATCGTGGGCGGGGCGCCCTGCCCGCCGGAAACCATTCGTGCCATGCGGGACAAAATGGGATTTGAGCAGGTGATCCACTGTTACGGCTTGAGCGAGTGTGCAGGCTTGTCGACCTCGACCCTGATGGACGACCCGATCGAGAAGACGGCGACCACCGTCGGTACCGTCTTCCCCAATTGCCGGGTACAGATCACCGATCCGAAATCTTTCGCGTCGCTGCCGCCCGGGGAGCAAGGTGAGATCTGGATCCAGGATGTGTATCCGGGATCGGCGGTCGGCAAGGGTTATTACAACGACGTGGAAAAAACGGCAGAAACGATAACGGCCGACGGCTGGTTCCGCACCGGCGACTTAGGCGTGATGGACGCCGGCGGCTATCTCAGTGTCACCGGGCGGTTGAAGGAAATGTACGTGGTCGGCGGTTTTAACGCCTACCCGGCCGAAATCGAGGCTGTTCTGCACACGCACCCGGAAATCAAGATGGCACAAGTCTTCGGCGTCCCGGACGAACGACTCGGAGAGGTCGGATGTGTTTATGCTGAACGCGGGGGTGAGGAGTTGGACGAAGCGGAGATCATACGTTTCTGCGAGGAGCACATGGCGAACTACAAGGTACCAAGATACGTGCGCTTCGTCGCCGCCGGGGATTTCCCGCTGACGTCTTCAGGAAAAGTAAAGAAATTCGAGTTGCGAAAACAAGCCATCGCACTATTCGATCTGGAAAATTGAGGAACGGTATGGACTTTTGGATGGGACTTCACGGGATGCAGAGCACCAGGGCCTGTCCCCGATCCTTTACCTGGATGTATGAGGAAACGCTGAAACACGCGGTCGCCGCAGAGCGTCTCGGCTACGGCGGGTTTGCCTTAACCGAGCATCATTTCTGGTACGACGGTTACTGCCCGTCGCTGATGCCAGTCCTGGCGGCAATCGCACGTCGCACGCAACGCATCACCATTCTGCCCCTGGCTCTGCTGTTGCCGCTCCGGGATCCGCTACGCGCGGCCGAAGAAATGGCGGTCGTCGATCAACTATCCGGGGGGCGCCTCGCTTTGGGCTTCGGTTACGGCTATCGATCAGAGGAGTTCAACGGCTTCGAACTCGACCGTCGGCGTCGAGGCCCACGATTCTCCGAACAAATCGAAGTGCTGCGCGCGGCGTTCGCCGAGGACCGGTTTTCGCACGCCGGCGAATTCTATCAATACCCCGAAGTTTCGCTTTCGCCGAAACCCATACAGAAGCCGCACCCGCCGTTCTGGCTCGCCGGCGGTACCCAAGCAGCGACCGCGCGCCGGGCCGGCCGGCTCGGTATCGGTTACTGCGCCGCCGGGACCGGACAGGCCCTCGAACAGATCGAGACGCTGATCGGCGAGTACAGGACCGCGGCTCATGCAGCCGGAATTCCGGAAAGCCAGCAGAAAGTCGGCATCGCTGTCGACACGGTGATTGGAGAAAGCCAGGCCGACATCGACCGCGTCATCGAAGAGGACATCGTTCCGGTATATTCGGAGCAATTGGTCGCGTTCGGTTTCGTCCGCGAGCCCGACGGCACGCCGGTACGCGAACTACCCCGCGACCACCCGATCTTCCAATTTCTCCTGGACAGTTTCGTCATTGGCACCGAAGAACAGGTGGTAACGCGGATCAAACAATTCGAAGAGCTCGGCTGCGATGTATTCTTCCCCCGCCTCGTCGAAGCCAATTTCCGCAGTGACGCAATTCTCGAACACATGCGCTTGTTCGCCGAGCGGATCATGCCGCATTTCCAAAGGAGCACCGTCTGATGCGCTTAGGAATACTGCTGAGCCCGGATCCGTCGGCGACGAGCGTCGCGGCCGGCTTCAACGACCAAATCGCTACTGCCCGCCGGGCCGAGGAACAAGGCTACTCGTCGGTCTGGATCGGAGAAAGCCACTTCGGCACGGCAACGCCAGAGCCGGTGCCGCTGGTTTTCGGCGGCGCACTCGCCGCCGAAACAGAAAGCATCAGGCTCGGCGTGATGGTGAAACTCGTGCTCGAACATCCGGTCAAGATCGCCGAAGACGCGGCGGTCCTGGACGTGATGTCCGGGGGGCGCCTGTTGTTCGGCGCAGATCCGGGTGCAAGCGCCGAGGAGTGCGCCGGCTACGGTGTCCAAGCAGCCGAACGCATGCCTCGTTTCACCGAAGCGCTCGACATCATCGTCAACGCCTGGACCAGTGACGCATTCGCTTACCGGGGAGAATATTACACGCTGCCGCGCGAAACGAATGCGGTCGGGGCCGGCTATGTCGCGGAACCATATGCCCCGCCTTACGTGGATCCGTGGCAACGAGTCGACCAACCCTTCGACTATCTATCCGTGCTGCCAAAACCGGCACAGATCCCGCGCCCTCCGGTATTCGTGGTCACTGATGACGACGATGCCGCCGAACTGGCCGCGAACAACGCGTATTCTCCGATCCTTCCCGAAAGTGCAACGCTTGAGCAACTCGTCGACCGGGCAAACGCATTCTGGAGAGCCCTCGATGCGGCCGGGCGCGCCCGCTCCGAAACTGTCCTGAGCATCGCCCGCGGTATCTACCTCCACGACGCAGAACGCAGCGAGGCGAGCGTCGACGAAAACGTCATCGCCGGAACCCCCGCCGAGGTACTCCACCACATCAAGCAACTACAGCACGACACCGGGCTGGGACAAATCCTCTGCCGTTTCGACCTGCCGGGCGTCACCTCGCTTCAAGCGGCACGCTCGCTCGAACTTTTCGCTTCCGACGTCCGGTCGCGCCTGGAAATGTAAATTGTGTCCGCTAGCTACCCCTTGCTGTTCGAGCCGATCGACATCGGCGGAGCGGCTCGCAGTTCTAGGCAAGCAGGTGACACTCGTCGCTTGCTTGCCGACGGTCGGTCCCAAACTCGTCGAAGAAATGAATTTTCCTCACGTCTATGCCCGCCCCCTCGAACTGGGTGTAGCGATGCGGGTAAACTCTTGGGCTACGCATATGAGGCCCGATGAAGTCGATGTGTTCAACCTTTACGCGCCAACCGCCATCGAGTCCCTCAGCGGGTCGACCGTCGTGATCGCCGCACGCGCGGCGGCCGACGAAATGTACCGGTCGCTCAAAGGGTCCGTCGCCGAACTCCACCGCGTCGGGGACCGTGTCGCCCCGGGGGACATCGGCACGGCGATGCTCTCGGTGCATCGGCTGGGCGGCGAGATCGGAAGGGCTTAAAGAGGCAAGGGAGCTGGCGGCTATGAACCTGAACGATATCGTCATCATCGGCGGCTGCCGCCTGCCAATCGGTCGGTTCGGCGGCAGCTTGCGCGACTTCAAAGTCTATGAACTGGGTGCCAAAGCGATCGAAGCCGCCGTAGCCGGTTCGACGCTACCGCCCGAAGATGTCGGTGAGGTATTCGTCGCCCACAATCGCCAATCGGGCAACGGCCCCAATCCGGGCCGAACTGCTGCTGTATTCGCCGGCATCCCTGCACGCGTACCGGCGCACACGATCAATATGGCATGCCCGGCCGGCCTGCGCGCCACTGTCGAGGCCGCCCAGGCTGTACAACTCGGGGAAATCGACGCGGCCGTCGTCTGCGGCATGGAGAGTATGAGTACGATCCCCCACATTCTGCCCAACGCCCGCTGGGAGACCTTTCGTAGCGGCAACATCGTGATCGAAGACGACTTCTTCTCGACCGTCGAGCCCCTGTCGGGTTTGAGCGCGCTGGGCCTCGCCGAAAGGACAGCCCAGAAATTCGGAATTTCCCGCGAGCAGCAGGAAACCTATGCCGTCGAGAGCCACCGTAAAGCGGCAACGGCATGGGAGCAAGGCTGGTTCGACGATGAGGTCATCCCGATCGAACTCCCGGCAAACAAATCACGGGCATCGATACAGTTCCAAAAGGACGAGTGTTTCCGCGCGGACACCTCAACCGAAAAGATGTCGCAATTGAAACCGGCGTTAACCGACGGCACCGTAACCCCGGCGACGGCCTCGGGCGTGACCGACGGCGCCGGCGCGTTCGTCATGACTACCCGTGCGCACGCGGCGGCAATCGGGACGGTGCCCGCCGCATCGCTGGCCGCTTACGTGCAGGTGGGTCTCGCTCCGGAGGACATGTTGGAGGGTCCAGCTTTTGCCATTCCCGCAGTATTGAAGAAGGCCGGCACGCGGTTGGACGACATGGATTTGCTCGAAGTAAACGAGGCTTTCGCCGCCCAAGTGCTCGCGAACGAACAGGTAATCGGCTGGGACCGGACGAAGCTGAATGTACACGGCGGCGCCATTGCGCTCGGGCATCCGACCGGTTTTACCGGCGTGCGGTTGATTGTCTCGATGTGCCATGCTCTCAGCATCCACGACGGTACGCATGGTCTCGTCGCACTCTGTGGCGGCGGCGGCTTAGGCGTTGCCGTAATCATCAAAAAGAGAAGGTTAGAAACATTATGCGATTAGAAGGAAAAGTAACGATCGTGACCGGGGCCGGCAGAGGCATCGGTGCCGGTATCGCACGTGCTTTTGCAAAAGAAGGCGCAAAACTCTCCGTTTGCGACCTCGATTCAGAACCCGCCGAAACCGTCGCCGAAGAGATTCGGAGCGCCGGCGGAGACGCTTTAGCGGTACAGGTGGACGTCACCGACAGAGAACAGATCGAGCAAGCGCTCGCGGCGACCATCGACACTTTCGGCGGCATAGACATTCTCGTCAACAACGCGGGCGTGAGCATACCGGCCATGATCGAAAAAATGACCCCCGAGCAATGGGAGACGGCGACCGCTGTAAATCTAACGGGCGTATTTAATTGCACGCAGATTGTCGGCCGCAAGTTCCTGGCCGCGGCCCGCGAAAGCAGCGGCGCATTGTGTAACGGCAAGATCGTCAACGTGACCTCGGTCGCCGGTTTGCGCGGGACCATCGGGCAAATCAATTACGCCGCCGCGAAAGCCGGTGTTCTCGGCGTGACGATGAGTGCCGCCCGCGAATGGGGCCGCTATGGGATCAACGTCAACTGCGTCGCGTTCGGCATGGTCGAAACGCGTATGACCGAAACGATTCGCAACGATCCGCGGTTCGCCGATCAGTATCGGAAACAAATCGTGCTCGACCGTTACGCGTCACCGGAAGACGTCGCGCCCGCCGTGGTCTTCTTCGCTTCCGACGATGCCAATTATGTGACCGGGCAGATCCTAAACGTCTGCGGCGGTGCAGACATCCACGTTTAAGCAAGGAGCAGTTCAGATGGCTTACCGAGATATCGTCTACGAAAAGGAAGGTCGGGTCGCGACCATCACGCTCAACCGACCGCACGCCCACAATGCGCTAACCACGGTCATGCTCGAAGAGATCGAGGACGCACTCGGGGTGATCGAAAAAGACGACGAAGTTATCGTAGCGGTGATTACGGGGGCGGGAGAAAAGGCGTTTTGTGCCGGCATCGACCTCGACGAAACCGTGAACCAGGATGGCATGGGGGCACGTGCCAGCGGTAAGCGCATCCACCGGACGGACAAAGCAGTGCGCATGCTGGACAAGCCGGTGATTGCCAAGGTACGCGGCCTGTGCCTCGGGGCAGGACTCGAACTCGCCGTTTCGTGCGACATGATCATCGGCACCGAAGGATCCCGGTACGGCCTGCCGCATATGCGGATCGGTATCGCGTCGATCGTCGAGGCCGGGATCTTGCCCCAGGCGATCGGTATCTTCCGGACGAAAGAGCTGTGTTTCACCGCCGATTTCTGGGACGGAAAGAAAGCGGAGCAAGTCGGTCTCATCAACCGGGCAGTAGCGGAAGGAGACCTGGACCGGGAAGTAGACGAACTGGCACAGAAGCTAAGCGGTTGGAGCCCGGTCGCCATGGCGATTCAAAAGAACATTATCAACCAATGGATGGATACCGATCTGCAGTCGGCAATCGACTATTCGATCAACTCCATCTCCATCGTTTTCAACTCAGAAGACCAAAAGGAAGGCATGGCCGCGTTTCTCGAAAAGCGCACGCCAGAGTTCAAGGGACGGTGAGGGCTACGACTAAATAGGCGTTCCGAAAGATGCTTTGCTTTTCTCGTTACCCCAACTACCGTCACCCCGGACTCGATCCGGGGCCGGTATGACGGCGACGAGGCACGGCAATCGGCCCGTAAATCCAAAACTGATCGATGTTTTGGGACGCGTATTTAGCGCAGATACTGACGGCCGCTTCTTCGGCTGAAATCCAGCCGGCGGCCATGCGGTTCGATCAATAGGAGAGACTCGATGGGAGGAATAACAGAAGGAAAAACCGCGCTGATCACCGGTGGCGGTTCAGGCATGGGCCGCGCCGCGGCACAGATCTTTGCCCGCGAAGGTGCCCGCGTCATGGTGTCCGATGTCAATGTGACGGGCGGCGAAGAAACGGTCGCGCTGGTCGAAAATAGCGGCGGCACCGCTACTTTCCAGGCATGTGACGTCGCGAACGAAAAAGAAGTAGAAACTTTAATCGCTCGTACGGTCGATCAATACGGCCGCCTGGACTGTGCGTTTAACAACGCCGGTATCAGGGGAGACCTGAGGCGCATCGCGAAACTGACGCTCGACGATTTCGAACGTCTTTACAGCGTCAATCAAAAGGGCGTGTGGTTGTGCATGAAACACGAGATCCGGCAACTGCTGGAACAAGGCGGCGGTGCCATCGTCAACAATGCCTCGACGGCGGGACTGGTCGGCGTCGAAGCTCTTTCCGGCTATGCAGCATCCAAACATGCCGTCATCGGCATGACCCGAACCGTCGCGCTCGAATATGCGACTCGTGCCATTCGCGTAAACGCCGTGTGTCCCGGGGCCATCAGCACGCCGATGCTCGATGGTGTGATCAACGAGCAGCCCGAAATCGAGCAGCTACTGATCGATTATGAGCCGATGAGACGGTTGGGTAAGCCAGAAGAGGTTGGCGAAGCTGCAGTGTGGCTGTGCTCCGATCGGGCATCGTTCGTAACCGGACAAGCACTGGCCGTCGACGGCGGGTTGACCGCGGCTTGAATCGCCGGCGTCGGCTTCTGCACCCGACAGCAGTCGCGCCTATGCAGCACTGCAAAGTGCGGCGACCGACCGACAGCGGAAATGGCGGCGTTTCATTGGAGTCCGACGCCACCGACCTTCGAAGGGTCGACCCGGTTGGTCGCTCAGCATTCATGGCGCGTCCCCTCCGGGCGCATTGCGTGCGGCCAAATTCACTCCGGGTGCATTTGTCAGGGCGTATTCGCTCCGAACAGCGCACCGTGCGCGGGTGATACGGGCCACGCGGCGCTCAGTTCGCGAACTTGCGCGGGCGATCGAAGGCCGCGTACTGCTTGCGCCGCCAGTTAAAGCCAAATATAGTCACGCATGCATTTAGCGTAAGTACGCACAAAATAGTGCCTAGGTATATATTGTATACTTGACTGCTTAATTAACGCCCATGAATAAAGCACGGTTGACGAGCGATCCCGAATATAACTGTCCGGTGGAAGCCACCGTGGACGTCATCGGGGGCAAATGGAAATGCCTGATAATCCATCACCTGATCGACGGGACAAAACGCTTTAACGAATTGCGCCGCTTGATACCGAAGATCACGCAGCGGATGCTCACCTCACAACTGCGTGAACTCGAGGCAGACGGGGTTGTAAGCCGGAAAGTCTATGCCGAAGTCCCCCCGAAAACCGAATACTCATTGACCAAACTCGGCAAAACCCTTGACCCCGTTCTTTGGGCGATGCACGACTGGGGTAGCGTATATATGGATGGGGGCAGGAACAAAAGCAATGATTGATGGGCATGGGATGCTGTCGCGAAGCCCTGAAGACCGGCACGCAGGTGTGTGTCGGCACGCGCGAAGCCCCGTCAGGGATCGCGTGAGGTTTATTCTGCAACCGCCGTCTGAAAACGGCGGGTTTCCGGGGATGCGAGGATGAAGCACCATCGTCTGAAGACGGTGGTTTCGGATAACACGCGCGAGTCGAATTTGGTCAGCGTTATCGACCCCCTCGTCTGTTAGACGGGGCTTGTTCGGTAAGGACTTAGAAGAGGAGAGGAGATCATGTCTGAAGTCACCAATCAAGAGTGGGAAAAACTGTTTGCGATCATGAATGGCTATGTCTACACCCAGACACTTACTGCCGCGTGTGAGCTCGACCTCTTTACTTTCCTGTCCAATAACCCCGGTGCGAGCAGGGATCAGATACAGGCGGATCTCTCGCTGTCCGCGCATAGCGCGCGAACGCTTCTGTTGGCGTGTTGTGCAGTCGGCCTGGTGGAGCGGGATGACGGCACCTTCGGTTATCGCAACTCCGATATCGCCGCCAAGACGTTGGTAGCGGGATCTCGCAACTGTGCAACACCTTTCGTCTTACTGACGAGTAAGATAATGGAACGTTGCGGGATGCACCTTACGCAATGTCTCAGAGATGAGCGCAATACGGCGCTGGACAAAGAGTTTCCCGGTGATGGCGCGACGCTCTACGAACGCCTTGGCCAATACCCGGAAATGGAACAGCTATTTCAGGATGCTCTCTGTTTCTATTCGAGCGTCAACTATAGTCTGGATCAACTATCAGAATTCTCGCAGATCCACGAGCTTCTCGATGTCGGAGGAGGTAACGGTAGTAACGCAAGCAGGTTGTGCAAGAAATTCCCGGATCTTCGTGCCACGGTCATCGAATTGCCCCAGGGCTGCGACATAGGTCGCCGGTATGTGGACGAACAAGGATTGAGCGATCGCATCAGCTTCATGGCCGGCGACATGTTTAGCGATCCGTTCCCGGGGTCGTGTGACGGCGTTTTGATGGCGCATCTGGCGGAGATCTTTTCTGAAGATACTGTCGCCGAACTCTACAAGAAGGCCTCCGATTATTTGCCCGACAAGGGCAAGCTCATCATATGGTCCCCAGCAGCCAATGACCTCGAAACCGGTGGCATTGAGGCGGCGAAGCTCTCTTTATATTTTCTCTCAACAGCCTCCGGGGAAGGTACGGCGTGGTCATTCAAAGTACACGAACACTTGCTCAAACAGAGCGGATTCAGCGACATCTCGCACTACGACGGCATTCTTGAACACACCATGATCGTCGCCACAAAATACAAGCGGACCCGGATTTCGGCGGTCAACGGTGACCGCGGATCCGACAGGCGAAACCGCTCCCCGCATGAGGCGGCGCACGGAGAACCATTTGCCCTTTACGGTCGGGATCTGGCGCTGAGCGACGCGGCGGCGCCAGATCCGTTGCTCGACCTGCTGGACCGAGGTATCCCATTGGGACTTCTCCAGACCGAGGACCTTCGTATCTCCAGGCAGTCGGCATCACCTCGTTGCCCTAACCCAAACAACCGCGCCAGGATCTCGGCACGCCCGGATTCGGCCGTATCGACCGCCTCGCACGCATCAGCCTCACTCGCTACAAAGGGGTTTTCGCTCCAACAGCAAGCACCGGCCGTCGACGGCGGGTTGACCGCGGCTTTGCCGATAATGGCGGGGCCCGCACGCATGTCAGCGACCACCTAGAATACGCTGAGATGGCCGTGGAGTGCCCTCCTTACAACTGTGGTCTGGTGCGGGCTCTGGCAGGATACATACCTGCCCGGGTAAGCTAAGCTACGCGCCAGCCGATATGCACGATAAACGCACGTGGTATTCTCGCAAGTAACGCAGCGACCGGATCCTTGATCTGCAACAATGTAGCGCGCTAGGAGAGCGGCGAAGTTAAACTGGCGGCTCTTCACGAGCGCGGGGGATCGACCGCTGCGGATGAGGACGGCCTTGTTTAAAGGCCGAAAGCCCGAGAAGAATACCGAATGCCGCGGACAAATAAACGGAGGATGCCTTTCATGAAACTTTCACTTTACATGCCGAACTTCCGAGACGAGTTCACCGTCAAGGAGCTCGTTGATTTGGCGAACGTCTGCGAAGAGCTCGATTTCGATTCCATCTGGACCTTGGACCGTGTCGTCGTCCCGGAGGCATCGGACAGCGAGGGACTGCAGAAAGCGTTTGGCGGCATGCCGGATTTCCCCAAGGCGCTGCCAGTCAAGTCCAGAGGGCAATGGCTCCAGGGTCTGCCGCTGATCCCTTATCTCGCCGCTATCACGAAGAAGGTCAGACTCGGTGTGAGTATTATCGTGACGCCGTTCCGGGCGCCTGGTGTCATGGCCGCCGAGATCGCCACCTGGGATCAGCTTGCGGAAGGCCGTATCAACGTCGGGGTCGGCACCGGTTGGATGCCGGAAGAGTTCCAAGCCGCGAGTGCGTCGCACATCTTCAGCAAAAAGAATAAACACGTGCGCGAGACCATCGAGGTCATGCGGGGGATCTGGACGAATGACCTATTCGAATACGAGGGCGAGTTCACCTCGTTCCAGAAATGCGGTTTTGGCGCCAAACCCGTGCAGAAACCGTGCCCGCCGATCTATTTCGGGGGGCTACTGAAGCCCGCGACGACGGCGAAGCGGATCGCCGAATACGACCTCGCGGGTTGGATCGGCGTCATGGATACCCCCGCGGCCATCAAAGAGTGGCGGGCGGCCATCGCCGGTGAACTCGAGAAGATCGACCATATCGATCTCATGGACAATCTGACGATTTCGAGCATGATCCCCTTCGAAATCACGAAGGAGAAGACGGACCAGTCAGATCAGGGCAAGGCCACTAACAACCTCATTGGAACCGCCGCGCAGATCACGGATAATCTGAAGAGATATCAGGAAGCCGGCCTGACCCTACCGATGCTGTGGCCGCCTTTCAGCGGCGTGCCGACGGCGAAGAGCATCGACGACCTGAAACAGCTGCGCCAGGAGATCTGGCCGAAGGTCGTCGGCTGAGCGACGCGTCCCCGCGATTCCATTCAATCAAGTCAGACTCGATCGCTCGCGATCGAGTCTGGCTTTCGTTCGGACGTCTGTTTTTCTCTTCGAACGCGTCCTTCAATCCGGGAAAGAAGGGACACCCACGATCTTTTTGCCACTGAAAGAACGAAAAGAACGGGACACCCACGATCTTTTGGAAAGAAAGAACGGGACACCCACGATCTTTTGGAAACACTGAAATAACGGGACACC